>JBKPEE010000101.1:0-11022 GCA_046728235.1 Acidobacteriota bacterium
AAACTAGCACGAACCTCCGCAACCGCTAATCGTTGGAAATTCGTCACACCCGCGCGCATGTTCCGTCCGCCCTCAGCCTAAGACGCTTCATTCCATCTGTCATGCCGAGATGGGAAATTGGAACTTGCTGACCTATAACAAACTCGTTGAACCGGAGCGGCGGGAAGCGACTTTCGCATCAAACGTGATTCGGCGAAGCTGCTCGGTAGCGCGCCGCCCGGTTAACTCAACCGTTATGTTGCTTCTACCTTCCATGAAGCATGCGACCTTGATCGCGTCAGTCGTTTGCGTCGGGTTGTTCTGCGCATCGTGCATCTGGTCTCCGGAAACTTCTTTCTTCTCGAAGTTCTCGGTTCGGCAACTGGTAGAACGCAGCAAACCTTCCGCTGGGCTCAACTGTGAACCAAGCGAAGGCGGTGGCGGTGGTACTGGTGGTGGCTTCGGCAGCTTCGGCTCGGGCCGGTCGCGCTTCAAGGCTCACAAAAGTGATAGTTGGGGTTGTCGACTGAAATCAAACGAAGCGTTTGATGAGTCGGCATTATTCGCTGGTTTGAAAATGGACGTGGAACGGTTGCTTCATGAGAGCGGAGCGCAAATTACCGACCGCGGTTCATCTGGTGCTACCAGCTTCTATTTTGTTTACGCTTTAAAAAATGTTCGTGGACGTGTCCAAGTGTCAGGAACTAGAATTGGATCAGGTTATTACAACGTGCACGCTGATCTCGACGAAAGCGACAACTAACGGTGGCTGCATTTGACGCAACATAACAAGTTCGTTGCACGCGAGCCGGACCAGCGGCCGCACTCAGACGCAGGCTTTTCGGAGTGACTGGCAGGCTGGAGGAGAGTGAGCGGCGCGGGATATTGCAAACGGCCAAGCCCAACAAATTGGACGCGAGTCGCGGGAGCGTGTTTTGTAACTTGTGCTTTGCTTTCCAGGTTGTTCATAATCCCCACACTGGTCATTTCTGAAGTTATGCAGCATCGTTCTTCGCGCGAAACAACTGGGTAACCGAGCATCACTTGTTTACTCGTCGTGGCCGGTTTTGGCAATGTCCTGCTTGAGGGCATGAGACCTAGTCGAGGCCGTGCATGACTTTTCGTCAGGCTGCCATCTGCTTAATTTTCAAAGGAGAACTATGGCTAAGACCGCACCGAAGAAGCCCGCCCGCAAGGCCAACGCCGCGTTTATGACGCCAATGACGCCGAGTCCAACGCTGGCGAAGATCGTCGGGGCGAAACCGATCCCGCGAACTGAGGTCACAAAGCGGCTATGGGCCTATATTAAGAAGAACAAGCTGCAGGACCCGAAAAACAGACGGATGATCAAAGCTGATGCTTTGCTGAAGGGTGTGTTCGATGGCAAATCAACGGTGAACATGTTTGAGATGACCAGGCTAGTAGCGAAGCACCTGAAGTAGATGACCCCATCGTCCGCTGGCGCGAAAGTTATCCCAAGGACAGTGTTCCAATTCGATTTAGGTAGCCGCTATGGTGTAGTTGGACCGGGCGGCGGGAGCGTGCTTCTCAACTGAGGAGCCAAAGACCCTCGTGCGAGGTTACAACGGTCGCGAAATAGGTTTGCGACCCCGTTGTTGTTTGTCTATCGCAACAAATGCAGTGGAGCGATATTGCAGTACCCCGCCCAGGTCCGCGAGTCGAGTTGCTTCCGGCGAGTAAATGATGGTGACGCAACTGGGCCGATCATCTTAGTCCTGCGACGGGCGAGGCATTCCCACTAAACCAAGGAGGTCAGAGATGTGCAGACTTGTAGTCTTGATGTCTTGTGTTATCACGTTAACCGCTTGTACGACCGCGCCGACATCCATCGGAAACCAGGGAACTCCCTCGCCAGCAGTGTCCCCGAGCGGTCCCGCTGATTCGCACAATCGTTTTGTTGAAGTGCCCCCGAACCAAACTCAACGTTACTCAATCGTTGCTGCCGGTATCGTCAGAGTGCCGGGAATGGTGGGAGCGGCGTACAACAACCTGCGTGTGGTCGAATTCTCCCAGACTAGCGGGATTGTCAAGCTGACCTTTGATGGCTATGCACCGCCTAACGAAACCCGGTTAATCGTCAAGGCCTTGGCGTCAGACGAGAACGAGGCAGGCGGCCCGTTCGTTGTTTTCTTCCACGGGTTTGGAAGCGACGGTTTCGACCTCCGCGTCACGAAGCTAGACGGCAGTCGCGCTTCGCTAGATTTCGTAACGCTGGACGTGGAAGTCAGCCGATACAGTCCCGCTGGTTAGGCCAGGACCACGAAAGGTCACATCAAATACAATGCCGACTTGGGCGATCAAACTCAACCGTTCGATGTCTTCAGTTACTGCGAGGCGAAGTGCATGAGATACTCGAAACAACCCACGCGCCTTTTGGCTGTCCTTCTGTTGTTGTATGCCGGCGGAGGTCTGATGGCGAACGCTACCCAGCTCAGACCAGACCCCGACCAGCCTCAGGACGTTTCACTACTCTCTTATGTCATTGAGGACGGAGCCCAGGGTCTAGGTTACCGTTTGGTGCGCGGCGTTCAGATTCCCGATCCGTGGGCCGATGGTGAAAAACAGAAATGGCTTATCGACCATAGATACATCACGTTGTTTGGGAAAGACTCCGATGACTCGTGCCTTGATATGAGAGAACGAATCGGCGTGACAATTTTGCTCTTCAAAGATACAGAAACCGCCAGATGGCGCCTGACTCAAACCAAGGACGATCATGTAGGCAACATCGGCGTTAAGGTAATCAAATCGGAGATCGGGGCTATCTTCTGGAAGAAGTGAATGGCTCATATGCCGGCATAATCACCGGCGCGCGGGTAGTGCTGTTTGAAGATCGCAGCCGTGAACACGGTCCAATCATCCAGACTATCGCGGAGATTGTCTTGAGGGACCCGCGCTAAGTCCAACACGACATCGACAAATCGGGTATGAAAGACGAAGTCAAGAATAGACATCTCCTGGCCGCCAACGTCGAGTGACTTCCTTTTCAGATTGGAATAGAAGCAAGGCTAACGCCGAGACTTGAGTGATCTGTTATCGTGACGGATGATAACCCGCGACCCGCTTACGGTCCAAACCGCTGCCGATACTCGCCCGAAGAGATAAACGCCTTAACCATTTCCGCTCCGATGTAGTCGCCGTTGAATTGGTTCAGCTTCGTCAGCCAGAACTCATATCCGGTGTAGTCCGTATCTGGCGGATCATTCGGATTGCGCCTCAGATAACCGAAGTATTGAGCCAATACGAATGCGCGGTTCGACTCAGCGTTATAGAGATCCTGATCCTCGGCAACCTGTCTTAGCGCTTGGGCGCGCGCCGTCGTGCTACTGCTGTCATTAGCGCCGCCAAACAAGTTGATAGCATTCGCCCGCTCAGTCGCTGAAAGCACGCTGCCAGCATTCTGATTCAGCTTGTCGACAAATTGTGCAGGAGTCATCGTGGTTGGAAACACCGTGATAAAGCGCGCGGCCCGGACAAATTCTGAGGCGTACGCCTGCTTATTATTTTCCAACTGCTGTTCCCAGCCGGGTTGCAGCACGATTACGCCTTCGCCGATCCGTTGGGTATCCCGAAGAAATTCATTTAAGCGTACGATTGGCACCGGTAGTTGGTGAGTGGAACGGGTTGTCGACGAGCCGGTGTCATCTCCATAAGCGACCTTGTAGAACCGCTCAACGAGATATCCGGTCTGTTGAAATTCGATCGAGACGAAAAATGCAGCCGAAACATTGATGCGCTTCAATTCGCGGCAGGTGGCATTGGCTCCGCATGATTCGATCTCGTTAGTCCAGAACTGCAAACCCGAACTGTCAGGCTCGCGATTCAGAAAATCAAGATAGTGCTGTCGTATGAAATAAGTGGATTGATCAGCAGGATTGGGCCCGTTCGTGGAGTCATTATCGTTGATGGTTATGACTGCAGTCCTAGGCAAATCAAGGACGCCGCCAGTTACATCACTCAGTGTTATGGTGAAGCTTTCGTTACCCTCGGCATAAGAATCATTGACGATCGGAACGAGGATCGTTCGAGAAGTCTCACCGGGCACAAATCGCAATGTGCCCGCAGTCGCCTCGTAATCACAGCGCGGAGATGCGATGCCCGTGTTAACCACATCACAATTATTCAGGCCCGCGCTGTCGCTGGTTGCATAATGGACGACTGATTCGCCCGAGGTGCCACCAGTGCGTGTAACTGTGATCGTAGCGTCAGCGCTCGCCTCGTTCACAGAATAGCTTCCCGCACTTAGACGAATGCCAGGCGGCGTCGGAGTGGGTGTCGGCGTCGGTGTTGGTGATGTCGCATTGACCAGCGTCAGGCCCGTTATATTTGTGAAACCAGTCGCGCCAACCAAAGTACTCGCGCCGGTGGACGGATTTATTCGATAGAGATTCCCCGTGCCTCCCGTACTTCCCGCATAAAGGTTTCCGTCAGGTCCGAACTCAAGGCTGCCACCGTTGAACCCTACGGATCCGACTACCGTGGCCGCGCCGGTTGTCAGGTTAACCGTGACGAGACTGGATGTGCTGCCCTTCGCACCGCCCGTGAGGCCATACATAATTCCGGACGTGGTGTTGTAAGCCAGGCCGGCGATTGGATCGTTGATGCCTGTAGCGCCAATAACTGTAGACCTTCCAGTTGAAGGATCCAGAGTCCGAAGCTCTGAAGGTCCGTGCGAAGTCCCAATCGTGGTTGCGTAGAGTGTCGAGCCAACCCACTCCAGCCCGTTAAACGAGGCCGCGTCAGAAATTACGCCGCCTAAAGCGGCTCCACTACTGATATCAAACTCCTGACCGTGAAAGGTACCATCCGGAAACTGTGTGAACGCCCGACGACTAGTGTTGTTGAATTCAATCTCAGTACTGCCGAGACCGGGCAAACTGCCAACGAGTGTGCCCGCCCCGGTGTTCGTATCAAGCTTGATGAGTTGGGCCGCTCTGGTTCCTCCGTACAATCCAGGCGACGCGGTTCCGGGTGTCGGACTGGGAATGGGCAACGGAGGTTGAGGTGGTTCATTTGAGATACTAATCGAATCAAACTCGATTTGCCCCGGCCCGGTATAGGTTTCAGGGATCATCTCAAGAAAGTAAATGCGGATCGTTTGGCCTGCATAGGCCGAGAGATTGCTGCTATGCAGTTGCCAACCGGTATCGTGATAACCGGATTCAATACCTGTGGAGAAGGCATAGGAGATGCTCAGCACAGCGTTTGTCGCAGGGTTGCGAAATTGAACCTGGTAAGTCCTCGACTTTGTCTGGCCGCAACAATAATTCCATTGAGCACGATCCTTCCAAAAGAGTGTCAGCGATGAACCCGGTGGAATCGATACGTCCTGGTACATCCGAAACTCCATTGGTCCGGCGCCATCGAAACCGTTCCATGCGTTGTAAGAACCATTTTGGGGCGTGGTTGTCGAGATGCCATAGGCGTCGTAGCCTCCGGCCCCGGCTCGACTTACAGACCACGGCTCAAATGGAGTTCCTAATCCACCTGTGGCCGCCGTAGACATATGCCACCCACTGAAGTCGCCAGATTCAAAATCGCCGTTCGTGGTCAACTCGATCCCAAACTGGATCGAGAAGGTGAACACTTGGGATGCCTGATAGCCGCCCGCGTAATTGATCGTCAGAGTGAAGTTTGCGATCGGATTATGCGGTAAGGTCGAATCTAGCGATATCGAAAACGGCATCGCGTTTGTCCCGTTTCCATTTGCTGCGGCCAGGTTAGGATACCCGGAGCTTCCGTTAACGATCGTGACTCCGGCAGTTAAGCTGGTCAACGTCGCGTTGACCGAAGTCGCTGGCGCTAGTCCGACATTCTTAAGGGCGACAGTAATTGTTCCGCTCTCGCTTGGCTCGATAAAACCATCTCCATTACAGCAAGTCTCGCTCTTGGTAACCGTCGATAGTCCCAGGAATGCCTTGCCGGTGACTGGCGGTCCCAGGGACTGCAGCGCCAAGTAGGGCATCATAATTCCGGCGCCGGAATCGCGATCTGTGCCTGGACCCTCGATGTCGATCGCGGTGCCGGCCAGCGCTGTCTTGATCTGCGCCGAAGTCAAAGCAGGATTGGCCGATTTGACGAGCGCCGCGATCGCTGCTGCATGCGGCGCGGCTGCCGAAGTTCCAAAGAACATTGTCGGAAATCCACCGGCGCCTGATACCGAGACGCCGTCGGCTGCGGCGAAATCCGGCTTCTGCAAGATCGTTCCACCGCTAGCCAGGGCGTTGCCGGGAGTAATCGCCGTGCCGTCACCGTTGAAGAATATGTGCCTTGGACCATCAGAACTGAATGTCTCAACTGTGTCGCCGGAACTGAAAGTTGATGGGAAGACGCACGAAGCGCAAACAGCAGCGACGCCAACGCCGCTGGACGCGGCATTATGTCCATGAGTGTCACCCTCGGTATTGAAGCTGAGTTGTCCGCCATTTGTGCTTAGGTGAAGAAATCGATCTGATGCTCCTGTCTTTTGCAATACCACAACTCTGGTATTTTCGATTGCTATGCTTTGTTCGTAAGGATCCTGGGTACCGCTCTGTATATTCGTCGACGACGCCAACACAGATGTGCCCGAGCTATCCAAGACGAAAAGATCGTAATCGTTATTGGACGCGCCCAATGGATCCGACCAATGCAGGTTAAGAAATCCGCTTGCCGTTACCGTGTCGAATTGCGAAATAGCCGCGGTCGGATCAAAGTCGTGAACATTTCCGCCTGCCAGCAGGTTAAGCGTTCCGCCGTTGATGAAATTGCCTTCCCAAGTTCCCGATGTGCCATCGTTCTTGTTTCCAGAGTTAGCCGCGGCTGAAAAGTAAAGCGCTCCTGATGCGACGACATCGTTGACAGCCTGCGTTGCGATGCCTTCATTGTTTGTAGAGATGATCGAACTGGTTTGGCCATCCTGGAATGGCGACTCAGAAAAATATCCGACGTCATCGAGAATGATGTCGCATCCAGCCGACCTGAGCCCACGGATGTTGTTTGCGAAAGAAGCGATGCCCCCGCCGGCAGTTGCAAAATATAGTTGTGCGCCGGGCGCCAGATCGTGAATGATTTCCAGCATCGCGGTTCCTTCATCTCCCAAACCGGCCTGTCCTGGCAAGATAGTTACCGGTCCAAGATCACCTGACGCTTGACTGGTTGAGAGGTTGGTGACGCCGTTTGAGAGGACGCCGATCTTTATTCCCGTGCCGTCTACGTTGAACGTGCCTCGCGCCGCGAAAGCTTGGTGAGTCGTGTCGCCCTGTGAAGTAACGCTGCCGACTTGCTGCGCATTGTCGCCGAGCGCCGATGCGGACAGCACTTTTTGTAGTTCTGTCTGTACCTGAGAAGCGCGTTCATTGAAATTCCAATAACCAGCTTGGCTCGATGATAACGGTTGCCTTGGCGCTTGCGTGTGCCAATACTGCGCTTCCTGTTTTGGCTGAATGAATTTCACCTGCGGCAAACCTGCTATCGTCTCGAGTTGGTCCAACGAAGCTTTCGCCCGCAGCGTGTGGTACTCAGGGAAGGCGCTCACGATCTCAACATTCATCGCGCCAAGCAGTGAAATGAGGGGATCGTCAACCAGTGCTGTTATGTCGACCGCTACCTTGCCCGCATCATCAACTACTACATCGACCGAAAGCGTCTGCACGCCCGAAGCGATACTTTCTCCCTTCCGCATTTTCGTGGCGTAGAGAAGTTGCGAATCAATTTTTTGCTGGGCAGGAGTACGCGACTCTTTTTCGTCAAGGAGGGCACCGATCTGCAGCAACGCTGCCGAGCCAACCTTGCGAGTCGCCTGCTGTTCCGCCATTTGGGCCGGTTGCTGAGATGAAACGAATTTTGGATTGACTAACGCATTGACTGAATGCGAGGCGCTGACAGTCTGCAAAATCAAAGACGTGAACAACAGGGCGAATAGCGTGAGAATCATCCCAACTTGACGTCTCATTGGATTCTCCGATCTGTTTTGCGAACTCTATTTCACCTGTTTCTAAGGACCGAATCTTTCTAAGGCCCGCAAGAAGATCTATAAAAATGAAAACGTGGGCATGTGAGCACGAAACAGTTCGCCATACATCATCAAGCCCCAGAATACAAGGATTACGAGCGTGAGTACGACGATCCAATAAAAAATGTCACGTATCGTAAATCGCTTGTTTTCGTATTTCGCGAATCGTCATGCAGCCCACAATTTTTGTAAGTCCTCATTTTAGACTGTATGTGGCATTAACCTTTGGGAAGCGGTCGCGACTGACGCGAGACCGTTCTCTATCTCCAGCGTGATGATCGTGTCGCCAAACTCCCGGAAACCAGAGCGATCATTTGGAAAATTAGGATTCCAGATCGCGTCCTCGGGAACGGACAGCCGACGCGCGGCGTCATGGGAGAGTGTGTCCAAATCGCCAACGTATGGAAACTCGATTCGTACCGCATAAATTCTACCTTCATCTACCAGTACGCTCATGCCGCGGCCGTCACTTAATCCCCCCATGACGGTGTTCACCGGTCTCATCACCCGCCGTCAATTAGTTAACGACGGAAGTCTTTCCCAATTGTCGCCATACGTCCAGGCTTTTGGGAAAAACCGCTCACTGCTAAGTATTTGCTTTGCTGAAAATTACGCAGTTTTACGGTCTCCACGTCAATTCGCGGAGGATTTTTTAGCGCGCCTTAGTGCATCTTAGTTTGTTAGCATTCTTTGTGCCCGAGGGCGAATCGAGGGGGAAGCAGACCTCTTGAATTCGACGAGTTTTGCACTGCACAAAAAACAAAAGGTACGCAGTCGCTGGGTTTGCTGGCGTTTTCTTATGAGATTCGCACCATCGCAGCGTCTTCGCCATCGGATATGGCCCCAAATCAAAACGCGTCTGGCTCTCCGGAATCATGGGACCGTATGGCAGCCTGGGCATTCCTCCATACGCGTGGATTCTGAACGCCACGGAATTTTCCGAACGCTCCTACAAGGCCCGCGACCTTGAGGGTGCGGATATGCGCGGCCGTTTGCACGATGGAACGTATTGGCGTTTCGCCGGACGCCTTGGCGAAGAAATCAAATACAATGGCCTCTCGAAAGAACAGGCCGCATTCTTCGACCAAATTATAGACGGTGCTTGTACAAACTGAACAACGCAACCCAAATCGTTGGACCTGAGCGGCGGGCGCGTGTTTCGCATCAAACCTGATGGGGCGAAGGTGACGCAACTGGTGCACGATAGCCCTAACAACCTGTCATTTCTTTCTGGAGTCTTGGCGTGCTGCTGCTGATCCTGTTCGTACGCAAGCTCTTTTAACCGGGCGTCCGTCCAACAAATCGTGGGATGCAAAAGCATTTGCCGCAGGCTTACTCCGTCGTATAATCACAGCCCTGAGCTGCGTTATACTTCCCAGCGTACTGCGGTTTCATAACACAACGGACTCGCAGGCTTCCCGGAAGCTCCATCATGCTGACGAGACTGATAGCGCTCCGCGCATTCACCTTACTTTTGTTGCCACAGCCGCGCTTTTGGGCCGCCGGGTGCGTGCGCAAGACACGTCGTCTTCTGAGGCGCTCCCGTCTGATTATCGAAGTCACGCCCAGAGTGCGAGCGATGGCGGCCGCTAAGGGACAGGATTGGTCTACCGAAGCTCTTCTGGGTCTAAAGGGACATCGTGTCAGGATTACCGGATGGCTGCTGTTTGACTTTGAGCACGTTGATGAGTCGGAGAATACTGCTCCGCGAAAGCGTGAGAACTGGCGCGCGACCTCCTGGGAGATTCACCCGGTCACGGACATCAAAGTAATTCCTTGACTTTTCGGCTGGCGCATCATAACGCAGCCAGCGTAGAGGGCGCCAAGCCTTCCTTAAGATGAGGTTGGACAGTCCGAACTCTTTGAGACTTGTTAATCTCGCTTAACGGAACAAGCGCGACAAAAACTAGTGAGTGCGGATGAATTACCCGGAGCAATCCATCCAATGGTCGGCCTAGCAGCGCGTCTGAAGCGAGGTAATTCCAACTACGAGTGCGTACCTTGCCTTCAGTCAAGACGTGGCAGTGGTTGATATTTCGAAAGAGATGGATCCCCTCGCTGCGGATGGTGAAAATGTGGGCATCGTAAGTAAGACTTAGCTACATGCTTAAACAACTTAAACGAACGGTGCTGGGTGCCGCCAAGTCTGTCGGTGTTTTTTCACATGTGCAGAAAAGTAAATGGCGGCAGGAGAAGCTGCTGATTCTGGCTTACCATGGAGTTGCCATCGACGATGAGGATCAATGGAAGCCCGAAATGTTCCTGCGGCAGGAAGACTTTCGGGAGAGGGTGCTGCTAATCAGGAATTCAGGCTGTTCGGTTCTTCCTCTTAGCGAAGCCTTGGAGAGGCTATATGCCGGGACTTTGCCTCCCCGCAGCGTGGCCCTGACCTTCGATGATGGAAATTACGATTTCTACCAGCAGGCTTACCCGGTCTTGAAAGAGTTTGACTTTCCCACGACCGTGTATCTGACCACCTACTATTCCTATTACAACAAACCGGTCTTTAACATGATGAGCTCCTATCTTCTTTGGAAGGGAAGGCACACTTCCGTAAATCTAAAGGAGCTCACCGGTGACGACCTGAAGTTAGAATTAGGAACTGGTTTGGCGCGCACTACCGTCTGGAGAGCTTTACTCGATTTAGCCGGGAGGGAAAAACTCTCAGCGGAGGCAAAAGAGGACATCAGCGCTAGGTTGGCGAAGCAACTCCACGTGGATTATGACGAGCTTTTGCACAAGCGGATTTTGCATATTATGACTCCCGAGGAAGTACACCGGATCGCATCAGAAGGGGTCGACATTCAACTACACACACATCGTCACAGAACACCACCCGACCGCAGCCGCTTTGCGCGCGAGATTGTGGACAATCGCAATTGCATTCAAGCTATGACCAGTAAGTACGCGACGCATTTTTGT
Organism: Acidobacteriota bacterium; assembly: GCA_046728235.1. GTDB lineage: Bacteria > Acidobacteriota > Blastocatellia > Pyrinomonadales > Pyrinomonadaceae > UBA11740. The sequence continues at coordinate 10,916 of JBKPEE010000101.1, forward strand.
TACCCAGGCGGGTTTCGTCGCGAAACCTACCATCCCTGGCTTAAAGAACTGAGCGTTGAATCCGCCACTACCTGCGAGGCTGGCATTGCAACGCGACAAACCAATGT
>JBKPEE010000102.1:0-8273 GCA_046728235.1 Acidobacteriota bacterium
GTCCAGAAGTCTATGACCGCAGCCGCGATTCTTCAGTTGGTGGAGCAGCGCAAGATTGACCTCGATGCAGAGATACAGAGCTACGTCCCGTATTTCCCAAAGAAGAAGTATCCGATTACGATCCGGCAACTCCTCGGCCACCTGGGCGGGATTCCCCACTACGTCGACCGCGATGTTGAGCAGCACATCAAAGTCCATAAGACCACGCGTGAAGCGATCGACATCTTCGCGAACTACGACCTCGTGGCTGAGCCAGGAACGAAGTTCAGCTACTCCAGTTACGGCTATGACCTTCTGGGCGCGGCGATCGAGGGCGCGTCGAAGCAACCTTACGCCGACTATATGCGCGATCACCTGTGGCAACCGCTCGGCATGAGCGACACGCGCATGGACGATCCGCTCGACCTGATTCCGAATCGCGTCCGGGGCTATCAGATAATCGATGGTGCTCTCAAGAATTCAGAGTTCATCGACGTGAGCAGCCGGTTCGCGGCCGGAGGAGCGCGAGGCTCGGTCGTTGACCTGCTCAAATTTCTGAGGGGCCTAAACGACAGCAAAGTTTTGTCCCGCCAGAGCCTGGATTTGATGTACACGCCGATGAAAATGCGGGCAGGAACAATCTCCGGCTTTCCCGGTACTGCCGGCTACGCCATGGGATGGAACGTAGTCCCTCAAAAAAGCGGCCTGGTCGTTATTAACGACGGCGGACAGCAAGAGACGCGCACGTTCATTCTCAATTTTCCGGCTAAACGGTTCGCCATCGCGGTGGCTCAGAATTTAGAGAAGGACGACGATGGGGCCATCATCTTCCGACTGTACGAATTAGTTCTCAACGAAAAGTTTACTCTGGGTGGTAAGTAACCACCATAGAGTTGTTCGCTTGGTGGCATTGAACCCAGTGTCATTCAATATCGTAGTACCCGTGAGGGGGTGAAAGAGGATGTATTGTTCATCTTGCGGCATGGTTGTCGCGCAGGGCTTGAACTATTGTAATCATTGTGGCGCAAAGTTGAGTGGTGTTAAGGAAGAGAGCATCACCAAATCGCCAGAAGTGAAACCTGAATCCCTCGTATGGGGCATGGTAGCGGTCTTGGTCTTTGGCTTTGGAGCCATTGTGTTCCTCATGATGGCGATGAAAATGGTCGGCTTGAATGTGGGACAGATTCTCGCCTTTACGATACTGAGCTTTCTAATAATGCTGTTGGTAGAAGGCGTGTTCATTTGGAAGTTACTGCGTCGCAAGCATGGTGCTGAAGAGACAGGCGATACTGCGCTCTCAAAGGAGCAAGCAATGAAAGAGCTTGACGCGGCACAGGCCCGAGTGCTGCCAGAACCTGTACCGAGCGTGACTGAGCACACGACCCGCGCATTTGAGCCGATCTATGGTGAGCGAAAACCAAGATGAAGAATCGTCCCTCTGACATTCAATCGGCGCCCCAATTCTATGTCGGCCATTTATCCAGCATTCGAACATCCAGTGGCGCGTGCTGACAGTGTCGACTGCCCCGCACTTTCCCGTCACCTGAAGCAACTGGACGCCATCGCCATCGCAGAAAGGGTGACGCCGCTATCGCGCTTCATCGACAGCCACACGATGGCTTACAACACTTTAGACGACGACCAACTTGCCGGGATGGAGATCCCGGCCATAACGTGGTTTCTAATCGAGGAGGGGCTGCAAACTCTGCGAACGATATTGGCGTCGACTAAACGCGACGCTCCGCGTTTTGAAACTCGTCGCGGTGACGAGTCGGACGCGGTGTCGCAGGAGTTGAAAGAACTCGAAACGCTGCTCGCCTCAGTCGCAGACGACAACAATCGGTTTCATCTGCTGATTGATATTTGACCAAAGCGCCGTCGAACATCTAATTGAACCCGGAGCGTTCTCCACATCGAATACGCCAACCAGTTTGATTTTGGTGATGGGCTTCACTTATGCGTCGCAATAATAACTTGGACCGCAGCGGCGGGAGCGTGAAAGACTGGCCCACCCGCTACCGCAGGTGGTACTGACACATAGTGCGGCGAAGGTTGCGTTGAAGCGCGCCGCCCAGGTCAACTCTGACGTTGGCCGTGCCCTGTCGCAGTAACTGTGGCAGTCCACGTTTCCAAGCGATTGTCGTTATCGGTACTGTCGGCGTCATGAAGTTCCTGGTCTACGCGGGATTCCTGGTTCTGGGTATCTTGGCCGCTCGCGGCGCGCTTTGGGCTTACCTTACTTTCGTCGTTTTGAGCCTACTCTATTTTCCGGCCAGCGTCGGCTTTCACATCCATCCACCCCTGCGAATTATTGCCCGACATACGGCTCGCCATTTATTCGCTGGGCAACTATGGGCATATCGTTTTGTTCACCTTATTCTTCATCATGACCAGCGCACAATTTCGCATGTCTCATTGGTCTGGTTTTGTCTGGGCCGCCCTGGCTTGCCTGGCGATGGGAATACTCGTGGAAATCTCGCAGGGCATCAGCGGTGCGCACCATTGTCGCTTGCGAGATCTAATTCCCGACTCTGCCGGTATCGTGATCGGGGCCGGCATTATTTTTCTTTGGAAGAGAATGCGGAAGAAGCCACAAACCACGAGTTAGATACCGGCACGAGGCGACTCGTCCGGCGATTCAGACAAAATGTCTTCTCTCACAGCTAATTGCTTAACTGGCGACGGCGGCGGTTGTATCGGCGCAGGTGGCAGCAACAACAGGCCCGCCATATAGAGTACCAGCGCGAAGAAGGATACGTATCCGGTAGCGGGCGCAAACGCCGGAACATCTATCGAAATGCCTTGCAGGAAGGTAGAGGCTATCGTTCTAAGCCAACCTCCGGCGGGAGCGTAGAGAGCCGAAACAAGTAAGTGCTTGAACACAAAGGCTGTGCCGAACAAGACAATAATGCTTCTCAACAGACGCCGCAGGTCGAAAGTTGAAAATTGATTGGTCCAGAGTGTCCAAAGAAAAAAGAAAGAGAACATCCAATGCAAAAGACCGCTTTCCGGCAACACCGAGTTGAATGCCTGAGCGGTGGCAAAGAAAAGCGCGAGCAGCGTCAGCAGATGCGAGAGGTTGGTGACGATTGGTTGTTCGATAGCGACCCATTGACGCAGGTCTATGGCGCCGGCGCGCACGAATAACGATCCCAAAAGAACTGCCAGCACCAGCGTTACCAGTGGTGGCGGAATGAAAACGAATTGTCTGGTTTGCGCGTCTATGCGAAGTCCCCCCACCAAGCCCGCTGTAAGCAGGATTGTCGGCACTGCGATGAAGTGCAAAAGCGCTCGATTCCTTTCGGTGTAGTTCCTCATTTTCGGGTGCGAAAAAGCTTCAACGGATTGAGATCTTTCCAACTCGTTTCGGTTCCTTGTTCCAGTTCAGCCTTCAATTCGGCGGGCGTATGCATTTGCAGATTTGGATCATCAACCACCAGAGTATCGTTGGGATTAAGGTCGATCGCCCGATTGACTGCCGCGAGCCCTTCGTTGAAGAGCGTGTGATCGTAATAGACGCGACCCCAGCCCTCGCGATAGAAGGCGTACGCGATATAAAACTGGGTGCGCGGATCTCTCTGCGCCGGATCGGCGGCGCTCCACTCGTCACGTGCCGCGCGAAATTGTTCGCGGCGAAATAGTGTCAGGCCATTATTAAATTTTTCCTGGTTTATCTCGTAGATACCGGCAGCAACCTGCGTATTGGTCGCTACCTCCTTAAACGAGCGCGGTTCAGTCGCATAGATCCACACAATGAAGCTGGCATAGACGAGAGTCCAAATAACGCCCACAATCTGAATAGACTTTTGCTGCATAGGATGACTGGAGGATTATAGTCATGAATTTGAGCGCTAAGAACTCTGCGCGCCTACCAGGCTGCTGAAAAACAAATTTGGAGTGCGGCGGCAAGGGCCGGGGTCCCAAGCGCGGCATCCGCGCTGATCGTAGCGCGACGCCGCTTTGGCTCGGGTTGATCATAAGAATGCTAAAGAAAATCCAAAGCGCCGCCGTTGTCGGCGCACTCCAAATTTGTAGCTCGTGCCGCGTCGGAAGAGTGTTTCAGCAGCCTGCCAGGCGACATGGTATTTTGTAAATGCCCTCTTTATCTTTGACTTCTATTTCAGCTTCGCATAGAAGTGAAACCCCGACGATACTTGGCGGCGATAGGCACTCAACTTTGGATTTCGTATGCGACTGGCAGGCCGAAGACGTACGCGAGTTGTGGTCGGGTTTCTGGCGATAGTCGCCACGGTCGCCGTGCTGGCGACACGCCTTGGCCGAGTGTCCAGGAATGGGAGCCGAGAGGTAGCCGTCTGGTCCAAGTCATCGCCTCAAGATAACTCCGCGAGTGCTCTCTCAACTTCGCCTTCTCCCGCGGCTAATGCGAGTTCTCCCGCTGCTTCGCCAACATCCAGCGCGAGCCCGGCCTTAGCAAGCCCCGCACCGCCCGCGCCGGAGCCCAGTCCTCCCGCACAAGTTGGCGAAGGGACGGCGCCGAACAACTTAATTATCCCGGTGTCCGGCGTACGACCAGATCAATTGCATGACACTTATTCCGAAAGTCGTTCAGAGGGACGCGTTCACGATGCTATTGATATTCCCGCGCCATTGGACACGCCCGTGCTCGCGGCCGCAGACGGAAAAATCGTGAAACTCTTTCAAAGCGAACGAGGGGGCACAACGATTTATCAGTTAAGCACGGACAACAGGTACGTTTACTACTATGCACATCTTGATCGATATGCCGACGGTCTGGCCGAAGGTCACTTCGCGAAACAAGGAGAAACCATCGCCTACGTGGGCGATTCGGGAAATGCCGGAGCAGGGAATTACCACCTGCATTTCTCGATCGCCATAATTTCTGATCCCAAACATTACTGGCAGGGCGTGAACATAAATCCGTACCCACTACTTAAAAGATAGAAACGCCAAGGCAATAATGCTTGACTCATCGAATGTTGGTTGCAGTTCCGAAATCCGAGAGCGCCAACGGAGTCAGTACCATTTGCGTCAGCAAATGGGACCAAGGGCGTCGCGACGTGCGCCCTAGGGTCCCATCCGCTCACGCGGATGGGACTGACTTCATAAGAGTTTTCAGGTGTCCGATTTCGGCCAGAGTTCTTTGTGAAAGCCGCAGCAAGTATGTCCATTTTTTGGAAATCCTGTCCTGATCAACGTTCGCTTATCATGCAAAACCAGTCAATTCTTCTGGTAGTCATTCCTTATTATTGAGCCAAACCAGCTCGCGGTCGCCGGAATGCGTATTGCACCAGGCTCATCATCCGATAACTAATTAATTACGGTCACCAAGAAATCGCGAGGGAGTAATTCATGAAAAGACGCTGGAGTTATCTGTTTGTGCTGACGGCTTGTCTAACATTTGGCGGATGCGTTGGCGCGCCCACATCTCAGCCCAACAATAATCTTGCCTCACCTTCACCCTCGGCCACAGTTTCGCCTTCACCTGCAGCTAGCGGGACGTCGAGCACACGAACGCTGACGTTACCGGTACTCGATGCGTTTTTCGCCGACGAATCTTTCGCTGGGACACTCAAGACGCGTTTGCAGTTAACGGACGAGCAAGTCACGAAGCTCAAGGATCTGGCTCACTCAGAAACGGCCAAACTGGATGAGGAAAATGCGGGCAAGGAGGAGCGAGAATCTGCGACTGCGCGAGCTGCAGCATCAGAAAAGATTGGCGCTCTAATTGGGCCGGAAAAAACACAGCAGCTGGCTGAACTTGTCGGTGAACTATGGAATGGCCCAGCCGATGAAGCTGCGGACAAAAGCGCGCCACCCACAACCGCAAACAGTCGCGAGCAAGCTGCCGGTACGCCGAACACAGTACCTAAGGATTCACGGATAGTCGTCAACATTCCCGCCTTTCGCATGGATGTTTTTGACGCAGGTCGGCTAACTAAGTCGTACAAGATTGGCATCGGCTACCCCGAGTTTCCATTGCCGATTGGTTTGCGCAAAGCAAGTGTGATTATTTTTAACCCGAGCTGGACACCGCCAGACGAACCGTGGGTCGCGAAAATGAAAAACGTCAGTGCCGGCCAAAAGGTCGCCGCCGGCAGCAAATTGAATCCGCTTGGCCCAATTAAGATTCCCATCGGCGGACCATCTTTGATTCATGGCGGCAAGTCGCCAGCCAAGCTGGGCACCTTTGCCTCGCACGGTTGCGTCGGGCTGACGACGCCTCAAATACAGGACTTTGCCAAAATGCTCGCGCCGCTAGGCGGCGCAGAATTGACCGATGCGGAACTAGCCGATTATGCGCGAAACAAGACGCAGACGAAGCAAGTTAAGCTCGAGCGGTCAATCCCAGTAGAACTGCGCTACGAAACCATTGTCGTTGAAGACGGTAAGCTTCATATCTATCGTGACGTTTACGATCAGGAAACGAATACCGAAGAGAACCTGCGCGCGGTGCTGGAAGCAAATGGCGTCCGGCTCGAAGACTTAACAGAAGCAGAGCGAACCCAGGCCCTGGACGCAATCGCCCAAATGTCGGGCAAGTCAGGTGAGGGGCCTGGTCCCAAGGAGAGTCCAACCGCTAACCCCTCGGCCCGTTCTTCTTCACCTGCCGAACGCAGATCAAACGCAAGCAGGAAAATGTCAGCAGCGGCTAAGAATCAGAAAGAAATTGTGATTGAAATCGGAGCTTTGCAGGGTAAAGGATATCCATCGCCAGTCGCTTTCGATACAGGCAGTGGCAAAACAAAAGCCATGTTAAGTACGCCGCCGAAGCGCGAAAAGCCTTAGATAGTAATTTCCGGACGGTCATTAGGGTCCGGATCGTATTGCATTTTCTTTGTGGCACCGTTGCCATCGCAGCACACAGGAGGGTAAAAGATGATTGCGATTCTTGGGTGGATTATCTTCGGGTTGATCGCAGGACTAATCGCAAAGGCGATCATGCCGGGCAGGGATCCGGGTGGGTGCATAATCACAATTCTGATCGGGATTGCCGGTTCGGTCATCGGCGGCTTTATTGGTCGAGCACTGTTCGGCTACGGTAAATCGTATGGTGATACTCGGGATCTGACTCAGCCTGGCTTCTTATTGAGTCTCGGGCTGGCCGTGGTAGGAGCGATAATATTGCTGGCTCTTTACCGGCTAATCAAAGGTCGGACAAGTCAGGGTTAGACCCCTCCGATATCTTTTTGAATATAAGGCCGGAACACCCCGCCGCTCGGGATCTCGTCAAAGACGCTGGTACCTAAGACGTCGTGACTCCCGCGCTTCTTTAACGACAAAACGGTCGCGGGTACAATCTGGGGCGCCTGAACTCAAACGTTCCATAGCGTGGCCATTAGACCCGGAACCCGCCAAGAAACTTGACGGGACTGGGACTGCGGGCTTAGAAACCAGCTATGAGCAGATACGTCGATCCTACCGAACAACTCGTTACCGAGATTGTCGTAAAGGACATCAAACGCTCGGTCGAGTTTTACCGGCGGTTGGGATTCGACCTCCTTAGAGACGGCGGCGATTTCGTAGAACTGACCTGGGAAGATCATCGCCTTTTTCTCGCCGAGCTCTCCGCGTTCCGCGACGCTCATGACGCGGCGCTACCCACAATTCCACCGTTTCCGCTGGCTAACGTTAGAGTGATGGTGCGGAACGTCGACGAATACTGGAAACTCGTTAACGAAATTGGCGCGCAGGTTATCATTCCACTAGCTGATCGCTATTATGGTCTGCGCGATTTCACCATCGCTGATCTGGACGGGTTTGGTGTCCGGTTTGCGAGTGTGTTGCCGGAGTGAGGCGCCAGGCCTTGGAAGATAGGCCGCAGAATGGAACCCGATGAAGCGCACGTGGACAATCATTGGCGTAAACGACGTGCCGGGCAGTTTCAAATGGTACCAGGCGCTCTTCGGCCAGCCCGAGACGCTTCCCGCCCATGACTACTTTGGGCAAATCCTCGACTCAGATGGAACTGTCTTGCTCTGCCTCCACGAGTTCTCACTCCGAGATCCAGACGGATACTACGTCACGATTAGTTCGCTGTCTGACGCCTAGCGGCTTTGCCTCAAGAGTCGATTAAACGTGGTAATGAGTTTCGTGTAGTTCGTGTGATTTTCATGGATCGTTTCTGTCCGTTCGGGAAACAAGGACGATCCACGAAATCACACGAAGCAACACGAACGGAACACTTCTGGTTAGAGAGCTAGATCTGACTTTTGAGGCAAAGCCCATCGGGACAAGATAATGCGTGCGGCGAAGATGAAATCGCACCGCTATCAACCGTTGGGCTTCACTTCGGTAGACACCCAAGTCAAGGA
>JBKPEE010000103.1:0-23208 GCA_046728235.1 Acidobacteriota bacterium
GACGGTGATCGAATTGTCCAGATGTATCGCTACCTCAACCGTGTCGCAATAACCTGCGAGCGCTTCGTCGATCGAATTATCGACGACTTCGTAGACCAAATGATGCAGGCCGAGTTCGCCGGTCGATCCAATGTACATCGCCGGACGTTTGCGCACCGCATCACGCCCTTCGAGGACTGCTATTGATGATGAATCGTAGGTTTCTTTTTTGTTCTTCAATTTCGATGTAGGTGTGGCCAATTCGTTACTACCTTCGTTTGTGTTGTCGAAATTCTCAGATGACATTGCCGGCTCTCATCAATTGTGCGTTGAACGGCGTCTCCAGAGTCGCATGACCATCATGTACCTCGTGAAAGCGCGCCTGGCGATCGAACCGTTCAAAGTAGTTTCGCTTTGAAGTAGTGACGAACGTTTGAGTCCGTCCGTCGAGGTATTCCAGCAGGCGTTCAATGCGGATTCCGTCGAGTTCTGCGTCCACGTCATCAATGAGGAAAATCGGGTAATCCTGATGCTTCAAATGATACACTGAAATCGCTGCTAAATCAAGTGTTATCAATGCGCTACGCTGTTGCCCACTGCTCCCAAAACTGCGCAAGTTCCGGTCGCGAAAACGCAGTTCAAAATCGTCCCGATGAGGCCCGATCAGACAAGCGCTCGCATACATCTCGGCCTCCATTCGCAGACCTAAACGATCAGCGATCAACTGTTCATAATTTCCCAGATCGCCTTTGCTCTCGAGCGATGAAACGTACCGAATGGATAGCGCATCGCCAAACAAAGCGTGCTCGAGTGCTGCGGTCAATAATTCCACGTATCGGGTACGGGCCCGATGAACCTGTGCACCAAGCGTTATCAGTTGTGAATTCCAGGGTCCGATTAGTTCCCGCAACTCGCCCGGCGTAATCTGCCCATCCGCCGCTTGTTCAAGCAAACGCTTCTTCTGCTTGATAACTTTCTGGTAGTCGCTGATTGTTTGCGCATAAGGCGGATGCAGCGAGGTCACGCCCCGATCCAGAAAATTGCGTCGCGCCTCTGGACCGCCACGTACAACTTCCAGTTCGTCAGCTGTAAACCAGATGGCGTGCAGTTGCGCGACGTATCGCGCCACCGGCTCTCGTTTACCGTTAATAAACGTCTGCCGCGTATTGCGCTGAATGGCTATGCGCAATTGCCGGTCGATGGCATCGCCGTGATGAACTAGTCCGGAAACGCTCGCGGTTGATGCTCCGAAAGCCACCGCCTCATGCAGATGGTGCGTCCGGAAAGATTTTGCATGCGCGAGTAATTGGATCGATTCGAGCCAGTTTGTCTTGCCCTGACCGTTGTTGCCGTAAAGGACGTTGAGACCGGGTGAGCAATCAATCTGTCCGCTAAGGTTACGAAAATTATGAGCCTCGATGACCTTGAGAAACACCTTGGAATTTTAACATAACCAGGTGGCTTTGAATTGTTGATTACTAACGAAAAAGCGAGCGTCCTAAAGCAGACGCTCGCAGGAGAGATACAGCGGTAACCAGGCCTACAGTCTCATCGGCATGACGATGTATTTATAGTCGCTCTTTTCATCGGAAACCGGTTTTAGCTGGGCCTGTGAATTTGCATCCTTAAATTCAAAGGCGACCTTCTCAACGCCGACTACGTTCAAAAAATCCTGAAGATATTGCGCGTTGAAACCGATGTCGGTGTCCTCGCCGGCGAAGTCGGTTTCGACTGTTTCTCGGGCTTCGCCTTCGTCGGAATTTTGCGCGCTAATCAGCAACTGTTCTTTGCTCAAATGGAAACGAATAGCGTGCGACCGATCATCGGACATCAGCGCGACGCGGCGGACCGCCTGACTCAGGGCGCTGGTGTCGAAGGTCGCGGATCGATCATTGTTTTTCGGCATGACCATTTCATAATTCGGAAACTGCCCCGATAACATCCGCGAAATCAGCAGCCGAGAACCTATCTGAAAGTAGACGTGATTTTCGTCGGCGCCCAAACTGATATCGCCATCGAAATCACTGGTCAGCCTGGTCAATTCCGCCAGCGTCTTCCTGGGAATAAGGACATCAAGCTCAGTACTTGATCCTACCGCGCCGCCGTCCTTAATTGACGCAAAAGCCAGCCGATGACCGTCAGTGGTCACCATTTTCACGCCGTTACTGTCGAGCTCGAACTTCGCTCCCGATAATGTGTACCGGCCTTCCTCCTGTGTGATCGCGAAAATGGTCCTATCGATCAGTAACTTAAGCAACGATGCCGGCAACTTCAGCGGCGTCGACTTAAATCCCGGTAATTCAGGGAAGGTGTCTTTCGGAATTCCCGGCAGCCTGAACTTCGATCGATCACATTCGACGGTGACCCAGTCGTTCTCTTCCCGCTTAAAGCTGACCGGCGCATCAGGAAGCAGCCGGGCAATATCGAACAACTTTCTGGCTTGAACGCAAATTGCGCCCTGCGACTTTATCGATTCGGCATCGGCGTCACATCGGATAGTAACGTCCAGATCGGTGCCGCTAATTCTAATCGCATTTTCTCCCGCGGATTCAATCAGAATATTTGCGAGGACCGGAATTGTGTTCTTACGCTCGACAACCCCCTGGACGAAGGACAATTCCTTTTGTAGCGCTCCACGCGCGATGACAAATTGCATTACCAACTCCTCAGATAAGATTTCTTCTTATATATCACAGACGGCCACCAGTCATGCACAGGTTTTCGCTCTAACCCCTTCAATAGATCAAATGATCGATCAAATTAGTAGTAACTACTAGTAGTTGTGAATATGTGAAAGGTGCGAATTATCGTGGCTTTCAGGCAAACGACCTGTGAAGTTAGAAAATCGCTTCCACCTTAGATCGTTGCGTTTGCGAAAGGGAAAAACCATTCACAGCTGATTGATTCTTTTCCACAGAAGACGCTGTGCACGCCCGGCAATTAAATTCCTATACTGTCAGTCAAACGCTTGACCACGGCCTCCATTTCGCCGTCGGTACCGATCAGTTCGTTTATCTTTTCGACCGAATGAATGACCGTCGTGTGATGCTTACCACCGAACTGTCGGGCGATCTCGGGATAGCTCTTGGCGGTAAGTTTCTTACAGAGATACATCGCCACTTGTCTTGGTATTAAGACCTGGCGCATGTTCGATCTCGCCTTTAGATCGTCAATGGAAATCTTGTAATGATCGGCAACGATTCGCTGAACCATGGGAATTGTTATGGCGTTACTCTCGACCGAGTGAGCGACATTGCGCATCGCGTCCTGCGCCAGCGATTTAGTTAACGGCACGCCCCGTAAAGACGCCATCGCCAGCAGTCGGATCAGCGCGCCTTCAAGTTCCCTGATGTTGTGTTTGCTGTTAGCTGCCAAAAACAAGGCCACATCGTCGGGGAGTTTGATGCATTGCAATTCAGCCTTACGCCGTAAAATGGCGACCTTCGTCTCGAGATCGGGAGGTTCAATGTCCGCAATCAATCCCCACTCGAAGCGGGAATGAAGTCTCTCTTCTATCTCGGGAATCTCTCTCGGTGGGCAATCCGACGTCAGCACGATCTGCCGCTGCCGATCGTAAAGTGCATTGAATGTGTGAAAGAACTCTTCTTGAGTGCGCTCCTTGCCCGCGATGAATTGCACGTCATCGATCAGCAGCACGTCGATTGAGCGGTATCGCTCGCGGAACAGGCGCGTCTTGTCATAACCGTACCGGATGGCGTTGATCAGCTCGTTCATGAAGCGCTCGAGCGACAGATAAGCGATCTGCAGATCCGGTCGGGCGGTCTTGATGGCGTGCCCGGTTGCCTGGATCAGGTGGGTTTTGCCGAGGCCCACACCTCCGTAAAGGTAAAGCGGGTTGTATGTCTGACCTGGCGATTCTGCGACCGCCTTCGCGGCGGCATGCGCAAAACGGTTGCACGAGGCCACGACAAAATTAGGGAACGTGTATTTCTCATTTAGCGAAGAAGGTATGGCTTCGATGAATGGGATGGCTTCGCCTTCGTCGCGCACTGTTTCTTCGGTGCTCCTGACAACCGGGATCGGCACGCTCATGCCTGGTGGGGCGCGGTGTGCTGCTGTCTCATGCGGCCGCTGTGATAATGACCACTCAACCCGGTATTGATCCAACGAGAGTTCGCGCAGTGAGTCCTGAATTAGTTCTGAGTAATGACTAACCACCCACTCCTTGACGATTGTGTTGGGCGCAGAGAATCTCAGAACGCGTTCAGAGTTCGAAGCCTTCACAGATAGTGGCCGGAACCACGTATCGAAGGTTTGCTTGGGTACTCGACGTTCCAACGAGGCGAGCACCAGAGTACCTGAAGGGGACATGTCAGTTAACATTGGAAATTACGAGGTGTACTTTCTACAATAACCTACAACGGGCGACTATGAAGCTGCCCATTAATGCGGAAGCCCGACCGTAACATAGAGCCGACCAGCGGAACAAGGAAAACAGGCGGCAAATTTTCAGAGATACCGGAGGATAGGTCGCAGGGCCGAGTTTTTCGGTTCTTGCCCGTGTGGGCCAGGCAAGTGATCGTGGCGACCGCGCTCTCGTGCGTTCGCGTTGTACATATGAGTACAACATGATTTACCGAGCGGCTACACGGTGGTTTTGATCCGCGTCAGCGTTGCGGACGATGAGGTTAAAAATTCGGTCGAGGTCGTTCATGTCATAGTATTCAATTTCGAGCCGCCCTGGCGTACCCGGTCTTCCCGGAACGATCCGCACCTGCGTGGCCAGCGCTCGTCTGAGTTTGGTTTCGGCCGCCCTAATATTTGGATCCTGATGCTTCTCGATGGCGGTCCTGGCGGGAGCTGCTTGATCTCGATCGAGGTATTTCACCCGCCTTTCTGTTTCTCGCACCGACCAGTTGTGCTTGACAATCTTTTGCGCCAGGCGACGCTGGGTCATCGGATCCTGCACCCCCAACAAAGCTCGTGCATGGCCGAATGAGACTTTGTCCTTCTCAATCAGTTCCTGAATGTCAGTGGGCAACTTCAGAACGCGCAGGTAGTTGGTGATAAAGGTCCGGTCCCGGCCAACACGACGGGCGACTTCGTCTTGAGTGAGGCCTAGAGAATCGATCAGTCGCTTGTACGCGTTGGCTTCTTCTATTGGATTGAGTTCGGCGCGTTGAATGTTTTCGATTAAGGCGAGTTCAAGCAGGTTTTCATCCGGTATTTCGCGGACAATGGCAGGTATGCGTACCAGGCCGGCGAGCTGAGCAGCCCGCCATCGCCGCTCGCCTGCGACTAATTCAAAGAGGCCGCCGGCCGGCCGAACCAGCAGCGGTTGAATGACACCAGTAGTTCGGATCGACTGGGCCAGTTCCTCGAGCTTCGACTGGTCAAATGTGGTTCGAGGTTGTTGTTGTCCGGGTCGAATTAAATCGATTTCCAACTCGCGTATTTCGTCACTGCCCGCCGGCGACTGATCGGTTGAGATCAGCGCGCTCAAGCCTCGGCCCAATGGACGCTTGTTCATTCGCCAGAACCTCCTGTGCTAATTGCAGGTATGCTTCTGCTCCCCTTGATCGGGGTTCGTAATGGCTGACCGGCTTGCCGTGGCTGGGTGCCTCGGCCAGCCGCACGTTTCGCGGAATGGCGGTCTTGAAAACTAATCCACTGTAGAAGCTCCGTAGATCCGCCGCGACTGCCGGAGCCAGATTTGTTCTTTCGTCATACATCGTCAGCAAGAGGCCCTCGATCCGCAATTGGGGATTAACCGCGCGACGAAGTCGGGACAGGGTATTGAAGAGTTCCGAAACGCCCTCGAGCGCATAATATTCGCACTGCACGGGAACCAAGAGAGAATCTGCTGCGGCCAACGCATTCAAGGTGAGCAGGTTCAAGGCTGGAGGGCAGTCAAGCAGGATGAAGTCGTAATTTGCTTTGATGGGAGCAATCGCCTCTCTGAGGACGATATCACGATCGGGCGTGTCGATTAGCTCGATTTCGGCGCCGGCCAGGTGTCGATCGGACGGCACCAAATCAAACCGAAACGCCGTCGTGGTGACAATTGTTTGCAGCGGTTGCCTTAATAACAGGGCATGATAGGTGGTTCGGCGGATAGTAGCGCGATCAATCCCTACCCCAGAGGTCGCATTCGCTTGCGGATCGACGTCAATCAGAAGCACCGAACGGTTCAGTTCCGCAAGGGCCGCAGCCAGGTTTACCGCCGTAGTCGTTTTGCCGACACCGCCCTTTTGATTAGCGATGGCAATGGTCTTTCCCATCGTGTAAAGGCGGACAGTAACACAATCAGAAACTGCGCGCTACTGCATTCTGAAGCGGCTGGGACGCGCCGATGTTTCACGTGAAACCTTAGGTGGCGGACTGCTGCGAAGCGGTAAGGTGAACCAGCAGTTGCGACAAAGCCGCCGGTGTTAATCCCGGAAGTCGTCTGGCCTGACCGAAGGTGCTCGGCTGGGCCCGCTCCAGTCTTTCGATCATCTCGTAAGACAGGCTGCGCACCTGAGCGAAAGTAAATCCCTGGGGAATTCGCAGCCCATCATGCTGGTGAAGCCGGCGAATGGCGGAGGTTTGGGCCTCGAGATAGCCGGAGTAAAGGAGATCTGCCAGCGCTGTCTCGAGGTCTGTCCGGGCAATCTCCCCTTCAGTCTTGGCGATCAAATCACGAATCGTTTCACTCGTGACGCCCGGCCGCAGGGCCAACTGCGCGTATGACAACGAGTCGCCCAGCGTCTGACCGGTTAGCGCACTCAGGTGGGCATAGCTTTCATCGCGACGAGTTACCTTCCTTTTCTGTAGGAGGGATCTGACGTTGGCCAATCTGGCGCGGCGTCGATTGAAACGCTCCCATTCAGCATCGCCGACTAGTCCCAATTCGCGGCCGCGCGGCTCCAGTCGGTCGTCGGCATTGTCATGTCTTAACAACAGCCTATACTCAGAACGCGAAGTGAACATGCGATATGGCTCGTCAACGCCGTTGGTGATGAGGTCCTCGATCAACACGCCGATGTACGCCTCGCTCCGATCCAGTCGAAACAGCGGTCGCCGCGTTGCGCCCAGCGCCGCGTTAATCCCTGCGATTAGTCCCTGGCACGCAGCCTCTTCATAACCAGTAGTGCCATTGATTTGGCCGGCGAGGAATAGGCCTTTGATTTGAGCAGATTCCAAAAACGGCGTCAGCTCTCTTGGATCGACAAAGTCGTATTCAATCGCATAGCCGGGGCGAATTATCTGCGCCTCTTCAAATCCCGGAATGAGCGCCACCAGTTCCTGCTGTAACTGTGCCGGCAGCGACGTTGAAAATCCATTCAGGTAAACTTCGTTCGTGTTATAGCCTTCGGGCTCGAGAAAGAGCTGGTGTCGAGTCTTCTCGGGGAACTTCACCACCTTGTCTTCAATCGAAGGACAGTAGCGCGGACCGATGCTCGTTATCTGTCCCGAATAGAGCGGCGACTCGTGCAGGTTACGTCTGACAGCATCGTGCACTCTCTCATTGGTAAAACCGATGTGGCAGTCCAACTGCTCCTGGGCGATCTCATCGGTCGAAAATGAGAAAGGAACCGGCTGTTCATCAGGCGGTTGGGTTTCGAAGGCAGACCAGTCTATTGTGCGCCCGTCGAGCCGCGGCGGCGTGCCGGTCTTCAAACGACCAACCCTAAGCCCCAGTTGCTTGAGAGCTTCAGCGAATTCGATAGAGGCAGGTTCGCCTGTCCTTCCACCCGAATACGTGCGTCGGCCGGTGTGTATGCGGCCGTTGAGAAAAGTCCCGGTCGCGATGACGATCGACTTTGCTCCGATCCGCCGCGTGTCCTGCAATTCAATTCCCGCGACGCGCTTGTCTTGGATGATCAGGTCGGTCACGACGCCTTGACGCAAGCTGAGGTTTGGCGTGGCCTCGAGGGTGCGCCGCATCTCGAGCCGGTACAGGGTACGATCCGCTTGCGCACGGGGCGCGCGGACCGCGGGCCCACGCGAGCGATTGAGCAGGCGAAACTGAATCCCGGTTCGATCAATAACGCGCCCCATGATGCCGCCCAGCGCGTCAATCTCTCTAACCAAGTGACCCTTACCGATCCCGCCGATCGCCGGATTGCACGACATCTGACCGATGAGATCGAGATTGAGCGTAACGAGCGCAGTCTTCGCTCCCAGACGTGCGGCGGCTGACGCGGCCTCACAGCCGGCGTGGCCGCCACCAATCACTACGACGTCGAAGAGTTCATCGAATACCATTAGTCTGTTCGTTTCATCGCGAGACGCCGCAAGATCATTTGCCAATACAAAAGGTCGAAAAGATCTCGCCGAGTATTTCGTCAGAAGTCGTCTCGCCGGTTATCTCCCCAAGATACCTTAAAGCGTTATGAAGGCCAACCAAAGTCAACTCCTCGCTCGCGTGGTTCATCAACAAATTCTCTGAGACCCGTATAGCTTCGGTTGCGCGGACGAGCAAATCATGATGACGCGCATTTGTTATCAGCAGACCTTCGCTGTTGAGATTGCCGTTCACGAAAGGTTGAGCCAGGGCGTCTCGCAACTTATCGATGCCCGAACCGGTCCTGGCGGACACGGAAATAGGATTCAGCCTTTCCGCTTGAACAAGCGAGTCTTCGGAGAGTCGCTTCTCGGAAAACGTGCTCAAGTCACTTTTGTTCAGCGCCACAATGCGACGCCGATTAGATGTTACGGCGAGCGCCTCGCGGTCTTCTGAAGTCAAAGGTTGCGAGCCATCGATGACCACGATCAAGAGATCAGAGTCGGCAGCTTCGCGCTTGGTGCGGTCGACTCCAAGCGCTTCGATTTGATCTGTCGAGACGCGCAGGCCGGCGGTGTCGGTGATGATAATGGGAATGCCGCGTACGCCGATAGATTCAGTTATCGCGTCTCTGGTAGTCCCCGGAATTTCTGTTACAATGGCGCGGCTGTGCCCCAGTAACTTATTGAAAAGACTAGACTTACCGGCGTTAGGAGGGCCGACCAGCGCCACTCTCAGGCCATCGCGCAGCAACCGGCCGCGGCGAAAAGTCGCGGCCATCTGCTCAAACCGCGAGCGAACACTGCGAAGAGACGCGAGCAATTGTTCCTGTTCAATCTGGGGCAGATCGTCCTCGACAAATTCAAGCGACGACTCCAGGCGGACAATCACCTTCAACAGTTCATCCTGCAGCGGTTGCAGAGCGCTGGAGATCGCACCCTCCATTTGCCTGGTCGCCTGCCGTATGGCGGCGTCGGTTTGGGCATCGATGAGATCGCGAATCGCCTCGGCTTCACTTAATTTCATTCTGCCGTTGGCAACTGCGCGTAGTGAGAACTCGCCGGGGCTGGCCATTCGCGCTTCAAGCTTCAGCGTTAGATCAATTATCGCGCGCAATACAAGCGGCGAGCCGTGACAGTGAAACTCAACGACATCTTCACCGGTGAATGAGTGCGGCGCTTTGAAGTAGCAAACCAGTGCCTGGTCGAGTGTCTGATTCGTGGCCGGGTCGAACAGACTTCGCAAGGCCAGGACGTTTGGTGTGGGATTGAACTCCGGAGAGGCGACGAGGATCCGCAGAATGGACAGCGACTGCGGGCCGCTCAAGCGAATCACTCCTATGCCGCTGCGGCCGGGAGGCGTAGCTAAAGCAACGATAGTATCACTCTGTTCGACCACGGTTGATTTAAGATTACTACTGGAAAGTTTAGTTGAGAAAGGGAAGTTTACTTCAGAGCTACTCGCAAACGGCGCGCGTGGCCTTCGCCGATTGACTCAGTCACCAGGTCGGCTTCGTCAGCCAGCGACAAATGAATCACTCGTCTTTCACTCGCCTCCATTGGCCCAAAGACAAATGGGGACGAGGTCGCGCGGACCTGCCGCGCAGCATGTTCAGCCATGGCCCGCAGCTCTGACTCTCTGGCCGCCCGATAGTTGTTGGCGTCGCAAACGATCCGCTGACCTTTTGGCAGGCGTCGACCGTACGCCTGATTAAGAATTTGTTGCAGCGCATCAAGTAACTCGCCGCCCTGATTGAGCAGCAGGCCGCTGTCTGGTCCTTCGATCGAGAGCATGCAACCGAGATCACTTTCCGAACCGGAGGCGCGCACATCGAAACGTGCAGACTCAAAGATCGAATTAAGCAGTTGCTCTGCCTGCTGACAGACTTCGTTCATGGAATGGAAGAGATTTTACCTTAAGGTTCGTCTTCACAAAAGCACAACAGAGCCGCAAGGCCCGCGGCCTCGCGACTCTGTCTAATTGCACGGGGGGAAATTGGTCGATCGAACCGACGAATTACTGCTTGTTGAAGACCATCGTCGAATCAGTCGGGCCGCCACGTCCGCCTTCGCTATGAGCAACTACCGTCAGAGTCTTGCCATCGCCCGAGAGCGAAAGCTTCTGAGTGGTGCTGCTGACGCGCTCGCCGTCCGGAGTGGTGAAGGTAGTCTTGCGCAGTAAGTCAACCGTACCACCGGACACGGTCGCCTTGGTGGTCAATTTGCCGGTTGCCTGGCCAAAAGTAACGTCGCTGGTAGCTTCTTTACCATCGAGGGCATAGGTTTGCGGTCCACCGGGGCCACGACCGCCGCCCATGCCACCGCCG
Source organism: Acidobacteriota bacterium (assembly GCA_046728235.1). Classification (GTDB taxonomy): domain Bacteria; phylum Acidobacteriota; class Blastocatellia; order Pyrinomonadales; family Pyrinomonadaceae; genus UBA11740. Next base: position 10,536 of record JBKPEE010000103.1, read on the forward strand.
CCACCAGTACCACCGCCACCGCCGCCTGCCGGGGGCTGACCGCCGGTAACTTTCTGGTCGATAGAAATGGTTTTGTCATCCTGGGTTATGGTCCAGGTCACACTGTCCGCGCCCTGCAGTCGCGGGCTCAGTCCCTGGCTCTTGGACTTGTCCAGGTTCCAGGTGCCGGCGAAATTCGCCTTCTGGGCACAGGCCGCGACCGCGAGCAGCAAGAATGCCGCTGCCAGTCCGGCAATCAGAAATAATCTCTTCATTCGAAAATCCTCCGTTAATTTGTTCGCTATTGTTCGCGAGAGCGCGATTAGTTGCGAGTTTCGAAACCTAAGACGCCTAAAAGGGACGCAAGGTTACGATATTTCTGTGAGGGCGCGCCCTATGGCCGCGCAACCGCGCTCTTTCGTCGCCACACGGCGTCCAGTCGCTTTCCGCCAGCCGTTTGCAACAAACTTAGAATCCCCATGTAACCGTAGCCGAAACAAAACAGCAGCAGGAAAAAGATCGGACCCCACATGTGCATGCGGATGGCATAGGCAATGGCGAAGACGAAGTAGATCGCAAAGCTCAATTCGAGCAGTGGCAGCCAACCATGCTTACGCTTGTACTTCTTCCGCTTCCAGGATTCATCATCTGTCTTTTCGACGCGGTATTTTGGAGTGCGCACAAATTCCGACTTCACTCCGGCCAATGCTTCGAGCACGGCGCGGGCATTCGAAAACGCCAGCCCGATTCCGAGGCTCATCACCAGCGGCAAATGCAACAAACGCGAGCCGCGGTTTTTGTCCAGGTACCAAACTGCAGAGCCATAGAACAAGACGACCGAGACGGTCGAGAAAAACAGCAGCGGCACATCCAACATCATGAGTTGATGCAGACCCTGGTTGTAACGAACGAGCAATAACGGAAACTGCATAAAGCTGGCGACGATCATCAGCGGATAGCTGATGTTGCCCGTTAGTCGAAAGAACATTTCCAGCTTTACGCGCAGCGGCAAGTCGGCATACCAGATGCGCCGGTACAACTTGAACCAAACCTGCAGCACGCCCTTCGCCCAACGACGCTGTTGAGCCTTGAAGGCATTGACTTCGACCGGAATTTCGGCCGGCGCTTCTTCGTCGAGCAGGTAAACAAAACGCCAACCCATCAATTGGGCGCGGAAACTCAAGTCCGTGTCTTCGGTCAACGTATCGTGCTGCCAGCCGCCGCTCAACTCGATTGCTTCACGGCGCCAGATGCCGGCAGTACCGTTGAAATTAAAAAAGTTACCGGTGCGATTGCGCGTGGTCTGCTCGATCACGAAATGACCGTCGAGCATGATCGTTTGCAGACGCGTCAGCAGATTGTAAGAAGCGTTGATGTGCGACCAGCGCATCTGTGCACAGCCGACAGTCGGATCCGTAAAGAAGTGGACCAGCTTGCGGAGAAAGTCAGACCTGGGAACAAAGTCGGCATCAAAGATCGCGATCAATTGGCCCTTCGCGGTCTTCATACCATTCTCCAAAGCGCCGGCCTTGAATCCCGTCCGGTCCTCGCGGTGAATATAGTGAATGTCGTAACCCTGCGCGGCGTAATTCTCAACCGTGCCCCGCGCAATATTGACGGTTTCGTCGGTTGAATCATCGAGCACCTGAATTTCGAACCGGTCGCGCGGATAGTCGATCTGAGTTACCGCCTTAACCAGGCGCTCGACTACGTACATCTCATTAAAGAGCGGCAGCTGTATCGTGATGTGAGGCAGGATGTCCTCAGCAAATTTATCTTTGGCGCGCGGCGGAAAACGCGAATATCGCCAAAACTCGATCACCTGTTTCACCCGGTACACGCCATAGATTGCGAGCACCGTAAGGATGCCGAAGTAAATGATCAGGACCGTCCAATCGAACGCATCGAACTGGTAAAGTGAACTTATATTGGCGGCCGTCTTGTAGATGGGATCGCAATAGCCGGGTGAGTCGATACACAGATCACCCGTAAGCGGTGGTGGGCAAAACCAACCCTGGTTCAAACACAAGTCAGGCTTAACGGTCGCGGCAATAAGGGCTAACACGATTTATAAGATGAATCCTTTGCGGAATATACAGTCGCCGCATTCTAGCGTACTAGCCGAAGCCTCTCAAAGGGGTTGGTAGCAGTTACTGATGCGTGTGGCTCTCGGGAAGAAACCTGCTTAGTCTGTTCGGCTCGAGGTGGGAGGCCGTAATCGAAGGCTGATTCCAGTCATTCAGACTGATAGCCACCCGTTCAACCTGACACTGGCGTTCTGACTCCGCTGGTCTGAGACCGTTGAATTTCCTTAGGAAATCAAACAGTTCAGGCTCGGTACGGTCCTTGCGGACGCGCGGGTGGGTCTCCCCCTTTTGGACCCGACCATGAGCCGAACGCGAATCAGTCAGCTTTACTTTTGGGCAATCATCGCCGTAGGTGCCGGCGTACTGGGGTTCTCGTTCGCGCACCTGACCCGCGAACAGCTTGACATTCGCTTCCTGGTGCTCGCCCTGGCCACTGTACTGATCGGCCCCCGCCTCAGCATTCCCATTCCGCGCGTCAAGGCCCACATCTCAGTCTCAGATACGTTCATCTTTCTTTCATTGCTCTTGTTTGGTGGCGAAGTTGCAATCCTTCTGGCCACCGCTGAAGCCGTGTGTGCCTCAGTTCGGATAGGTCGCCTCAAGCGAACACATTTTTTCAACGCCGCCGTCATGGCCTGTACGACATTTCTCACGGTTTGGACCGTGCGGCTCCTCTTCGGCGACACACTCCGGATCCACGACTTCTATTCTTCCAATTATCTAGTCATGGTCTGCACCATGGGAGTGGTCCAGTACCTGACGAACTCGCTACTGGTGGCTGTTAATGAAGCGCTGAAAACAGACCATGCGATCTGGAGATCATGGACCCGGAATTACCTGTGGACCTCGATCACTTATCTTGCCGGCGCTTCCGCTGCAGGTATTATCGCGCGCTTTATCGGCAACATCGGATTCCTTGCCTTCAGCGCTACCTTTCCCATCATCGCCATCGTTTACTTTACCTATTGGACTTACATGAAGAACGTCGACGGCGCCGCCCTCCAGGCTGAACAGGCGCGACGTCACGTGCAAGAGCTGAACCGGCATATTGCTGAGCAGGAGCGAATCAGCAAGGCGTTGCGGGAAACTGAAGAGCACTTTCGCAACGCGTTTGATTACGCCGCGATCGGAATGGCGCTCGTATCGCCGCAGGGTTCATGGCTGCGCGTCAACCGGTCGCTTTGCAATTTGCTCGGTTACAGCGAACGAGAATTGCTCGCATCCAATTTCCAGGCGGTCACGCATCCCGATGACATCGGCAACGACCTGGCAAACCTCTACCGCTTATTGCAAAGCCAAACGCCGACGTCGCAGGTAGAAAAGCGCTATGTCCACCGTGACGGCGAAGTCGTCTGGGCGCTGAACAGCGTCTCGCTCGTGCGGGACGCCGACGACCAGCCGGCACATTTTATTTTCCAGATTCAGGACATTACCGAACGCAAACGCGCCGAGGCGGCGCTGCAGAGCCTGTCGCTCATCGATGAACTGACCGGGCTTTACAACCGTCGCGGCTTCCTTGCGGTAACTGAACAACATGTAGCTGCGATTCGCCGCGACGAAAAAACGCCTCTGGTGGTTTATGCGGACCTTGATGGATTGAAGGAAATCAACGATTCATTCGGGCACCATGAAGGTGACCGCGCGCTCGCAAAAGCGGGAGAAATTCTCAAGGAGACCTTCCGCAGTTCGGACATTATCGCTAGGCTCGGCGGCGATGAATTCGTCATCCTGGCGGCGATCGATCCAGAGGAGACCGGCGAGCTGTTGATGCAACGGTTGCAGGAGAAGTTTGACGCCAGCAATGCCCAGCGCACCCGGCCTTATGATCTTTCGGTCAGCGTCGGCGTCGCGAATTTTGAAGAAGATCATTATTCGATCGAGGAGTTGATGGCCCAGGCGGATCAAGCGATGTACGAAGACAAGCGCCGCAAGCCTTCCCGCCACAGTTACCCGCGCCCACTCATCAGAACGCGCATCGAAGCCGTCGCTTAGAAATCCGGGACGGCGCAACTGCCACCTGCACGCTGTCTGCGAGGGACACGCCGGCTGATCGCGCGAGCTCAGAATCAATCAAAAGAAACTATCTCTTCGGACGCGCCACGATCGCACTCTCGAACGCCCGACCATTGATCGTGGCTTTGACTCGAAACCCCCAACGACCGGGCCTTAGCCTCTGCGATTGAAGCTTCCATTCGCGTGCCGGATCGAACGGCGCCTCGACCGCATCTTGCTTGTGCCCTGAGAGCAGTTCGGCGAAAAATTTCTGCTTCATTAAGGCCTTCTGCGCCCTGGCCTGCTCGGCGTCGGTGACGGCGTCGCCTCAGGTGTGGGCGTAGGTGGCGGCGCGGGCATGTCCGCCTGAGCAAATCGCGGCAGTAAATCGTCTCGCATGGCGAGTTGATAGGCACACCATGCCACTTCCACGGCGTCCTTCTTCACATCATCCTCTAGAATGCGTTCGTAGGTGTCGAGGTTCGTATGCCACGTGTTCGATTGATACTCAATCGGGTCCTGGCCCATGCCGATACCGGGAAGGCCTGCCTGGTTAAATGAAGTATTGTCTGAACCTCCCAGGTTGCGGCTACGACTGGCCGTGGCTCCCGCAACGCCGTCTTCTTTAAACGGTTCGAGCAGTTTGCGAATAATGTTCGCAGCGTCAGGCGGGCCAAAAACTCCGGCGCCGCGAACGCGGCCCGTGCCCGAATCGATGTTGAAGTAACCGCCGAACTTTTCATAGCCGGGCTTCGGATTCTCAAACGAGCCGAAGTGCTCCTTTACATAAGCCTGCGAACCAAGCAGTCCCTCTTCTTCACCACTCCACAATGTCACGCGAATTGTTCGGCGCGGTTTCACGTTCAAAGTTTTCAGGATGCGCATCGCTTCCATCATGATGGCGCAGCCAATCGCATTATCGGTCGCGCCGGTGGCTGCGTGCCACGAGTCGAGGTGACCGCCCATCATGATGACTTCGTCGGCTTTATCGCTGCCGGGTATCTCCGCGACCGTATTGTAGGAAGTTTTGCCTTCAGGATAGACGTGATTGAGGATGTTGAATTCAAGCGTCACATCCGTATCATCGGCAAGTATGCGGGTAATGCGTCCATAGTCTTCATTGCTCATTACGACGGTCGGAAGAACTCTGTCGACGTCGTAAGTGCGATTGTTGAAGGCCCGAATCTGGCGGAACTCACGACCCGCGTCATTGACCCGGATGAGTGCGCCGTTGGTTTTCAGAAAGACGTCAAGTTGTTCATCGATTTGCCGGGCCGTCAGTGGGCGTGGTGCGCCCGGCGCCGGAGTCGGCGTCGGCGAGGGCCGCGGAAACCCGGCTCCGGGTCTCGCGTTTGGACCGAACCGCTCTTGGGCCTGTTCATCAGTGATTCGTTTCGGCGGTGGATTCAGGTTCACGGGCACAATCACATGCCTGCCGGCCATCACGATCTTGCCGCTTACTTTCGCTTTCTGCGATTCAAAGAAGGCATTCAGCTGGTCCTGAGTTGGCCTGTCAGGCAGAACCAGCTGATATGCATGCGCCGTCACCGGGCCGCGCGTACTCGGTGTCCAGGAGAGCACTTCACATGTAAGTACGTCTTTGACCGGTGAGATAATGTGGCCGGTGAAGCGCTCATTCAGCCACCCAACGTGACCGAAATCCCACGGCTCAAGATGAGCATTGGAAAGTCCCCAGGCGGTCATTTGCCTGATGGCCCACTCAGCGGCGGCTTTATGATTAGGCGAGCCAGTCAGTCGCGGACCATACACATCCGACAGCATGTGCATCGTCTTCATGATCTGCGAGTTGGTTGCTTCTTCGCGTCGAATACGTTCGAGCAAATCGGTTTCGCTTTGTGATTGAGCAACAAGCGGCAGAAACAGCAGAGTGGCGATCATAGCGATCGCAAGGCGACGGCGATTGGTCATCAGGTGGTCTCCGGTCGGCATCAGTATGGGTCAAGCTGCGGGATTATACTTTGGAGTGTGCCTTTTATTCAGGCCGGGCTTTAGCCCGGTGAAGCCAGCATCAGGACAGCATAAAGCCCGGGGCGCAAGCCCCGGATCAGACCCAAAACGATTTCGCCGAGCCCGCGGAGGGGGGCGACAGCCCATGATTAAAGCAGCTCGCAAAACTAACCATCTCGGCATCAAGCATCACTGATAGACACCAAACTCAACTTTTTCCGGCCGAGCTGTTGCGCCTGGTCAACAACAGTTCTAGAATTCCTTTCTTTGACAACAGAATAGTTTCGGGGGAGTCCCAACAGTCCGGACTGAGAGTCACCTTTGCGTGAGACCCCTTGAACCTGATGCGGTTAGCACCGTCGAAGGGAGAAACAGCGCCTATGACCGTTCCGTCCTTTGATGGAGCGGTTTTTGTTTTTTGGTTCAAACCGTGTCTGACATCATGATTACGTCGCCAAGCTGGTAAATCCTGGCGGACGATCAGATATGCTTCCGTTGTGGGTCACGATTCGAATCGAGAGTCAGGAGCGATTTATGAGCGCAGCAATGCAAATCGAAAAAGACAAGCCGGAAACTCAACTTCCAAATTCGCGCCGCATATATATCGACGGCCAGCGGCCCGGCGTGCGGGTTCCATTCCGCGAAATCGATCAGAACCCAACGCGCAACTTCAAAAACGAATTGGAAGAGAATCCCGCCGTACGTGTTTACGACACCAGCGGTCCATACGGCGATCCATCGCTAACAAACGATGTGCGCGAGGGATTAAGACCTTTGCGACGGGAGTGGATCATCAGCCGCGGCGATGTTGAAGAATACAAAGGCCGCGCGCTGCAACCGATCGATGATGGCTATCTGAGCTTCGAGGCCGCGCAGACTGCGCGTGAAAAAGGCCGCCTCGAAGATTTTCCGATACTGCGCCGCACACCGCTGCGCGCGAAGAAAGGCGCCTGCGTGACCCAGATGCATTACGCGAAGCGCGGCACTATTACGCCGGAGATGGAATTCATCGCCATCCGCGAGAATCTGGGCCGCTCTTTGGAGTGCGCTGACTTGTCAGCGCTTTCGAAAGCTGCGACAAGTCGCAGCACTCCAAATGAAGATCGCTCTTCGTTGCTTCATCAACATCGCGGCCAATCCTTCGGCGCCGCGATTCCTTCATACGTCACGCCCGAATTCGTCCGTGATGAAGTCGCGCGCGGACGGGCCATTATTCCGGCGAACGTCAATCATCCCGAATCTGAGCCGATGATCATCGGCCGCAACTTTCTGGTGAAGATCAACGCGAACATCGGCAACTCGGCGGTGCTCTCTTCAATCGATGATGAAGTCGAAAAGATGCGCTGGGCCATCAAGTGCGGCTCAGACACGGTGATGGATCTGTCGACGGGCAAGAACATTCATGCGACGCGCGAATGGATCCTGCGCAACTCGCCCGTGCCCATCGGCACCGTGCCGATTTATCAGGCTTTGGAAAAAGTTGGCGGCCGGGCGGAAGAGCTGACCTGGGAGATCTTTCGCGACACTTTGATCGAACAAGCCGAGCAGGGGGTTGATTACTTCACGATTCACGCCGGCGTGCGCCTGCCTTACATCCCGTTAACTGCCAAAAGGACGACGGGTATTGTCAGTAGAGGAGGATCAATATTAGCCAAGTGGTGTCTGGCGCATCACCAGGAGAGTTTTCTCTACACGCACTTTCGCGACATCTGCGAAATCATGGCGGCTTACGACGTTTCGTTCTCGCTTGGCGACGGTCTGCGGCCCGGTTCGATTGCGGACGCGAACGACGAAGCGCAGTTTGCCGAACTGGAAACGCTCGGCGAGCTGACAAAGATTGCCTGGGAGTACGATTGCCAGGTGATGATCGAAGGCCCGGGCCACGTCCCCATGCATTTGATCAAAGAGAACGTCGATAAGCAGCTCGAGACTTGCGGCGAGGCGCCGTTCTATACGCTCGGCCCCTTAACGACCGACATCGCGCCCGGATACGATCACATCACTTCGGCGATTGGCGCCGCGATGATTGGCTGGTACGGCACGGCCATGCTTTGCTACGTGACACCGAAAGAACACCTCGGCCTGCCGAACAAGAAAGACGTGAAGGACGGCGTCATCGCCTATCGTGTCGCCGCGCACGCCGCTGATCTCGCAAAGGGCCATCCCGGCGCCCAATATCGCGACAACGCCCTATCCAAGGCCCGCTTCGAATTCCGCTGGGAAGATCAATTCAATTTGTCGCTCGACCCCGAAGTCGCCCGTGAATATCACGACGAAACCCTGCCACAGGAAGGCGCCAAGCTCGCGCACTTCTGCTCGATGTGTGGTCCACATTTTTGTTCGATGAAGATTACGCAGGATGTGAGAGAGTATGCGGCGACGCATGGCGTGTCGGAGAATGATGCGTTGCAGGTTGGGATGGAAGAGAAGAGCAGGGAGTTTGTGGAGAAGGGTGCGGAGGTTTACGCGAAGGCGTGAGAGTGCGACGTTATTTGACCGATTACCCGAGCCGTTGGCCCAGGCTATTACCTCATGCGCCTTCGGCGCTTCGATTGGAAACGGACGCGGAGGCGGAGCGTTACGCGAAGGCGTGTAAGATGCAACTGTGAAATAACGCGACGAGAACCAGCGTTGGTAGATTCTGAATTTGGTGACGGATGCTGAAAGAGCTTTGCTTGATGCTCGAATAGCCGACATGGAACGCAACCCGGACGATCAATCTTTCTGGCCGGAAGTTAAGGCCCGCCTTGAACGGAGCTTAGTGACTTGTTCGCGCGACAGACCCTTGAGTTCGACATTCATGTCAGCATTGTACTGAATACGACCAAGTCCGCGCAGCGGACGATCGAGAATAGCCCAGCGATTTATCGCTGGGATTAGAATCACACACAAGAACCGCAGTCCGTGAAACGGACGGCTGAATCTGTCGCCCGCTACGTGGATGAAATCGGCTTGTCAGAAGACATCGGCCGAGCGTAGTCTCTCTTCATGGCCACATCAGAGGAAATTTTTCGTGAAGCATTGACGCTCCCGCCCGAAGTTCGCGCCGAATTGGCTGAACGATTGATTGGCAGCCTTGCTGAAGATGTCTCGCCGGAAATTACCAGCGCTCAGCTTGCTGAAGTGCGAAGAAGAATAGCTCAAGTTGAATCCGGCGAGGTTGAGCTGATTCCCGGCGACGAGGTATTGGTGCGAGCGCGGCGATTGTTAGCAGAGAAGACTCCCACGACCTGATGGCTAGTTACGGTTTTCACCCCGAAGCAGCCGAAGAATATCTCGCCGCCACTCAGTATTATCTCGAACAGGCTTCAGAATTGATCGCTGCAGCCTTCGTTGCAGAAGTCGAAACCGCAGTTCAAACGGTGTGCGCCGCACCCACGCGATATGCAGTAATCGAAGAGCCTCAGATACGGCGATTCCTACTCGTTCGATTTCCTTATTCGATCTACTATCGCTACAAAGCTGATGACGATCGCATCTCAATCTATGCGGTTATGCATGCGAGTCGGCGTCCCGGTTATTGGCGTGCTCGACTCGATGAATGAGTCCGCGCCGCGGAACACTCTAAAATCTTTCGTCACTCGCCAAGAAAATGGACATCGCACATATCTTACCCGGCCACCTTCGTGATCGGGTTCAGGATTACGCGCGCGAGTGGGGACTTGAGATCGAACAGATCTGCGAAACAGAGAGCTCAGTGATCGCATTCGTCAGTCGTGCGGGTCAAGCTCTGGTCATGAAAGTAGTCAAGCGGAAGGGAGATGAATGGCGGTCGGGCGAAATCGTCAGTGCCTTTGCTGGCCAGGGTGTCGTGCGCGTTTACGAACACACGGGCGGGGCGCTCGTTTTGGAACGTCTGCAACCGGGCAATTCGCTCTCAAACATGGCGCTAAACGGACGTGATGATGAAGCTACAGAGATATTGGCGACCGTCATTGAAAAAATGTCGCGACGTGAAGCTCCGCACGAGTGCCCGACGGTCGAAGATTGGGGCAAAGGATTTGAGCGCTATCTGGAATCCGGCAAAGAACAGATCCCACGGAGGTTGGCTGAGTCGGCGCAGCGATTGTTTGCGGACCTGTCTCGGTCGCAGCCGCGGCGCCAACTGCTTCATGGAGATCTAAATCACTACAATGTGTTGTTTGATTCACAGCGGGGCTGGTTGGCGATCGACCCAAAGGGAGTGGTTGGCGAGCGTGAATATGAAATAGGTGCGGTCCTTCGCAATCCGTCGGAACGTCCGGAATTGTTTCTTTCGCCGGCAACGATTAAGAGACGACTTGACCAGCTGACAGGCAAACTGGATCTCGACCGGGAGCGAACGATCGCGTGGGCCTTCGCACAAGCCGTCCTCTCTGCCATTTGGGATTTTGAAGACGGACATCGTGTCGATGCGATGCATCCTTCGTTGAGACTAGCTGGCGTCATCCAGCCGATGCTGGAAGGCTGAGGAACTCGCGGCGTTCGAGTCTTCGACGCGTCGCGTCGCCATGAATTTAGCCCGGCGTTTCAACGCCGGGAATCTGTCATATTTCCCGGCCTTGAAAAGGCCGGGCTAAAATCAATCGTCGCTCTGCGACGAATCCGGTCGCTATCGCTCCCGGTACTGACTCCCTTACGCGACGAAGAGCATTCGCCGCGTTCCTTTACACCTGAGATAGAATGCTGCTCGACCATGAATGCACGACATGCATTGAGCGCTGCCTCCTGGTTACTGCTGGCCACATCCGGTGTTTGGGCGCAGACTTTGTTCCCTTCGGACTCGGCCCGGGACGTCAACCCCGATGTGCAACTCAAGCTGACTTTCAATCAGTCACCCACGATCGGAAAGTCCGGCACGGTGCGCGTCTATGACGCGGCGAACGATCGCCTGGTTGACACTCTCGACCTGAGCATTCCGCCGGGTCCGACTGAACGCGCGACGGGCGCGGCGCTCACGGCGCCATACCTCGCCACTCCTTACAACTATCAGCGCACCGCTGTTCCCACCAACGCCAATACCAAACCCGGCACGCCATCAGCCGGAGCTGAGCCACCGCCTCAGAACTACCAACTTACGATTATTGGCGGCTTTACCGATGGCTTTCACTTTTATCCCATCATCGTCAACGGCAACACCGCGACCATTCAGCTGCACCACAACCTGCTCGAATATGGCAAGACGTATTACGTTCTGGTCGATTCGGGTGTGTTGAATCTCCCCGGATTCAAAGGGATCACAGATAAGCAGTTGTGGCGTTTCACGACGAAGGCGAAGGCTCCGCGACCGGACGCCGATAGAGTTACCGTCAGCGCTGATGGCAAAGGCGACTTCAACACAGTACAGGGCGCGATTGATTTCGTCCCGGATCATGGTCAGAAGCGCGTCACGATTATCGTGCGCAGAGGCCTCTATGAGGAGATCGTCTATTTCCGCGACAAGGACAATGTGACCTTCCTGGGCGAAGATCGCGATAAGACGATCGTTCAGTACGCTAATAACGAAGTGTTCAATCCGCATCCGGTAAACATCCGGACTAATGAACGGCCCGGCACCTTCCCTTCGCGCCGCGCGGCCTTCGCAGCCGACAATTCGAATGACATCCACCTCATCAACATGACGCTCGAGACCACGGCGCCTGGACAGGCCGAAGGGCTGCTAATTACCGGCCAGCGAAATATTCTCAAGAATGTGCGCGTGATCGGCTTTGGCGATGCCTTGCAAGTGAACGGACCGGCTTACATCGTCGACAGCGTCATCGAAGGCGCGGGCGACACCATCCTCGGCCGCGGCCCCGCTTTCTTCGAGCGCACAACGCTGCGATCGCGCAGCGTCTTCATGTGGATCCGTAACACTGCCACCAATCACGGCAATGTGTTCAAGGACTGCACCTTTATTGGCACGGCTGAGCCGACCACATTGGCACGGTCGCCGAAGAATGGCCCGAGTACTTATCCTTACGCCGAAGCCGTGCTGCTGAACGCCACGCTGAGCGGTATTCGCCCCGAAGGGTGGGACGCGGCCGATGAAGGAGGCAAGGTGCACTTCTGGGAATACAACAGCCGTAATCCCGATGGCTCGCCGGTCGATACAAGCAAACGCAGCCCGCTCTCGCGGCAGCTCGATAAGGAGAAGGACGCGAAGTTGATCTCGGATTACAGCAATGCGGCGTTTGTGTTGGATGGTTGGAAGCCGGAGTTGGAGAAGACGTCGCCGTAGACGAGAAATTGTCAGTCTGCGAGTATGCTGTTTAAGTTTGTAGTCAGATTTTCGAGTGCGCCGGCAGAGCGAAGCGGCGACGGCGCTTTGGATCGACGTTCCTTGCAGACCGCCTAAAGGCGGGACTCCAAACATTCTAAATCTATGCCGGCTTTCGATCAGCAATTCGCAATGCAGATGCAATTGTCGGATTAATCAGACTGTGGAAGATTTTGTCCATGTCCTCAGGAGGGTAAGGCATACCCGCATCGAGCCACCATTTCAGCAAAGCAAAGAATTCGCTCGCCAGGTAATTCGCGAGGACGGGAATTCATTGAGCAGCTGATGCCGCCCTTTTTGGAGTGCGCTGACTTGTCAGCGCTTTTAGAGCGGCGACAAGTCGCCGCACTCCAAAAGCGCACGCAACCGTGTGAATTAGATCCTCGAATTTTCACTTGCGGCTCGTCGC
>JBKPEE010000104.1:0-14669 GCA_046728235.1 Acidobacteriota bacterium
CTGGGGCTGACGCCCCAGGCTTTATGCCTTCGTCCGCTCCGTGGACTGAAAACAAAGATGATTACGCTCTGCCGTTACCACTCGCTAAAACTGTATTGGCCCATGAAGGGTGCCGCGCCAAGTATGTCATTGCCTTCGTAAGCCTTCTCGAGCCACTCAAACACGTTATCGATCTTACGCAGCGTCAAATAAACAAATGCCCCGGGGTACCGGTGGTTTCCCTTGCCACCTCACACTTACGAAGGACCCAAGCAATACGTTCGTTAGCCGAAGTTTACCGTCAGCGGTGATCTATAGCGAGGGCCCGGATTTCCGGTACCAAAAGTGCTGGAGCCCTCCTGGCCGCGGGACGCCAGACGGATCCGCAACCTCTTTCAGATGTCTCTTGTACCTTTCCCGGAATCCGTGTATCTTTTCTATTAGCACCCGCGCCCCACTCTCCGGTGTTCAATTCAGAGGTGAATCAATGAAGTATTGTCCGGCATGCAATTTCAGTTTCCCCGACTTTCATCATGTATGCGATTTTGACGGTACTGAGCTGGTACCCGAACCAGAGCGGAAGCCCGCAAATAACCCTGGTTCGTCGCGCCTCCGGTCCGCCTTAAAATCACCGGCATTCCTAAGTGTTTTGCTGGCCATCACGCTGCTGTCGAGCGCGATTCTGATTGGTTATTTGGATTCAGCGCGTCAGTCCACGCCTCAGGTCAAGACTCAGCCGGTTACGGCTGCACCGAGCAATATGGTCTCCGCAGCCGAGGTTCCGGAACCATCGTCCAGGACACGTGGCCATCTGTCGCCTAGGAGAAACTTGCGCAGATTGTCAATCTCGGTGGCGAGCGCCCGGCGCGAAGCGAAATCGGGACACCCGCTGTCACGGAGTCATCCGCAGACAGCCATCGAAGGCGCTTCGGCTGCAGAGGTGTCGATGCGCAACAGTACTCCGCAGACGCCAAAAGAAAAGGAACCCAGGATCACCGCGTCCAAAGATGCATCCACGTCGCTTAACACAACGTTTGTTACGCGCAGAGCACCTCAGCCGCCTTCACCTCAAAGGGAACCGAAACTTACCGCGATGCTGAAAACCACCTGGCACGTTCTGAAGAAGCCGTTTAAGTTTTAGTTAGTCTCGGAGGAAATGAGCAACTCGCAGGTTGCCTGAAAAACGAGAGGCAGGCGACCCTCGCAAATCGCCTGCCTTGTCTCAACTTGTCTCACCTATCGAGGTTCCGGCAAGTGAGGGCGGAGAGTATATTCCTCCATTGCGCTGGTTGCAAGTATTTTTGCAACGACTGCAAGCTGGCAGAGCTGTGGATTATGCGGATGACGGCAAGTCCGGGATCGTAGGAGTTGGCAGATTTCTTTGCGCTCGTCGAAATCCTTACATCCGCTATTAGAAAAGCGCCGGATGAACGTCTATAATTGGGCTATCTTTCGAGGAGACCAAATGCCGGCTCGTTAGCATGAGAGGCGCACACAAGTAATGCCAAAAATCAGCGATATTCAGGAAACGCCAAACCCAAACGCGGTCAAGTTCATTTTGCGCGAGCCCGTCACCAGCGGCGTTGCGCGCCAATTTGGTTCGAACGACCAGGCAGAAGGTGACGACCTGGCTCGGTCACTGTTCGACGTGGGAAACGTCGCATCGGTGTTCTACATGGACAATATGATCACCGTCGAGAAAGAGGACGCAGCCGATTGGGATGACTTATTGCCCGCCCTGGCAGTGCCGATTCGGGCGGCGCAATCAGTCGCAGCCGTGCCGCCGAATGGCGCAGCCTCAGCCGTGGGTGGCACCATCGCCGCGGTTACCAGCGATGATCCGCGTCTGTTGCAGATTAACGAGATCCTCGATGAGAAAGTCCGGCCCTATCTGATGGGTGACGGTGGCTATCTCGAAATTCTCGATCTAACCGATCATACTTTGAAGATTCGCTACCAGGGAGCTTGCGGCAGCTGTCCCAGTTCCTTGACCGGGACTCTGATGGCCATTGAAAGCATGCTGAAAGAGCAGGTTGACCCTGAGCTTGAAGTGATTGCGGTCTAGTATTTGGAGTGCCGTCTTTAGCTGGCTGCCGGAATTCCGCCTAAAGGCGGTACTCCAAACACATCTTTCTGGAACTAACCTCATACCTCGCGCGTTATCCGAGGTACGCCCGCTGTATCCAGTCCACGGCCGTCCAGGAGTAGTTATGATTCGTCATTGCCTCTCTGCTTTTGCGTGCGTCTGCGCATTTTGTGCGACGATTGCGGCGCAACCTGCCGAAGCGACCAAACCAGCTGCCAGGACGGTCGCCAACAATTCAAAAGCTGCCAAAGATCCCGAAGCGGAACGCCTGATGAAAGAGCGGCGCGAGAATGCGCAGGCCCTGCTCATCAGCCTGGCTGCCGACGCGGGCCGCTTCAACGATCTGACGCTCAGAGCCCGAACGCAGGCTCGCATAGCTGACGTGCTTTGGTCTGCCGACCCCGAGCGTGCCCGAGCTCTGTTTCGTAAAGCGTGGGAGTCGGCTGAGGTTGTCGATCAGGACGCGCAGCGTAAGCTGCAGGAAGATATCAAGCAGCAACAGGCACGTACCGGCGGTGCGGTAACGACGTCGCCTCCCAACGTTCGCGGCGAGGTGCTGAGATTGGCGGCGAAACACGATCGCGCGTTGGGTGAAGAGTTATTGGGCAAGCTGCGAATTCAGCAACAGCAGGACGCGACCGACAACGCCGACCGCCTGCGCAACAATCCCCTCGACGCGCCGGAAGCTACTAGCCAACGGCTCAACCTGGCGCGGCAGTTGCTCGACACTGACGTGACGCGTGCCCTACAGTTCGCCGATCCGGCGTTGACTAACCTGACCCGCGAAGGCGTGGATTTTCTTTCGTACCTAAGAGAGAAAGACGCCGCTGCCGCAGATATGCGTTATTCAGCGTTTCTCGCGAGAGCCGCAGCTGATCTACAGTCGGACGCTAACACGGTTTCGCTGTTGTCTTCCTACCTGTTCACGCCGCATATGTACGTGTCTTTCAACAATAATAGTTCCTCGACGAGTTCAACGTCGCGCGACAATACGCCGCCAAACGTGCCCTTGGGGTTGCGCAACGCATTCTTCCGCGCGGCGGGAGACATTCTGTTGCGCCCGCTGGCGCCCCCGGGACAGGACCAGACTTCGGCAGGCGTGCAGGGAAAATACTTGATGCTCAAGCGGCTCGCCCCTTTGTTCGATCAGTATGCGCCGGGCGAGTTGGCCGCGGCGATTCATGCCCAGGCCGACGCCCTGGCCCAGGGTCTACCCGATGATGTACGTCAACGCGACGACGACCCGTTGCGCGAAGGTATTCGGCCGCCACAAAGCGGCGAGGAGCGCGAAAAAGCGCTGCAAGATCGAATCGATCGCGCCAAGACTTCTGCAGAACGTGACGCGTTGTACGTGCAGATGGCGCGGCTTTATGTCGATAAGGTCGACCTGCGCGCGCGCGATTACGTCGAGAAGATCGACGACACCGAATTGCGGGATAAAGTTCGCCCCTACATCGATGGGTCGTTGATGATGCGCGCCAGCGATAAGAAAGACACGGATCTCATTTTCGAAGTATTAAAGAAAGGCGAGTTGTCGCACTTTCAAAAATCATGGGCCTTGATGCAGGCGGCCAAGCTGCTGGCCAAGACTGATCGTGAGCGCGCGCTCGCAACTATAGAAGATGCAATTGCTGAGGCGCGACGGATTGAAGACTCGGATCCGGATCGTCCCCGCGCCATGATCGCCATCGCTAACGCTCTGCTGACTCTTGACCGCGCCAAAAGTTGGGAAATCCTATATGAAGCTGTGAAGGCCGCCAATTCCGCCGAGGGCTTTACCGGGGAAGATGGCGCGATCAGGATTAGTCTGCAGACCAAGAACCAAAATTCTATAAGAAGCTCGAGCGTGGGAGAACTCAATGTCGCCGGGATCTTCGCTGAGTTGGCCAAAGAGGATTACAACAAGACTGTGGAAGTGATTCGAGGGTTCCAGCAGGAGGCGCCGCGCGCCAGCGCGACGATTGCAATCGCGCGCGCGGTGCTCGAAGACAAGAAAAACTAGGAATAGATATTCATCGGGCGGGTGAGGAGCGTGAAAGGATCGTCGATGTTCAGCGCTTCGCGCACATAAAACGGCTCCCCCGCAGCGACACCAATAAGAGATCCGTAATAACGCGTCCGGTCTTCAATCTCGCGCAGGAACCCTTTCTCAGCAATTCGCGTCGCCGGTTCTTTTGCATCGGCCCGGTAAAACTGCGAGGCGTACGCGCGAATCGCTTCCATCTTCCGGTCTGCGAATTCCGAAACATCGACGATGAACGACGGCTGGACCAGCCGCGAATAGACGGCGTGAGCGATCGCAGTCATCTTGATCGCTTCCTGTCCGCTTTCCCGATCGTAATTGCGCATCGTTGCCAGCCGGGCGGCTTCGCGCACGATCCTGGCGGTGGCCGCGTGATCAGGATGTGGATCGTCCCAATGTGAGGTGAAGACAATTGCGGGCCGGTATTTTCTGAGCGCGCGCACAACTGTCTGCCGGCTCTCGTCATTTAAGAACAGGTGGCCGTCGGGCAGTTCAAGATTGGTGCGCAGGTCGAGGCCCATCACGCCCGCGGCATCCAGCGCCTCCTTCGCGCGAATCTCAGGCGTGCCGCGCGTGCCCATTTCGCCCCGGGTAAGATCGGCGATACCCACCCGATGACCCAGTGTTTTGAGCTTGATAAGTGTGCCCGCCATCGTCAGCTCGGCATCATCGGGATGCGAGAAGATTGCGAGCACATCGAGTTGCATTAGGTCAGACATGTGTTGACGAGAAAGCCAACCGACTATTGACTATTCTGCTTAATCACAATCGTTCCATCGCCGACAGTAAAGTTCAACGTCGCGCCACCGCTGCCGGCGCGCGCGTGAATTGAGCGGGCCGCCAGGCTGCTCTGATCGCGCGGCTGCAAGCCGGCAAAGGAGTTCTGGATTTCTCCAAAGCGCAACACCTCGGCGTTGATATCGGCGCTAAAGCCCGGCATCAGACCAATATTCAGATTGCCCGCCGCTAACTTTACCTCGGCGCTCAGACCGTGCCAGCCACGCGCTGGAATGGTGAGATTGACCGTGCCTGATTGAATCAGCACCGAGACCAATCCGCCGGTCAGCGACAAATTCGCGTCGCTGTGCAGGGCGTTCAATCTCAGTGCGCCTTCGACTCCTGACAAACTGATCGGTCCATTACCCGCGTCAATTTCCAGGTCCGTCAACGCCGGAAGCTTGATGTGGTAATCAATTTTCCACGGCAGACCAATCAGAGCTTTGGGGAAGTTCTTGGTCGTCTTCTTCATGAACGCGCGGTCATGTGTGCCGCTCGTCAAAACGCGGATGTGGTCTGAATCCACGTCGACGACAAAGGTGTTGACTGCCGCTAACTGATCGAGAGCAGTTGCGTCTGGTCCCTGCAGTTCGATCGTCGCGGCGATATCGACGGCATTTTGTTGCCAGCCTTCGATGGTGATCGATCCGGCGGGGGCGGCCGAGAGGGTAACGGTCCCGCCCGGCGGCAAACGATAGGTTTCGTGACGCGTCGCCGTGCGCGTCATCAACGGTCCCGTCGGCTCTTTGTTGTTTTTCTGGGCGGCAGTAGAGACGGAAAAGAGAAGGGAAGCGGCGATAAGAACGAGGGACTCTAACCCGACTGATCTCGTGCGATTCACGTTAGCAGGAATTGTGCGGGAGATGAATAGCTTTGTCTAGGGGGGTGACATGCGCATCTTACGCATGGTCGATGCGGGCTGTCGCGCCCGTGCCGGCGTTTAGCGGCGGAAGAACTTAATGTCACCCTGATAGTTGGTAATGGTGACTGAGGCGCGGCCGTCACCGACGTCACCGGTGATGCGGCGGCCTTCACCGAGCAACTGCAAGCGTCGCTCGTCCCAAAAAGGCCCCATTGAGATTCGCTTGACGGAAGAAGTGGCCACCAGGTGGAAGCCACAGTTCGCCGGCAGTTGCAGCGTGATGGTGCCCTGTCCGGATTTGAATTCGTACGTGCCGCCCGCCACAAACTCACCATCAAAGAAAATATCGCCCGAAGTGTTCGAGGCAAACACGCGCGAGGCACTGACGCCCGACAATTGAATATCGCCCGAGGTCCAGATGTGCGCGCGGACCAGGTCACCCTGCACATTACTGACGGTGATCTGGCCGCTGCGGGTTTCGAGATCGACCGATGACCGGGCCGGCAACTGAATCTTAAAATTCATGTCGCCGATATCGCCGCGACCACGGTTGTCGCCCACAATATCGATCACCAGTCCGCTCTCAGTCACTCGGGGATTGAAGGTCGCTTTGCGGTTGTCCGAAAGCGCGGTCACCTGAATCTCGTCTCGTTGCCAGGTTTCGACGGTGATGGTGCCGGTGACGTTTTTTAGTTCGAAGCGGACGTTCTTACCAACGGGGTAACGGCGCGAGATCTTTTGCTGCGCGCAGACAAAGCTCGACGCGGTGAGGACAATCAGAATCGAAAAAACCGCGGAGATAATTTTTACCGGCTTGCGATTATCAGAGGCGAACAATTTCATCGGAGGTCAATCGGGCGACTTGCCAGCACCTTTCACATTAGAGATCGGAAAATTCTTTCAGCAACGCGACTTTGTCATTCAGGGCGTCGTTCAAAATATCTTCGGAAACAGCATCATGAGGATTTAGGTGCAGTTGGTTAATCGAATCGTTGACCGCTGCATCGATCACGCTCATGTTCTTATCGAAAGTCTCGCGCATCTGCGCGTTCCAGCGCGCCTTATTCAGTTCCACACGCTGGTTCCAGTAGGCGATCGTTTCCTCTTGCTGCCGGTGGCGATCTTCAAACGTGCCCTCGGGAGCTTTTAGCGCCACTAGCGGCGGACGCGTTGATAGTTGACGAACACCGAATCCGGTCACGAGTGCCACCACGACCACGACCGCACCGACGATTGCAGCCAGTTGCGGCAATGAAATCTGCCAGCTGCGACTCATCAATCGAAAAAGCCACCCCGCTTCGCGCGGCGCCTGCACATGATTCGCTGCACCCTGCTCGGCCTCGATCAGGTTGCTAATCCGCAACCACATTGCGTGTTCGTTCGGTACGGCCTCGTACTGTCCGCGCTGTCCGCGGCAAAAATCCACGATCACCCGCAGGTCATTGCCGGCATCCGTGCAGTCAGGGCACGAACCCAAGTGTAGTTCCAGCCTGGTACAGTCTTCTGCCGTCAGCGTTCCATCGACGAAATCGCTGAGCAGAATCTGGTAATTCTCGCAGTTCATTTCTCTCAACCTCTGATGCGTCGCGCATCCGCGTAACGCTCGGGACGCGCGGCCTTCGCGGTCTCAAAGCAATAAAGGGGAGACTGCCTCATCTTGTTCGAAAATAGCGGCGAAAACGCACGCTTGATGTCAAACTGGCCCCGCTCTGGGAGCACGGAACCGGCCCCTTTTCAGGTGGGCCGCTTCTTGGTTGCTACCGCGGCTTGTTCTGTTGCCTGAGCAGGCCACGTAATTTCATTCTGGCCTTGTGTAATTGCGACTTTGACGTCCCGACCGAACAGCCGAGCATCCGGGCAATCTCCTCATGCTCGTGACCTTCGATATCGTGCAGCGTGAAAACCGTGCGATAACCGGGCGGTAACTGAGCTATAGCTTTATCTAATGCTATCCGGTCGACGACCGGCATAGCGTTCGGATTTTCCGTGCCTTTGACGATTTGAATCGGCGCTTCGCCGTCTTCAGTCGTCTGCTCGAGCCGCACCCCCCGCTTGCGAAAGTGCATCAGCACCTGGTTGACGGTCAGTCGGTGCAGCCAGGTGGTGAATGCCGATTCGCCGCGAAAGCTCCCAATCTTCCGAAATAATTGAATGAAGACTTCCTGGGCCAGGTCTTCTGCCTCGACGACATTGCCGGTCATGCGCAGGCAGAGAGAATATACGCGCCGGTTGTGACGCTCGTAAAGCTCCTGGAAAGCGCCCATGTCGCCTGCGGCTGAGCGTTGTGCCAGCTCAAAATCCGAACTCTTCGGAGTCTCTGCTTCGTTCGCGGCCAATGGTTCCCTGCAACCGGCCAAGAAAGAATGAGCGCGCGGCCAAACAACCTGCGCGCTTTCAGTCTTGCTCGCTAGTAATAATTACAATAGCCGCTGTTTAGTATGCGATGAGAGGGAAAGAACGGGCAAGTTGGGAGTTCCCGGTTAGGTGCGGTAGCCGCTGTGATCTAGATCACAACCGCGATGGGAAAAGGCTTGACAAATGTCTCGCGGCGGACATGTATGGTAACCGACTTATAATTCCACCCTGGAACAAGTCCCTCGCAGCTTGGCTCCCGAGTATCGCGAGGTACTCTGATGTTTCTCGTTTCTCGCTTGGTAGCTCCGTATAGAATTCAACTGTTGCTGCTATTTCTGATCACTTTCGTCTTCATCGACAGCAGAGTGGCGAACGGTCAGGACTCTCTCTGCGCAAACTGTCCCTCCGGATCTCCTGTGGCGGTTTCAGGAGGGCCCTAACGGCGATTACCGACACACAATCGACTCGTTTCAAGTATGTTCAGACTACCGGAGTCGTCAAGACTTTTCGGACTCGGCGGAGAAATTTTGAGCACAGTGGAGGTTTTATGAAACATCTAGGATGGCTGTTTGCGCTCTTGGTGCTCTTATCAGCGGCTCACGCGATGGCTCAGAGCGACCTCGACCTTGATGCGCTGGATCAGAAGTTACAAAGTCACTTGGAGAAAAAGATGCCAGGTTGGGAGCATCGGCGGATTCAACCAATCGAAGGAAGCAAAGCAGTACTGATTCAAACTTGGACCATTCCGAACAGAGGCGTGAAAATTTCGATTACGCGCTCGAAGTCCGCAACAGAAGCTAAAGAACACTTGCAGAACTTTATGAGAGAGGTAAAAGGAGAACCGCTGGCCGGCTTGGGCGATGAGGCCTTCGTGTGGGGCTTCGACGGCTCAGATATGGAAGTTAGAAAGGGAAGATACATTTTCGATCTCAATGCGGGTGCAAATGTTATGCGTGATCCTGACGCGCTAGGATTGACTCCGGCGGAACGGAGCGTTCGTGAAAAAGCTGAGGTGAAGCGAATCATCAGAGAATTCGCAAAGCACGTAACGGACGCGATAGATGTTCCTTAGTGAGGAAGACCCTAATGTTGTGCGTGCGATGGCTTCAAATCTTCGTAATTATTCTGGGAGTAACACTCGTAAGTTTCGCGCAGCAGGGCACGATTGACAAGAATGGGATCTATCATCCGTCGGAAGAGCAAATCGCAAAGTATAAAAGGCTCGGTGAACTGCTAAGGCACCCAACGTTCATAACGCTGCGCCTTGCCTCAATGCGCAGAGACGTTCCAACCGAAGCGCCCTCGACAACCCCTTCACCATACACAAATGAGCAGTGGTTTCATTTTGAGTCGTTCATAACCCAGAATTCAGGTGAAGACTTAGAAATAATGGCAAGTAGGAATCCCTACTACGCGTATCGTCCCGAACTGATTTTGGATGGCGAGGTTGTTCCTTACACCAAACGCGCTCAGGAGCGCCTCGAAAACGCGCAGCGAGGGCTCGATGGATTCAGTCAGGCCCCCCGCTCGTTAAAATCCGGGCGTGAGTACCAGAGCAATTACGTGGAACTGGAAGATTGGTATGAAATACCCCTCAAACTCGGCCGGTATCAACTAACGATCAAAGAGCGTTTCACTTTGGATGGAGACTGGGTCGAATCAAATCCCGTCACTTTCGATGTCGTTCCACGTAAGACTCCGAATGCAATACCTGACGGCTTTAAAGTGAAAGTAGTTATAGAGAGACCGAAGCCGCAGGAGCAGGGAAAGCTCTATCAGTTGGCATACAACGATGGGCTCGCGACGGAACTAGTTAATGAATCTGGTCAGCAGGTATATGTCAGTGTAATCGACAAATACTACGGCCATCATTTGCGATTAACGAAAGACGGAAAGGTGATCCCCTACAGCGACGAAGTGGTAACGCTCATTGAATCAAAGGAAAAAGATTCGCACCTGATTGAAATAGTCAATGGCTTCTTTCTCGATCCGAAAACCGTGCAGCGTCTCGATGGTTTCAGCTTGAAGCAGTGGTATGGCCCGTTGGCGCCAGGTATTTACCATTTAACGGACCGCCGGCGCTTTGAAATTGAAGGGCCATGGACGAAGGACTCCGCTGAACTTGTATTCGAGTTAGTTCCTTAGTGTTTTAGCCCCAACTTCCTTCACAGCCGTGGCAAGGCAAAACTGAACTTCGATCCACTGCCAACTTCCGATTCGACGCTGACTGAGCCGCGGTGCTGGTCGACGATCTCTTTTACAACAGCCAGACCCAGGCCGGTTGATTCTTCGTCCTTTTCCTGTCCGTCGCGGGCCACGCGATAGAACTTCTCCCAGATACGGTCGATTGAATCGGCCGGCACGCCATAGCCGCGATCTTCGACGACTACACGCACGGTCTCGGCTTCCAGCACCGTCGTCACTGTGACCGTCGTGCGCTCCGGGCTATATCTGATCGCGTTATCGAGTAATTTCATCAAGACCTGCGTGATCAGGCTCTTGTCGGCGGCCACGGGCGGGATCGTGCCGCTTACCTGATCGACCAGGCGAATGCGTTTTTTCCTGGCCACGGGTTGGATGGTGGCAATGACTTCCCGCACAACTTCATCGAGGCGTAAAGGGACATAGACAATCTCTTGCTTGTCCCCCCGCTCGAGCTGCGTCACTTTGAGGAACGTATCGATCATTTTCGACATCCGCTGCGATTCGCTGGCGATGATCTGCACGAATTCACGCGACTCGTCGGAAAGTTTTTCGTCGATGGCCAGCAACTCTGAAAATCCGTTAATGCTCGTCAAAGGGGTGCGCAGCTCGTGCGACATCAGCGAGATCATGTCGCTCTTGAGTTGATCGAACTCTTTCATGCGCGTGATGTCGCGCAGCCGGATGGTGAAGCAGAGGGCATGCGGCCCGTGCGATCCGTTGCCATTTCCATTTCCGTTATGTTTGGCGCTTTCGCTGGCCAGCGAAATTCTCAGCTCCAGCGTCTGGTTCCGATCAGCAAAATACAGTTCGCGTTCATAAGCTCCGCCCGATTGCAGCACCCGGCGCACGGCAATCGAAGGCTCATCGAAGACGCCGGCCTTGAACTTATCGAGCAACGCAAACAGATCGATGTGCTCAATCTCTTCCGGCGTAAGCTGGGCAGCCTTGATCATCGCGGGATTCAAATAAGCAATTGTGCCGTCGAGATAGGCGAGCGCGTACGCGTCGGGCGCCTCTGCAAGGACCTCAGCACCGAAACGCTGTTGCGTCATCACCCCGCTGAGATAATCAAACGCATGCAGCCGGTAACTCGAGGCGCGCGCGGAAACAAACGCGGGCAACCTGCCATCGAGTCTTGCCTCGTACGCCTCATCGCGTTGCACGTTGCGCGCGATCTGGCTGCCGACGGCCGCGAGCAATTGTCGATCGCTCTGATCGAAACTCTCGCGCAAGCGCAACAGCAGCACGCCGACCGGGCGGCCTTCATGCTCCAGCGGAAGGGCCACGGTCTCGCTGGAGTCGATCGTGCCCGCCGCCGCCAGCGCGATTTGCTTGGTCTGTAACGCCCGGTCGCACAGTTGCACAAGTTGCCGCCAAATGGAATTGTGCCCGTTTTCGAACGAGGGACTCGACGTGACGCGCAGCCGGGCGCACGGCACGAGTTCGCCGGCATCATCAGGTTTAAAAATGATCGCTTCTTCCAATGGGAGAATGGTCTGCAGCAGCTTAAGTCCGTTTCCCAGCCTGGGCGATGATACGCTCCCTTCGCCGAGACCCGTGCGGTTGGAAGTTTCGTTGACCCGTCCGGTCAGCAAACTGTCAATTAGCCACAGTCGATATAACTGAACCATAAAAACCGCTGCGCCAGCCGCGATCGCCAGTGGTACAAAGAGGATGTTGACTTTCAAAAAGGCCGAGACCAACAAACTGGCGCCTGCGGTCAGCAGAAAGCCTGCGCCCAAAATCCAAAACGAGCGGCGAGCACCGGCCCGGGCCACGAGAAAACCGGCGGTGATGCTCACGCCAACAATCAGGAGCAGGCCGATTCGTGTTTCCGGCGTCTGCAGCGGCACCTCGCCATGCGTCACGTTAATGACAAAGGCGGCTTGCAACGAATCGATCAGACCTGCGCGCCAGACGGCAAAGGTCGTCACACCTGCCGCAAACGACAAGAGCAGGGAATTGAGTAAGGATTTCCAGGTGAATGTTTTCAAGACCTGACGATCGGGAAAATAAAATTGCGAGATGAGGCGGTAAGGCCAACGAGATTATACATTGATTAACAGTGGATTGGAAGAAACGGCAGTTTTGGGTAGTGGTCAGCCTGGATTGCTCAATCGCCTGCGACGCGTAGCGTCGGCATGATTGTAGCCCGGCGTTTTAGCGCCGGGTCCTCGGTCCGCAGGTCGTCCCGTCGCGTCAGCGACGGCTGAACAACGGCGCAATCAGCCGTCGCTAACGCGACGCGGTATTCTTGTTGACGTTTTCCCCGGCTCTAAAGAGCCGGGCTAAAGTCACGTCGACGCTACGCGTCGAGCCATTTCGCCAAAATGAGCTGCACCCGTGAATCGTCTTTTTGCTCTTCGCCGAAGGCACGATCCACGAAATCACACGAAACGGCACCAACAAAAAAACCGCATCTATGATTTCCCAGCCAGCGCGCCAAGCGCTTTCTCGATTTCTGTTTCTTCAGCCGGCAGGACGGTTCGCAGGTCGATCAGCACGCGGTCATCAACTATGCGGGCGATAATCGGCGGGTTCGAATGACGCAAGCGGTCGGCGATCTGATTGGCCGTCAAACCCTGACAACAGACTGAGAGCGCTAACGTCGGCAGCCTTGAAGTGGGCGCCGAGCCACCACCGACGGCAGACTCAGTGGCGATCGTTTCAATCGTAAGCTTTTCACCGGCCGTCCGGTCGATCTTTCGCGCCAGGTTCTTTGCCCGCTTTGAGATTTGTTCCAGCGGCAGCGCAATCATTTCGATCACCGGCGCGTGTCGTTCACGCGCATATTCAGACAGCGTGGCTTCGAGCGCAGCGAGCCGCAGCTTGTCAGCGCGCAGCGCGCGATAAAGGGGATTTCGGCGCATCTGATCGATCAGCGGAGCTCGACCGGCGATTAGTCCCGCCTGCGGGCCGCCCAGAAGTTTGTCGCCACTAAATGAAATGACGTCCACGCCATCCTGCAACGATTGTTTGATGACTGGTTCTCCTTCTATGCCGAACTGATTGAAATCAATCAGCGCGCCGGATCCAGCATCTTCATACAGCAGCAAACCGGACTCGTGCGACAGTTCAGCCAGCTCTGGCAGCGTCGGAGTTTTGGTGAAACCGACAATCCGGTAGTTTGAAGTATGCACGCGCATTATCATTCGCGTGCGATCGTAGATAGCGTTTTGATAGTCCGCCAAACGCGTTCGATTGGTAGTTCCCACTTCAATCATCCGCGTGCCGGATTGGGCCATCACGTCAGGCACGCGAAAATCCCCGCCAATCTCAACCAGTTCTCCGCGCGAAACGATCGTCTCGCCATCCCGCGAGAGCGTATTCAGGACCAGCAGCGCCGCGGCAGCACAATTATTGACAATCAGGGCGGCCTCGGCGCCGGCAAGGTCGGCCAGCAGCTCTTCAGCGCGCACGCCACGACGTCCGCGCACGCCCGAGATGGTGTCGTATTCAAGCGTGCAATAACCCGAAACGTCAGCGATTGCCTCACGCGCGGCGTTTGATAAAGGCGCGCGGCCCAGGTTGGTGTGCAGAATCACGCCAGTGGCATTAATTACGCGCCTCAGGCCGGCGGCAATTTGCCTTTGGTGCAATTTGAAGAGGCGTTCTTCGGCCGCCTTGAGCAGTTCCGAGCGGTTTGCGTTGCCTTTGTCCGAAGCGGTCGTGGTTTGCGTGAGCAGACACTCACGCAGTTCGTCAGTCGCCAAACGAGCGAGAGTCGTTAGCCTGGCAATCCCAACTTCCTCGACCAGCCCTTGCGCGGTTTCCGTTTTCAAGAGCGCGTCAACTGAAGGCAGGGCACGCAGGCGATTATTGTTACCGTCACTATTGCTCATTTCGCTCACATGAGGGCAGCAGAACTATGCCTGTTTCCGTTCCCCGAATCAATGCCGCAAACCTGCCGGTCCTGTCTCAATCGGACCTTTCATGGGCAATGACATCCTTCGCTAATCAAGATGAATTTGGTCCAACTTATCTCCCTTCTCCCAAAGGGAGAAGGGCTGGGGATGATGGCCTAGCGCGTGCCTATTCGATTTTGAAATAGTCTTGTGAGAGAGGCTTTGCCTCAAAGGTCGATTAAACCCGGGTTATGAGTTTCGTGCAGTTCGTGTGATTTCGTGGATCGTTTGTGTTCGTTCGGAAAACAAGGACGATCCACGAAGTCATACGAAGTAACACGAACGGAACGCTTCTGACCAGAGAGCTAGATCTGACTTTTGAGGCAAAGCCTGTGAGAGATGAATTCGCTATGCGAATTCATCTCTCGCGGTGTTCCGAAAACTAGTTTGGTTGGCTAAACCCTCACCCAAAGGGCTTTAGTTGTTTGATTTGCCAATTATGTCATTGCCCTTTCCCGGGGGCTGACGGAATCCAGA
>JBKPEE010000105.1:0-10338 GCA_046728235.1 Acidobacteriota bacterium
GTTTATATCAATCGGCGCCACGTAATAGATATGGTCAAACCGATCTGAGTCGCCGTCTCCCAAGTTGCCGCCACTATTCGGTGGATTCGGCGGCAGATCACCGCGAAAGTCAATGTAATCGGCCCGGCGATCACCGGGACGATTATCTTCAAACTTCAGAATCTCCCCGCGTCCCTGTGAAGGATTCGTGCCAACATTCGCTGGCGTCCCGCCGGAGATAACATACACAGACGCTTCCTCGTCCACGGCCAGGCCTGAATAGATCGTGTAATCAACAGCCATGTCGAGCTTGAGCGTGTTTGTCGGGGTACCGAAAACTGCCGAATTAGCGCCCGTGGCAGCTCGATTGTCGGGCCCGTTACCGAGCACAAATGCCCGCCAGGTCGTGCTGGCTCCCGGAATGAAGTCGGCAATGCCGTCCGCTGCCGGGTTACTGCCGATGGTGGTGCTGACTGAACACCCTGGACATGCCGGCGGCGAGCCGGGATTCGGCGCCGAGCAGTTGTCAAACGACCCCGTGGCGTCCGCGAAGGTGATGATCATTGAGGGGAGCGCCCCTAAGGTCGTGGCATTCGTACTGAACAATCCCTCAGTCGCTTGATCGCCGGGAGTATCATTCGGATTTAACGAGCGCGCCACCGCGGCATAAAGCACATTCCCAGGACCGGATGCCAACGAGATTACATTTCCAAAGATCGGTGACGTGCCCGAATAGTTTGTATACCTGTTGATCTGATTCGCAGGACCGCTGGCGGTACCATAGTTTCCGTTTAACGGATTCAGAGTTGTCAGGGTCTGAAATCCGCTGGTGGCCAATGAGCGATCCTGATTGGGTGTGGGGTTCAACCCGTCCTGTGAGGTGATCTTTACGATGTTGCCACCGGTGAATTGGGTCAAATCCACCTGCTGGACATAAGCGCTGCCATCATCGTCGACTGCAACGCCGGCGAGATTTGAGAATACCGAAAATTCCTCGCCGAACGCGGCGCCGACCTGCACCGGATAACCCGCCGGACTAACGATCCCTGGAGCCGCGGGCGCGGCCGAAACTACGTCCGCTACCGGGAATGCCAGCATGCCACTGCGCACCAGTTGGTTGTTCGCCAGCAAACGAAAACCGCCACCCGTGTCTTCGTAGGTCACGTAGAGAATCTCACCGATAAGTCCGTTATAGGGGGCATAAGCGCCGTTGACGTGAGCGAACGAACTGAGATCACACACCGGACTCACCGCGAGTCCGGTGACTACAATCTTATTGTTACTGTTCAAGGTGCCAAAAGCATTAAGCACCATCGGCAAATTGATTATGAAAGTGTTCGGGGTCGGCGAGGCTTGAGTGAGGTTGGTTGAAGCACTGACATAGACGTTACCAAGGTTGTCTCCGTGATAGAAGATGTTTTCATTGAAACCGTTAGCGATCGCATGCTCGGAAACAGCAACCCGGGTAAAGAAGAAATTCGTGGTGGTCACCGAAGAAGAGTCAATAATTTTGCCACCATGATCCGCCGTGTCGTCTTCAGTGCCGTCCCAGTCGGCCATCAAATCGCCTTCTATAAATGGGCCCGCTACGTTCGTTGCGATAGCGGCTGAGAAGGGCGCACCTGCCGCCATATTCGTTGGCAATCCCGCAGACTGAGGACCGGGGCCCGACGCCTTACTCTGCGTTCCCAAACTTTGGGTGGACTGATCACCCAGGCCGAGCTTTGCATACACGTCCGGGTTCACGGGTGCGGCGTCCACCGGCGGCCCACTCAAGGGCATCGCGCGTTGCTGCGAGCGCAGAGGCGCCGGAGCAACCCAGGTCGGCTTTCCCGGCAACGGTACTTTTGGAGGACCAGCGGTTGATGTTGAGGCTGCTCGCGAACGCGCAGCGCGACTGTGGTCGATGATAAAAGGTGCTGTAAGAAGACCGATTACGGTCAAAAAAACCAGCATGCGTAGGGCTCTCATTTTTTCTCCCGCTCGAAACATCATTGGTGGCGCTACAACCCGTCTCTGCGCAGAGTTCTGTCATAGCTGGGGTTGAGTCGCATTAATGAATAAGAACATGAACCTAAAGGAACGCGATCAGCGGAATCCGGCACTACTCAATAAATTGCCGAAGACCACAAATTTTTGCACGGGGATTGCCTGAGAGGCGCGAGACTTCCTTGATCGTCGGGGCATGGTTCCCGCACGGAAACACCTGGAGACAAAACACATTATCGAAAGCGGCCGGAGTCTATCCCGGTTGAGTTAGGTTGTAAAGTGTTTTTTGTAAATGAAACAATCGCGCCGCTGTAGCAACGACCGGGTGGCGACGCAACTCACCTGAAAGGGTCAGGTGTACGCAACGAGGGCGTATGCGGCAGTGTCCGCTTGACCTTGAAGTTGGGTCACCGGTTACTGAAACCGTCGACGGCCGCTTGCTTTGTTACGTACAGAGTATGTTGATGGACAGGATCGATTTCGGCGAGTGCTTCGATCAAGTTGATTGCGTAGGTTTCATTACCGCCCAGCCGGGCACCGACGGAATGAGCGTCAATAGCGATGCGCACGGTTGTCCGATGAGCTTTCGGCTTATGGATGTGTCCAGGTTAGCGGCACACGTGAACGGCAAGACTCGACAAGCCGAAAGCTTGTCCGACACTTACTTCTTGCTTTCGGCGTCGCCATCGCTACCGGCGGCCGCCGCTTCGGCTACGTCGGCATTCTGGCGCGTATCGCGCTCGCGAATTCGCGCGGCCTTGCCGCGCAGCTCGCGGAGGTAATAAAGCTTGGCCCGGCGCACGTGGCCCTTCTTAATTACATCGATGTGATCGACGATGGTGGCATGCAGCGGAAAAATTCTTTCTACGCCCACGCCAAAGCTGGTCTTGCGAACGGTAATTGTTTCGCGGGCGCCGCCGTGTTTGCGAGCAATACAGACGCCTTCGAATGCCTGCAATCGTTCTTTGGTTTCCGATTCCTTGATGCGCACGTGCACGCGCACGGTGTCGCCGGGTTGAAACTCGGGGATATTGTTTCGCAGCTGTGTCTTTTCGACGTTATCTAAACGATTCATGACTAACTCCAAAAATGTTCTTAGTGCCTTGCACCTTTGTGCTTAGACTTCGATCTCAGTTTGGGCGTTCTTCTCAAGACGCATCAAAGCACAAAGTACCAAGTACGCAGTTATTCTTTCAAAAGATCCGGTCTATTGCGCTTTGTCTTGCGCAGGGCCGCTTCGCGCCGCCAGCGGGCAATTTCGGCGTGATGCCCATTCAATAAAACCTCCGGCACCCGCAGGCCTTCGAATTCCGGCGGACGCGTGTAGTGCGGATAATCCAATAAACCGTCAGAAAACGATTCTGTCGTGGCCGAAGTTTCGCTACCGAGCGCGCCGGGGATTAATCGCACCACCGCGTCGATCAGGACCAGCGCCGCAGGCTCACCGCCCGACAAAACATAGTCGCCGATCGAAATCTCATCAGTTACCAGTGCCGACGCAACGCGTTCGTCAACACCTTCGTAACGGCCGCAAATCAGAACCAGCTGCTCCGATTTTGCGAATTCCGCCGCCAGTGGCTGCGTGAGCCGCTGGCCCTGCGGGGAAAGCAAAATCGCTCGGCTGGCCGGCGCGAAGTCTTCACGACGTCGCGCGCCCGTAAGAGACTCGACGGCTGCAAAGATCGGTTCCGGCTTTAGCACCATACCGTCGCCACCTCCGAACGGCCGGTCATCAACCACATGGTGCTTGTCCGTGGTCCACGATCGTAAATCGTGGGCCTTTATTTCAACCAGGCCCGCCGCTCGCGCGCGGCGGATAATTCCATGCTCGAACGCTTCCCGAAAATAGTCGGGAAAGATGGTGATGATGTCAACGCGGAGCATTTTGATTGGTTCATTTGCTCATTGATTCATTTGATCATTGAAACCATGAATCAATAGATCAATGACCAATCCTACAATTCCAACAGTCCTTCCGGCGGATCGATCCGGATGAGCTTCCTGCCCTTATCGATCTGGACGACAATTTCACTCGCCATTGGAATCAATCGATCGCGTTCGGATTCATCGACCACCGAAAGCAGTTCTACTCCGCCCGGTCGCATGATCTCCCTGACCTGGCCGACGAACTCTCCCGCGATCGTTTCTACGCGACAACCGATCAGCTCCCAGTCATAGAAGCAGTCTGCCGGAAGCTCGACTCGCTGATCAGACGGCACCGCCAGAAAGGAGCCGACCAGCTCTTTCGCTTCTTCGATCCGGTCGAAGCCGGCGAACTTCAGCACCAGGCGTTCGCCGTGAAACCAATGTTCCTGAATTTGCAAAGATCGCCGAGTCCCGTCTTTGGCTACCGCAATAATTGAGGCCAATCCTTCAAACCGATCCGGAAAGTCCGTCAACAGATCCGCCACGACTTCGCCGCGCAGCCCCCGTACTTTAACCATGTGCGCGACCACGATCAGATCGTCCGCGGCGGTGAAGTCGGCTTCGGCTCTCTCACCGCCGGCAGGGATTGGGGTGAGGTGTTTCCGCGCCACGTCCTCTTCCCTTGCCCCGTCTCCGCTCACAGACAGGAACAAATCTACTCAACCACATCGAGCACGAAGCGGCGATGTTGTTTCAAACCGCCCGCGTAAACCAGAGAACGAAGCGCGCGCACGGTGCGACCCTGTTTGCCAATCACCTTGCCCATGTCGGGTTGGGCAACGCGTATCTCTATGCGGGTGGTCCCTTCGCGCTCGACTTCACGCACATCTACTCCGGCCGGATCATCAACCAACGCCTTGACCACCATTTCAATTGTTTCGCGCATGAATTCGTCCAAAGTCCCGATCGCCAGGGTCCAAAGTCCGTTTGCCTCTTTCGGATGTTCGACTTTGGATCCTGGATCTTAGACTGTTTGCGTTTCCGCCGCCGCCTGGTTCCTGGCAGCCTGCTTGATCAAACGCCGAACAGTATCCGTCGGCTGGGCGCCTTTTCCAATCCAGTATTGCACGCGATCCGACTTCAGGTTGATCTCTGCCGGCTCGCGAGTCGGATTGTAAGTACCGAGATTCTCGAGATAGGCGCCGTCGCGTTTCGACTGCTTCTCTTTAACTACGATGCGATATGACGGGCGCTTCTTCGCACCGGTCCGCATTAATCTGATTGCTAACAAATTGTATCTCCTTTGTGCCTGTTCCCTCTGCCCTTGGAAAAGTGTTGGCGTGACGACCAACGGCCATCACCCGGAGCCCTCTCCGGAACGAGAGAGGGCGAAATTTACCGTCTCCGTTTTTTCTTTTTCTTCTTCTTTCGCGACTGACCCGGCAATGGCAGGCCTGCCATCATCGGATCGGCGCCGGCATCCATCCCCGGCATTCCGGCCATGCGTCGCAACATTTTCCCGCGCAGGCCGCCGCCGAACATGCCCTGCATCATCCGGCGCATTTCCGTGTACTGCTTGATGAGCGCGTTGACCTGCTGGACCGTCGTGCCTGAGCCGCGCGCTATCCGCCGCCGCCGGTTCGCATTCAAAAGCAGATGGTTCAGCCGCTCTTCACGCGTCATTGAATCAATGATCGCCTCAGTGCGTTTCAGCTCTTTCTCCATCATCTCTGACTGTTCATCGGTGAGATCGGGCATCCCTACCCCACCGAGTAATTGATCCGGCAACAGTTTCAGGATCTTTGAGAAGGAGCCGAGCTTTTTTACCTGTCTGAGCTGCGAACGAAAGTCGTCGAGGGTGAACTGATTCCGCTCCAGCTTTGCGAGTTGAGCTTCCGCATCTGATTGATCGATTTTGTCCTGGACCTGCTCGATCAGCGACAGCACGTCGCCCATGCCGAGAATGCGTTGCGCCACGCGATCCGGATAGAAAGGCTCCAGCGCATCGTATTTCTCCCCGACACCGACGAACTTCACCGGCTGACCGATAACCTGCTTGATTGAAAGCGCCGCGCCGCCGCGCGCGTCGCCGTCCATTTTTGTCAGCACTACGCCGGTGATGCCTACCCGCCGGTGAAACTCTTCGGCAGACCGCACCGCGTCCTGTCCGGTCATGGCGTCGGCCACAAAGAGAATCTCTACCGGATGTGTCTCGCTCTTGATCGTGACCAGCTCTTCCATCAATTCATCATCGATGTGCAGGCGTCCGGCCGTATCGATCAGTAGCGTGTCATAGCCGACGTCGCGTGCCTGTTTCAAGGCTTCGCGGGTCAGTTCCAGCGGATCGTTCGTCTCCGGTTTTTCAAAGATCGATTGGCCCGTCGCCTTCGCGATGACCTTCAATTGCTCGCGCGCTGCCGGCCGGTAGACGTCGGTTGAAAGCAGCAGTGGTTTACGCTGTTGATTCTGCGCGAGCCATCGCGCGATCTTTCCCGTCGAGGTCGTCTTGCCCGAGCCCTGCAGCCCGACAATCATTACAACGTTCGGACTGGTTTTCGTAAACACCAGTCGCGACGAGGTGCCGCCCAGTAACTCAACGAGTTCGTCGAAAACGATCTTGATGACTTGTTCGGAAGGCTTCAGTTCGAGCCAAACCTGTTGTCCTTCAGCCTTCTCTTTGACCGACGCGATAAAATCCTTCGCGACTTTGTAATTAACGTCGGCTTCCAGCAGCGCCAGACGAATCTCGCGCAGGGCGGCGTCGACGTGTTCCTTGGTCAGGACGCCTTCGCCACGCAGGTTCTTGAGCGTCCGCTTTAGCTTGTCGGAAAGAGACTCGAACATACATCAGAGAACAATTCCGGGCCACGCGGAAACAAGCATCATAAGTGGCCGCTCCGAGGGGTGTCAAGAACGGAACCGCCCGGGAGTTAGACAGGTTAGACCCACTCTTTTGCTTAAGTTGCGGTCACGGGAATGGAACCCAGGTACGAATCCCGAAAACCCACGTAAAATCGGGGAGGTGTTGTTCGGATTCGCGGATCGCTCGGTCAACCACAGAAGACGAGTTGGACACTCTCACCGACCAGCCGCTGCGCCGTCGTTCGTGGCCCTTTTTTTCTGCAATCGGACCTGGGACAGTGACGCCAAACTCCGTGTGTGATATTTTCCTCTGCGTTCCGTTGGTTTAGCCCGTTCAGCGCATATTCCCGCCATAGACGCTGGACGTGAAAAGCGCACTCGATTGGGCGTTTATTGACACTTCACCTATCGGTAAGTTAAGCACTAGAGATCGCCCCGGAACAGGGACGTGTCCCGCTTTGAGCAAAGACAAGCACATTTTGACTGCCGCAGTCGTTGATTTAGAACACGCACGCGCCAGGCTAAGTTCAGCCGGCGGGAGGACCACTCCGCAAACCCTTGCAGCCGAATTGGATGCGGTCCGAGATCTACTCGACCAGGGTTTGAGCAGCGAGGCCCGCAAGCGACTGAACGCGCTCTTGCCCGCCGCCCGACCGCACGGTGCGCTGCTGGCTCAGGCCCGCTGGGCCTTATCAATTGCGTTGGAGATGCAGGGTGAATTTCGCGCGTCGCTCGAGGCTGTTTCACTGTACGAAGACGCCGAGATGCGCGCCAAGCTCGACGATCAATTAAGCGCCAGACTGCAAATCCAGATTGCGCTCGCTTACAACTACAACCGCGATCATCCAAAAGCGATTTCACTGTTGAAAGCCACGCTGCGTGAGGTGTCCGAGCACGGCACTCTCGCGGGCGCGGCTTATACCGCACTTGCCCGGGTTTATCGCACCATTTCGGAATATCCGATCGCGCGTGACTATTCGCGCCGCGCGCTTGAGTGCTACCGGCAAACCGGCGACTGGCGTGGATTGGCGGAAGCTTACTTCGGGTTCGCGATCGCCGACTTGCAGGAAGGCAAACATGAATCTGCGCTCGAGAACTTCAGTCAAACGATACAGCTGGTTGGCGATCGGCCGGCGAGTTACCTGCTCGGCCGCACCTACTCAAATATGGCCGGCGCCTGCTGGTTCCTGAAGCGTCCGCACGATGGGATTCGATACCTGGAAAAGGCGATTAACTATTACGAGAGCACCGATCACAAAGCGAGTGCCGCCGAGGCTTATAACAACCTCGGGATGAATCTTGTGCTCATCGGCCAATGGACACGGGCGCAGGAAGTTCTGGAGCGCGCCCTGTCGCTCGCCAGTGAAATCGATGAGCCGAATTTGCCGACGATGCTGGATTCGCTCGGCGAACTTTTGCTGCTGCGCGGTGAACTGGAAGAAGCTCGGAACCTGCTGGAAAGAGCAGTAGCGCTGGCAACGGAAAAGGGAAACAACTGGTACCGCTGCCAAACCCACCGGACGCTGGGGCGATGTTACCTGGCAATGAAGCAAAGCGAGGAAGCGCTGGCGCAGGCGCGCAGCGCGCTGGCGCTCGCGGAATTGATCGGCGATCGCCAGGCCATTTGTGAATCACGATTGCTTCTGGCCGAAGCATCGCTTACTGCTGGAGGAATACACGAGGCGGACGCAGGTTTGAAGAAACTCGCGGAACTCATCTCTGATTCTGAGACCGATCTGCTGCTTACCGGAGAAGCTCAACGTTTGCATGGCCTTCTGGAGATGGCCAGAGGGCAGGCAGCTTTGGCAGCGCAGCATTTTGGCAGGAGCGTGTCGATCTTCGATCTGCAAGGCGATCGCTATCGCAGCGCGCGGGCTCACTCTGAATTGGGTCGAGCGTACGCGATGACCCAGCCTGATCGCGCTGCCGAGCATTTCGCCAGAGCGACGAACATCTTTCGCGAGCTCGGCGCCGGTCTGGATCTCGCGCAGGTGGAAAAGGCTACGGCGGCGCTCGATGAAATCGCCAGTGAGCCGTCGCGACCCAGTGAAACTGTGGCGCAGTTGTTGACGCTGCGCCTGGCCGAAGCGGTCGCTTCCAGAGAATTGCTGCTGCATGAATTGGCGGCCGTACTCCGCCAGGAAACCAGGTGCGACAAGGTTTTGATCGCTGAAGTTGATGCCACCGAGGCAAAGCAGCGCTTAGTAATTGCCCATGGCACGAAACCGAACGAGAGTGCCGCGCTGGCCGCGGAGCTCAACGCGCTTCAGACCGGTGGCCAGCTAAAATCGTTTGCCAGAAAACACAATGCAGCCGTGATTAGTTTGAAGCCAGGCAATGCGCCAGCCGCTACGCTGATGATGGTGCCGGCTCAGGCTGCACAACTTGCCGGAGGGCTGTCGATTGAGCCGCTCTTGCGCATTGTCGAATTGGGTATGGATGTTTGCGCACTGCGCGAGCGCGATCGCAGCGCCCACGGCCGCGCCGACGAACTGGAGCTTGCCGGCGCCAGTCTGATGCCGGGCTTTATTCACTCGAGTCCCGCGATGACCCGGTTGGTTGAAGAAGTACACAAAATTCGATCGTCGGATGTGACTGTGTTAGTTACCGGCGAGTCAGGGACCGGAAAAGAACTGGTCGCGCGCGCCATCCATGCGCTGTCGGCGCGACGTGACAAGGTTTTCGTGCCGTTCAACTGCACGGCGGTGCCCAAAGAGCTTTCAGAAGGCTATCTGTTTGGTTACCGCCGCGGTGCGTTCACCGGCGCGATCAAGGACTCGGAAGGAGTAATTCGCGCCGCCGCCGGCGGCACTCTGTTCCTCGATGAAGTGGGCGACCTGGCGATCGATGTACAGCCAAAGTTGTTGCGGTTCCTTCAGGAAGGTGAGATTCAACCTTTGGGAGAACAGCGGCCCATCAAAGTGGACGTCCGCATCATCGCCGCGACCAATACCGATTTGGAAGAAATGGTCGCACAAGGCCGGTTCCGCGAAGATCTCTATTATCGATTGAATGTGATTCGGCTGCGCGTGCCACCCTTGCGCGAACGTCGCTCAGAGATCCCGACGATCGTGAACTACTACGCTAATCATTACGCCGCGAAGTTTGGCCGCAAAGACGTCCAAATCGCGCCCCCGACTGTCGATTTGCTGATCGTCGGGGATTGGCCGGGAAACGTGCGGCAGCTCTGCAATGAAATCCAGCGGGTGGTGGCACGAGCTGAGGACGGAAGTGTCATTACGCCTGAACAGCTGTCACCGGAACTCCGCCGCATGGGCGCGCCGGCCGTCCCCGCCGGCACAATCTCGTCCGGACCCGCGGTTCCTCTCGAAAACGTGACCCTCGCCGATGCGCTCGCGGAAGTCGAACGGCGCATGATCGCCGCTGCCCTGCGGAAACATAACGGCAACATCTCACGCGCCGCCCGCGAACTGGGACTCACCCGGCGCGGCCTCTATTTGAAGCTCGACCGGCTGGAAATGACAGCCACGGCGTAGAGCGCCAACTCTTTCCGCAACCTGGCTCATCTATGAACGTGTAAGTCCTGAGGAACCGGGGGCCTGAGGCAAAGCCGTTTGCGCCAGTTCCTCACGGGCGTGTATCCTTCATTGTGGAAATCGTAATTAAATGAGTACCAGGCTC
>JBKPEE010000106.1:0-12606 GCA_046728235.1 Acidobacteriota bacterium
CCTGTACACCGCGAATGGGCTGATGTTGCACGGCGTCAACGACTCGTTGGGCCGCAGCGTGACGTTCAATTATGGCAATCATGGGATTCAATCTCTGACCCAGACATGGATGTCTAACCTGGAAGGCGTCACCCGGACCTGGACCATCGGCGATGACGAGGATCCGTCGTTGAGATTTGCGCACACCGTTGGGTCAAGGAACGCGAAGTTCCTGCCGGCGAATGCGATCGTGCGCGAGTACACCAGCGAGATGGCCGACTGCGACAGGTTGCTGGCGCGGATCTTTGGCGGGCCAAACGCCGTGGCGAGCGCGAATGGATTCGAGCCGGCGGGCCTGGCCGCGAGTTATCCTCTTTATCGCGGCGACGTCGTCGGCGATGACGGAAAAGTGCGGCGCGGCCACCTGTCTTATGCGATGCACTTGTATGGCAGTCCGGACGGCCGTGGCGATTCGCCCTTGTACGTGCCGGCCGGGTTTGCGTCTCACAGCAATGAGGTATCGCCGACTGATGGCGCCGTGACGTTTTACTATCCGAAGCTTGGTAACCTGACCGACGTGACGCTGGCAGTATTTCACGTCACTGACTTTCAAATAACTTCGGAAGGCGATCGCGTAAGGGTTGGAAGTATTGGTGGGCATGGCGGTTCCTCACCGCTCTACAAGCATTCGCACATTGAGTTTTACAAAGGGAACGTGGGACTACCGACCGCGGCGGCACGTGCAGCGCTTAGAATTAATCCGGCGACTGTGTTTGGGAAGTGACTGGAAATTTACTCCAGCGCATGCCTCAAAGTGGCAGTATCCACTTCTTATTCACACCGGGCTTCAGCCCGGTGACTAGCGCACAGGGCCGAGGCTCTAACCGTTTTAACCGGTTACCATTTTCGTGAAAGGAGTGAAGTCCTTAGTGGTGAAGAATGTCCCTTATCTAACTGAGGGAAACCGTTGAAACGGTCGTAAGCATACTGGAGTGGCTTGGTCACCGGGCTGAAGAGAGTGTGTCAAAACTCGAATTTGACGTCTGATCTGCAGGTTGCTGCATTTCGTGATGGTTCGTGTGATTTCGTGGATCGTTCTTTTTTGGCGGCGTAACGGACGATCCACGAAATCACACGAACTAACACGAAGAAAAACATGAAGAGGAAATCGAGTTTTGACACGGCCTCTGAAGCCCGGTGTGAATGAGAAAGCGCGTCCTGCAAGCGAAGTGTTGAAGACGCACCGCCATGTCCTAACACAAGATCGGTGAGCACGTCGGCAAACGCGACCTCCAGCGAGATCTCGCGGGAATTCATCGATGTGCGACAGATTAGACATTCCATCTGCGGGGACCCTACAACCGGCAAATCAACAACTCCCGCTCATAAATCATCTCCGGCGGCAGTCGATCATGCAGATCGAGGAAGAGCTCTTCATGCCCCAGGACTTCCTGCCGCCAGGCTTCCCGATCAAAGGCCTGTAACTCTTCAAACTTCTCTTTCGAGAAATCCAATCCCTGCCATTCGATGTCGTCGTAGTGCGGGGTCCAGCCGATTGGCGTCTCTTTGCCGAGGGTGCGACCGTGCGCACGGTCGACGACCCACTTCAACACGCGCATGTTTTCGCTGAAGCCTGGCCACATAAAGTTTCCGTCTTTATCTTTGCGAAACCAATTGACGTGAAAGATCTTCGGAGTTTCATCAAGCGCGCGCTGCATCAGGATCCAGTGACGGAAATAATCGCCCATGTGATAACCGCAGAAAGGCAGCATGGCCATCGGGTCCCGGCGCACTCGGCCTATCGCCCCGAATGCCGCGGCAGTCATTTCCGATCCCATCGTCGCCCCGATATAAACGCCCGACGTCCAGTTAAATGACTGGTACACGAGCGGCATCGTCGTCGCCCGCCGGCCACCGAAAATGATTGCGCTGATGGGAACGCCGTTCGGATTCTCCCAATCAGGATCGATCGTCGGGCACTGTGAAGCCGGGGCCGTGAAACGCGCGTTCGGATGCGCGGCTTTCGCGCCGGTTTCTTTGGCGATTGCCGGCGTCCACTTGTTCCCCTGCCAGTCGAGACATTCGGCGGGCGGTTCATCGGTCATCCCTTCCCACCAAACTCCGCCTTCCGGAGTCAGCGCGACATTGGTGAAGATCGAATTAGTCGCCAGCGTCGCCATAGCATTTGGATTCGTTTTGACGGAAGTTCCCGGAGCGACGCCGAAAAATCCGGCCTCAGGATTGATGGCGTGCAGACGGCCATTTGCGTCGGGTCTGATCCACGCGATGTCGTCGCCCACCGTCCAAACCTTCCAGCCCGCAAAACCTTTAGGCGGAATCAACATTGCGAAATTGGTCTTGCCGCAGGCGCTCGGGAACGCCGCGGTCAGGTAGGTCTTCTCACCCTGCGGATTCTCTACGCCCACGATCAACATGTGCTCGGCCATCCAGCCTTCATCGCGCGCGATGTTCGAAGCGATGCGCAACGCGAAACATTTCTTGCCCAGCAAAGCGTTGCCGCCATAGCCGGATCCGAATGACCAGATTTCGCGCGTCTCGGGAAAGTGAACGATGTACTTTTCGTTGTTGCACGGCCACGGCACATCCTCATCGCCGTCAGCCAGCGGCGCGCCCACCGAATGCATACAGGGCACAACGCGTTTGTAGTCTTTATCGATCTCCGCGTAGACGGGCATGCCGATGCGCGCCATGATCCGCATATTCACCACGACATAGGGCGAATCGGTGAGTTGCACACCAATTTGCGACATGGGCGATCCCACCGGCCCCATGCTGAAGGGCAGCACGTACATTGTGCGGCCCCGCATCGAGCCATCAAACAGTTCTTTCAAACGGCGACGCATGGCAAAAGGCTCTTCCCAGTTGTTAGTTGGGCCGGCAGCGTCTTTCGACAACGAGCAGATAAAGGTGCGATCTTCGACGCGGGCGACGTCGCTCGGATGCGAGCGCGCGTAATAGCAACCGGGCCAGAGCTTTTCATTGAGTTTAATAAAAGTGCCGCTCTCAACCATTTGCGCCTTGAGCACTTCGTCTTCTTCAACCGACCCATCGACCCAGTGAATCGCAGCCGGCTTGGTCAGATTCGCCATCTTGTCGACCCAGTTGAGCAAATGAATGTTGGTGCTCAGAGGCTTTGACGGGTCGCGTTTGATTGTCTTTTTTGCAGGAGAACTCATCCTTTTGCTCCGATCTGCGCTGGATAAAATTGCGGTAAATTATTAAATCTAAGTGTTACATCAGAGAGATGAGAGAAGCAAGCGAGCACCGGAATTCGTGGTGTCTTAATTTGCGGGAAACAGTCCGCAGACGGCAAGGAGCCAGTAGCGGGTGCGGTAGCGACCGGGTCGCAACTTACCCATGATTCAGGATCGCGATCACGAGACCCCGGTCGCAACCACCACCCCACGCGGGCCCGCGTGGGGACCCCGGTCCGCTCCCGGTACTGACCTCATCCTCAGACTCCCAGCTGGCAGCTGGATAATTGAACCCTATCCTCACTTCGGAGACGGAGGGAAAAAGCCTGCGAAGTATTCATTTAGCAGCCGATCCCTGGGATCGTATTTTTTGCGAATCTCGTTGAATTGATCGAGCTTGTCGCCAAAGGCCTTGCGCGCCTGATCCGGCGTAAGCCATCTGGTCTGATTGAAGAGCGGTCGTCCTCCTCGCTCACTGCAAAACTCGTTGTAAGCCTTGAGGAACTCCTGCCAGCCTGGATCACCCGTGCCCACCGGATCGACGGTCATGACAATGCCGTCATAACAGTACGAGAAAAGCGAACTGTCATCCTGATCGATGCGATAGCCGACATTGAGCATATTCGAGCGATAACCGTTTTCTTTGTAGTAGTTCACGCAGAAATCAAAATAATCGCCCACCATCTGTGGAAATATATGCTCGGGAAAGGCCCAGAGGCTAAAACAATATTTCGTATTGCCGCCTTTTGGAGGAAACCGGATCATCTGATCTGCTGCTGACGTGCTGTTTGACCGCATGATGAGGCGCATCAGAAATACTATGAAAATGTTCAGCTGGTCGATTAGGAAATAGCGGACCGTTTTCCATGGGATGTACTTCACCGCCAGATATCCGCTGTACGGAAGCACCAGTCTCCAGAAAAAATTTCGTACAGCCCAACGCCATCCATGAGGTTTGGGAGGCGGGCCTTCTCCATAGCTCCGAAACTCAACATTCAGTTTACGATTGTGCGGGAAGAGGTACATGAACATCGAATCGCCGCGGGCGCGTATATTGGGAAGCTCGCGTTCGAACTGTTCGAGGGTATAGGTGATGGTTTCGACGCGCATTGGCGCTACCGGCCGCACCCGGAAGATTACCTCGTAGACAATCCCAAAGAGACCATAGCTCGATCGCGCGACCCGCAGCAGTTCTGGTTGCTCTTCATTGATTTCGATCAGTTGACCTGCGGGCGTTACCAGCTTCAGACCTATGGCGTACGAGTTACACTGACCCAACTCGCCGGGCATCGAAGAGTCTTTAGTTCCCCCGCAAGCGGCGGTGCCGATGCTCAGACATCCGATTTCCAGATTCACGTGAAACTGCTTGCCGTGTTTTCGCAGCTCTTCCGCCACATCGATCAAGATCGCCCCGGCCTGCACCACGACCGTGTCATCATTAATCGCGATAATGCGATTAAAGTGCTTTGTCATGCACACGGCCGTGCCGCCATCAGACACCGTGCAAAAAGTGGTGGAGTGATTTGACCCAATTCCCCGGACCGGCGCCGGAAATTTCGTCTCGTCCTTCATGATGGTGACCAGGTCGTCGATTGTTTCCGGGTAAGCGATAACCTTGGGATGAGCCACGACGCTGCCGTCCCAGTTCACAAATTCGAAAACCGTAGTTTCCATGAGCTGTGTTCCTTCTCTCTCGTGGAACGAAAAGATTGATTGAACGCTATTCCCGATCAAGCGAAGTTTCTCTTGCTGGAAACGAAAATCAGAGAAAGCTTGACAGTGACTAACGATCAGTTGTCTGAG
The DNA here is from genome assembly GCA_046728235.1 of Acidobacteriota bacterium. Lineage (GTDB taxonomy): Bacteria > Acidobacteriota > Blastocatellia > Pyrinomonadales > Pyrinomonadaceae > UBA11740. Next base: position 4,998 of record JBKPEE010000106.1, read on the forward strand.
CAGATTTGCGAGGGTCGCGCATAACCTATTCCCCGCGTGGGTGAATGTCAATGATTTTAAGTCGAGGCCTTTGCCTTTTGCCGGAAGCCTCTGCTATTAGCTTAGGCAATGGATCTCAAGCCCCGCAAAGCGGCTTTCACCACCCGAGAATGGCAATTGATCCAGCGCCTGAACACGCCCGCCAGGGTCCAACGTTGGTTGACCTTAATGCCATACAACTGGGAACGGCAGGGCGGCACGATGCGTTCCTTTCGCGAGGTCGTCAAGCGAAACCAAGCGCATTGCCTGGAAGCTTCGGTAGCTGCAGCCGTCATTCTCGAGCAGCACGGGTACCCGCCGCTGTTACTCGATCTCGAATCGTGGGATCTGCTGGACCATGTGATCTTCGTGTTTCAGCGGGACGGATTGTGGGGATCGATCGCGCGTTCGCGCGACACAGGCCTGCACGGGCGAAAGCCGGTGTTTAGAAACCTGCGGCAACTCGTCTGGAGTTACTTCGATCCTTATATCGACATGAGCGGCCGGATTAAGGGGTACGCTATGACGAGCCTTTACGAACTCGGGAATTATGATTGGCGGTTCAATGCGCGGAACATGCACCGGATTGAAGATCACTTGCGCTCGATCCCGCACACGAAACTACGCTCCTCAGACCAACGCTACGAGTACTGGCATGAGCGTTACCAGAAATACAAGCGACGATATCCGGATCGATCCCCGGTATATTATCCGCGGCGCGATCAGTGGATGCGTTGAACGAGTGCTATAATTCGCGCTCCCAGGGAGAGGGTGATGAGTGATCAATCAATCGGGGCCCATTTTCTTGAAGACGCCTTAAGAACATTTCGGGATTACCAGAAGCTCGCCGAGCGCGCGTTCGCACAAATCGGAGACGCAGATTTCTTCCGTACGATCGACGAAGAATCAAACAGCATTGCCGTCAACATGAAACACATGGCCGGCAATATGATTTCGCGCTGGACTGATTTTCTGATGACTGACGGCGAAAAGCCGGAACGCAATCGCGACCTGGAATTTGTAATGCTGCCCGAAACGACGAGGGCAGAGATAATCGCGTACTGGGAAAAAGGTTGGCAGTGCACTTTCGCTGCGATCGAGCCGCTGCGGCCGGAAGACCTGATGCGCACAGTAAAAATTCGCGGCCAGGACCACACGGTCGTACAGGCGATCAATCGCCAGATTGCCCATTACGCTTATCACGTCGGGCAAATCGTTTACCTGGCAAAGCATTTCAAAGCCGCCGATTGGCACAGCTTGAGCGTGCCAAAAAACAGATCGGTTGAATTCAACAAGTTCCTCGAAGAGAAGATGAAGCAATCCGGAGCCGCTTCGCGCGAAGAACGGCTTCAGGAAGTGATGGACTTTGCGGCAAAGCACCGGACGTAGTGATACGAGCAATGGTCACAGCACTTCATCACGTAAACGTCACGGTGCCGCCGGAACTCGAAGCGGCCACTAAATACTTCTATGGATCGGTACTTGGTCTGACGCAGGTACCCAAACCGGGGGCAGCCCGCCAAACCGGCGCCTGGTATCAGATTGGGGACAATCAACTCCACCTTTCGATTGAAGACGAGCGTGGATCGTTAAGTTCGCGACACGTCTGTTTCACGGTCGATGATCTGGCCAAAGCCGAGCAAAGATTTCGAGATGCTGAAGTCGAAATAATCGCGGATCCGCGTCCAATTCCGGGAACGCGGCGGTTCTATGTTCGCGACCCGGGCGGAAATCAGTTAGAGATCGTTCAAGCCTCTGTGTAAACCGAAAACAACCGCGTGAGCTTCCGTCTTATAAATCCCGCATCGCTCGGCCGGCCGCGAGGCTATTCCAACGGTGTGCTGACTGAAGGGGAAGGTCGTCTGCTGTTTATTGCGGGACAGGTGGGGTGGGACGAGCGGCAACAAATGGTCAGCGACGATCTGGTTGAGCAATTCGATCGCGCGCTGTCGAACGTTGTCACGGTGACGACGGAAGCAGGAGGCACGCCGGAAGCAATCGCGCGCCTGGTCATTTACGTCACCGATAAGAATGAGTACCGCGAGCGCATGAAAGAGATCGGCGAGCGCTATCGCCCGCGCATGGGTAAACATTTTCCGGCGATGGTTTTGGTGGAAGTGAAAAGTCTGTTGGAAGATGGCGCGAAAGTTGAGATTGAAGGCACGGCCATTATAAACGCTTGAGAACTGAGGAGCAGGAATGCACCAGAGATCAATCACATTTGCAGGACTTCTGCTGCTTGTGGCCGCGGGCTGCGCTTGTTCAAAGTTGGTCCGTCAACACCCACCGGACGCGCAACTTCTCCTGGAGATCGTCGCTTCATCTGCCGATCGTGAGGCGGCTGCTGAAAACACTATCAGGACTATCGAGAGCAGACTTAATGCGTTGGGAGTTACTTTTGAGGTTAAGCCCCAAGGCACCCCATCCGATGGGCGCATTGCAGTTAACCTTTGGCAAGTCGCAGATCTTGACCGGCTGAAAAAAATTATCACCGCGGCCGGCAAGCTGGAACTTACCCACGTCATCAGCGACCCCAGTCCCGCAGCCTGCCGAACTTATGACACGAAGGACGAAGCGATCTCCGCGGCAGACAAGAGCGGGAAGTTAGCCGCTGACCGCCGCGTTTTACCTTACGCTGAACGAGCCGAGATCGGAGGGAACGGAGCGGAAACTTCCAGGCCAACGAAATGGGTCATCGTCGACTCGTCCCCAATTATCGACGGAAGCGAGCTCAGAAATGCTTCAGCCGTTCCCACCGGCAATAGGGATGATTACGAGATCTTGTTTTCACTTAAAAAGACGGGAGCCGAAAAACTTGGTAACTGGACCGGAGCAAACATAAATGAGTATTTAGCTGTGGTACTAAATGACGAAGTCAAATCGGTCGCCTTCATCAAGAGTCAGATTTTCGATCAGGGTGAAATCAACGGGCACTTCACTAGACAGTCGGCCGAAGATCTCGCCCTGGTATTAAAGTCTGGAAGCCTTCCTTATCCGGTCAGAATTGTCGGCACGTCAGGGGCTCAGCAGAAGTAAAAGCGTTTAATGCAGATTCCAAAATCATTTCTTTACGAACAACGCGATCAGATCGGCACGATCACGCTTAATCGGCCCGATCGTCTCAACGCGATCACTTTCGAGGTGTATCACGAATTAACCGACTTCCTGGCGCAACTGCGCGACGAGCAGGACGCGCGGGTCATAGTAATCACAGGCGCCGGTCGCGCGTTTTGCTCGGGCGGCGATGTCATCGACATCATCGGCGCTTTACAGGGGCGCGATGCGGAGGGGTTGTTAGAGTTCACTCGATTGACGTGCAATTTGATTCGCAACATGCGCGCGCTGCCCAAGCCGATCATTGCGAGCTTGAATGGAACCACCGCAGGCGCTGGCGCGTGCATCGCCCTCGCTTCCGACATTCGCATCGCTGCGGAAGAAGCGAAGATCGCCTTCATCTTCGTGAAGGTCGGTTTGGCCGGCACGGACATGGGTGCGACCTACCTGCTGCCGCGCGTCGTAGGATTGGCCAAAGCAACTGAACTGTTGATGACCGGAGATTTCATTGAGGCCGAAGAAGCCAGGCGCATTGGACTTTACAATCGCGTCGTTCCGCGCGATCAACTGGAACAGGTCACCCGTGAATTCGCCGAAAAGTTGGCCAATGGACCAGCCATGGGAATCGCCAAGACCAAAGAGATGTTGAATCGCGAGCTGCACATGAGTTTCGAATCCGCGCTCGAAGCCGAAGCCATCACCCAGGCACTCTGTATGCAGACGCCGGATTTTAAAGAAGCACACGCGGCCTTTGTTGAAAAGCGACCGGCTAAATTCAAGTAGTTTGGAGTACCGCCTTTAGGCGGCTGACCTGGGGACAAAAGCAGTTCCGCGTAAACGCGGTACTCCAAACCCAAGAGCCTGCGGCATTTATTGAAAAGCGCCCGGCGAAATTTAAGTAGTTTGCACTTCACAAAATGGATCGCTTCATCGCCACAACGCCATTCTTCTCGGCCGAACATCGCGGGCTGGCCGACCGCCTGGCGCAGTTCGTCGAACGCGAAATCGAAATACGCGCAGCCGATGATGAACGCGATCCCGATCAGACACTGCGCGATTACGTTCTCTTGCTGGCGGAAAATGATCTGCTCCGTTACGCAGTAGCCACCCCGGGCCAGCCGTTTGATCTGCGCGCGTGCTGTATTATCCGCGAGTCGCTCTCGTACTCGTCCTCACTTGCAGATCTGGCGTTCGTGATGCAGGGCCTCGGCACTTATGCCATCAGCCTCTCAGCTACCGAGCACGTGCGCGATTTCTGGCTCGCGCGCGCCCGCACCGGAAAAGCAATCGCGGCGTTCGCACTGACTGAACCCGATGCCGGTTCTGATGTGGCAGCCTTGAAAACAGTGGCGCGCAAGGAAGACGATGCCTACTTCATCGACGGTCGCAAGCGATTTATTTCAAACGCCGGCGTGGCCGACGTCTACACTGTTTTTGCGCGAACGGGCACCCGCAGTGACGGGCGGGCAGAGATTTCCGCTTTCATCGTCTCGGCCCGCATGCCGGGCTTTAGCGTTAGCGAAAAGACTCAGATGATCGCTCCGCATCCCATCGGCGAACTCGAATTCAAGAACTGCAAAGTGCCGGCAGAGGACATGATCGGTGATCAGGGCGACGGCTTGCGGCTCAGTTTGCAAACGCTCGATACATTTCGCGCCAGTGTCGGCGCCGCCGCGTGCGGCATGGCGCGCCGCGCGCTTGACGAAAGCCTGTGGCACGGAAAGTCACGCCAGCAATTCGGAAAACCTGTGGCCGAGCACCAACTGATTCAGGGGAAACTGGCCGACATGGCAACCACACTCGACGCCTCGCGGCTGCTGGTTTATCAAGCCGCGTATTTGAAAGATACCGGAGCTGCTGTATCCTCGCGCGAAGCCAGCCAGGCAAAGTTGTTCGCCACCGAGGCTGCCTCAAACATTATCGATCAGGCTGTACAGATTCACGGCGGCACCGGCCTCGTCCGCGGTACGGTCGTCGAGCGGCTGTATCGCGACGCGCGCGCGCTCAGGATCTACGAAGGCACTTCCGAAATTCAAAGGCTGATAATTGCCGGTCAACTCTTGAAAGAGTGACCTCACTGCGCATATAACTGAAAATCGGATGAAGCCTATCTCTTCAGATACATCGCCGGAAGCCCAACGCGCACTCTTTGAATTACTGCGAAATGCACGACCGGGCAAAAAGTTGGAACTAACATTTGGACTCATTCAGGGGTTGCGTGAATTGATATTCGCGAATATTCGTCAAGAATTTCCGGAGGCGACCGAAGAAGAGCTGCAAAGAAAACTAATCGCTCGCCTATTGCCTCGCGAATCGGTAATCCTCGGTTACGGTTTTGACCCCCATCAGCCGACCAACGACTAACATGGAAAATCCCATTGTTGTCCTGGTCCAACTTGTTCGTGCTTTCGACCAACTGGATATTGATTACGTTGTGGTTGGTTCGATTGCCAGCTCAATCCACGGGGAATACCGAGCCAGTGGCGATATCGACATGATAGCCGGCATTGAACTGCGTCACGTTAGTCCTCTGGTCGAAATTCTAAAGGACGAATACATCGTTGGACAGACGATTCGACGCGCTATTGCACACGGCCGATCCTTCAACGTTATTCTCTTCACTGCAATTTCCAAAGTTTATATATTTGTGCCCGCGACAGAACTTGCTAAACAACAACTAATTAGACGTCAACATCTTGACCTTGGCTCGCCGGAGCATCGAAAGATCTGGATTGCCACAGCCGAGGATACAATTCTTGCGAAACTCCACTGGTATCGCCTGGGGCGTGAGACCTCGGAACTACAATGGCGGGATGTTAGAGGAATCATCGGGACGCGCGGCGAAACCCTCGATCGTGATTATCTTGATCAATGGGCTCAACGACTGGGTGTCGGCGACCTGCTTCTACGGGCTTTAGCTGAATCGAGGTAACCACACTTCGTGCGAATCGCCGATCACAATCTCGCCCGCCGCCTGGGCCTGTTCGACGCGACCATGATCGTCATGGGCGGGATCATCGGCGCCGGCATCTTCACCAACCCTTACGTCGTAGCGCAACAGGTGCATACACCCCTGCTGATTCTGGGCGCGTGGGTCGTTGGCGGATTGATCGCTTTGGCCGGCGCCTTTATCTATGCCGAGTTGTCATCACAGGTTACGGAATCCGGAGGCCAATACGTTTATCTACGCGAAGCAATGCATCCGGTCGTCGGGTTCGTTTATGGCTGGAGCCTGCTGTTCATCATACAAACTGGAGGCATGGCGGCAGTCGCGCTCATCTTTGCCAATCATTTGTTCGCGCTTGTCGGCGTGCAAGCCAGTGAGTTTGCCGCGGCACTGTTGGGTTGCGCCGCCCTCGTTTTACTTACCGTAATCAATTGTGTGGGCGTCCGCGCCGGCAGTGTTACCCAGAATGTTTTCATGGTCCTGAAACTGATCGCTATTGCACTGCTGGTTATTCTCGGTTTGTTGCTGGCTAAGCCGGCCCAAAATTCGATTGCGTCCGCCGCTCTGGCACCGACGACGACGTGGCAGTCCCTGATCGCGTTCGGAGCTGCGCTCATTCCCGCGCAATTCGCCTATGGTGGCTGGCAGACCGCCTGTTTCGTAGCCGGTGAGGTGCGCGAACCGCGCAAGAATCTGCCGCGCGGATTGTTACTCGGGGTATTAGGAGTGATCGTTGTCTACTTGTCAGTGAACTACGTCTGCGTGCACATACTCGGCGCCGATGCCTTATCACAAACCAAAACACCGGCGACCGCCGTGATGCGCCTGGCGCTGGGCAGTAAAGGCGCTCGCTTCATCGCGGCCGGCATTGCGATTTCCACCATCGGTTTTTTGAGCCAGAGCATGCTGACTGCGCCGCGCGTGTATTTCGCAATGGCCGAGGATCGACTATTTTTCAGGCAGCTCGCATCGCTAAACCGCGCGCGCGTGCCCGCTTTTGCGATCGCCTTGCAAGGCGGGCTGGCAATCGTGATCGCGCTCGTCGCCAGCAAGTACGAACAGATTCTGAACTATGTGGTCTCAGTTGACGTGATTTTCTTTGGATTAACGGCCGTGTGTGTCTTCATATTCAGGAAAAAGCTCGCGACTACGAAGCCCAATTCCCCCTCAACTCGCGCGAGGACCGGAACGTCAATGCCGGCTGAGGGCCAACGCAGTTTTCACATTCCCGGCCATCCACTGACGACGCTGTTTTTTATTGCCGCTTGTTGTGTCATAACATTCAGTTTGCTTTACAAATTCCCGCTGAACAGCGGAATCAGTTTCGGAATTATGCTGCTGGGAGTGCCGGCCTATTTTGTTTGGGCGCGGCGACAAGCCTAGTGTCAGAACCGGTAGCGATAGCGCTTCGCGGGTTAGTTGGTTAGTGCGCGGAGCGCACGACAGCACAAAGCGTGGGGCGTAAGCCCCACGTAATCGCGTTCCCAGATCGATTAAGCCCGCGGAGCGGGCGACAGCTGTTAGCAGAAAACCACGGGGACGCTCAAATGCTTGATCCCGAGATGGTTAGTTTTGCGAGCTGCTTTAATC
>JBKPEE010000107.1:0-22065 GCA_046728235.1 Acidobacteriota bacterium
CTGTTCAGGCGTAAAACGAACCAGCCAAACCCCATCCGGTGCTACCCCGTGAAAGATCGAGGCCGGGCGCTTGAGCGGATAAGAGACAGCAAACGCTATCGGATCATTATTACCGGAGTCATAGGCCAGAATTATCGCGTCCGGCACTCGCTTTTGATCAAGCGTGGCGTAACCTGAAGCCGCGTATCCGAAAGCAGTGCGTTCAACTGGACGCATTTCGCCACGACCCGCACCGCTATACGCAATTTGGTTCAAGTGATTGGTCCTGACTAATGACGGTCGCATCAGACCGAGTCGATCCAGCGCATTCGCTTTCTCGGCCAGAAATTGCAAATTCGGGTAGAGGGTTTTCGTCAGCCGCGTGTCCGGTAGTTGATTAATCAACAGTATGCTTGCCTTTGCCTGCAGCAGGCGGGTTTGCCACGCGTCCATCTGACGATAAGACAAAGCCCACATGAACGGTTGATAAACAATGAGAACCAGAATGGTAGTGAAGGCGAGCGGATTAGGCCGCCCGATCGACGTACCGCCGCCGCGGCGCTGCATGTCCTCTCCAATGATGTAAGCGAGAAAAACTAACGCCAGCAGCAGGTAGACTGAAAAGCCAAGATAGCGCGGCACCTGTGATGGTCCCGTAGGTAACCCCACACGACCAATTGTCGTCATTACCGCGGTAAGCAGCGAATACGCGCCGATTACCAACCAGCCAATCGCGCGTGCAATTAGCTCTCGATCGTGGCGGCGCCTCACAAGATAGACGCCTGCGGCAGTGAAACCAGCTATCATCACTGCGCCCGCGACGACTGATAATCTAACGCGCTCAAGTCCCAGGGGCCCGCCCACAAAGCCAAGAAAATAAACGAAGGCTCGTAAAGGATGGTACAGGCCTGTGAGCGGACTCGGCGTCCACCACGGCTTTTCGTAGCCGTGAAGATAAAGCTCCAGAGAAAGGCAAATCGCGACCATCCACAAACCGCTCAACCAAACTACGGGCCGCCGGCCCTTTGGCCATTCGGTGTATACCAGCAGCGGCAGGACCACGACCCAGCACACAATGCCGTTTGCGGATGAAAACGTGCTGACGAACGACAGGGCGGCGCAAATACCGAACTTGGCAAGTGTGCCGAGGCTTGTCCGCCCGATGACAATGCAGGTCGTCACGCAAAGGATGGGCATGTAATAAACCAGTTGCTGGGCCTGAAACCAGTTTTCGTATTGCGTCAGAGAAAAGATTATGAGGTTCGCGACGAGAAACAGAATGGCAAATTGAAACTCACTGGCCTGGGCAGTTAAGGCAGCCAACCGCCTGACATTCAGCGAAATGAGACAAGCCGCCGCAAAAACCAGAATCATTTCATACCGCAGATCCCAGTGGGTAAGCTTTCCCAAACCGACGAAAATCACGTTGGGAAAAAACTGGCGATACTCGTTCACCTGTTTGAAGAGCAACCCGAGGGTGAGCGAACCCTGCGACAGGTGCTCGAACAGCATCACAGAATCCCACTCATCGTATTGCGGCACATCGACCCAATACTGGGGAATCAGCGCGGCCAGAACAATCGCGGGCGCGAAGGGAAGGTATTTAAGTAATGCGCGCTTGATAGTGTCAGGGATGATCATCCGCCGTATTAGCGACCCGCAACTGCGCGCCTCATTGCCGCGATTGAATCTCTGCGAAAGCGCGACTGGCAAAAGCGTACATAAGGATAACCAATTCGTGCCCAAGCCGCGCGTGGTTTTGAAACCGCGCGTATCTCATAAATTACTTCTTCCGATGCAGGCGCAATTGAAACTTGAAAAATCTCTTCACCCATTTCTGCATGATTGGTTAGCGTTCCGTAGGCGAAGCCCACCGACGACCGCGCGTCGCCGACACTATAAACGACGCGACAACCATTCAACGACCACACGCCGGCATGACGCACCAACACAGCCACCGTCGTTCCCGGCTCCACTGGCGCGGCCCGCGGAAACAATTCCACCCAGCCAAGGTCGAACTGTCGCCATTCTGTCAGAGCGCGCCCGGCGAGGTCGAACGCGTTTTTGCCTCGGCCGGTGATTCCGGCCGCGCAATCCAATTTGAAACCGCCAGGCGAATCCTTAGCGATTCCGACCGGGCCGTATGACAAGGGTAGATCGCGGGATTGGTCGATAAACTTTTCGATTTCGAAATTGGTGGGACGTCGAAAGAGAAACATGCGGGCGTATCAGTCCTTCAAGAACTTCAACAACCCGCGCGCCGCTGATAAACCGCCGAGCCGTTCGTCATCCAGGGAATAGGTAATAGTGGTGGTGCGATAGCTGATCGTCGCTGCTTCTGTCCGCAGCTTCTCGTTTTGCAATTCGAGTTCATGGCGAACCTTTTCACGCGACAGCTCCATGCCACCGCCACGAAGGAACTCGACAATCTGGCGCAGCTCGTCGTGATCGAACCAGGTGCCGTGTGCCTTGCAAACATCAACCACGACGCCGGAGCAATTCGCAAAGTTGATTCGATTCATTAATTGCCGGCAATGCGGGCAGGGAATGTAGCGCACCTGTTCTTCATGAGCAACTGGCGCGTTGTGTCCAGCCGTGGACAAAGCGTCGCCGAGCACCATCGATTGGTGCTCACGATCAGCGCAAATCAGCTGGAAGACGACTGTGTCGAGCCACAGTCCTTCGCAGCGACTGCACTCGCGCACCGGCGCATCTCCAATCATCACCGATGACATATCGATCGCGCACCGCGGACATTTCAAGACCGACAGACTCGCGGCCGTTGCGGCAACGGCGGCAGCCCCACAATGCGGGCAGTGCTTGCTGCCAATGAACAACATGCCGAAGCATGCCGGGCAAGCAACGGTTGCCAGCTTTGATTCGCAGTACTGGCATTGCGGCGCCTCAGATGAAATGGCCGCGCCGCAGTTTGGACAATTGAGAGTTTGCGCCTGCATGGTCAAAATAGCGCACCTTTGCCGGCGTCGTGCGCGCCTTTCCGGGGCATGCTGCCCCGCAAGAACTTTACCATTCGCCGCCGCTGATTTTCTATCGAAAAATGCTGGACGAATTGACAAGGGCTGTGCGATGCTCACGCTTCACTTCCATCAGTACCGTCGCTTTTTCTTTGCGACTTTGCGTCGTCGCGTAAACATTTCTTTCGCAAGCGGCGACTTGCGTATGGGAACCGGCGTGAGAACTTGAAACCTGAAACGCGAAACCTGAAACTAAGCTTATGAGCGCACGCATGCAGCAAAATACCGACACCACACCCGAACTCGATCAGCTTTGCATTAATACCATCCGGGCCTTGACCATTGATGCCGTGCAAAAGGCGAAGTCCGGCCATCCCGGGCTGCCCCTGGGGGCCGCGCCGATGGCTTACGTGCTTTGGACCAGGTTCATGCGCTACAACCCGCGCAATCCGCATTGGGAGAATCGTGATCGATTTTTGTTGTCGGCCGGGCACGGCTGCATGCTGCTTTACTCGCTACTCCATTTAACCGGCTATGATCTGCCGCTCGAGGAAATCAAGAATTTTCGTCAATGGGGATCGAAAACACCCGGGCACCCGGAAAATGGCTTGACGCCTGGCGTTGAGATCACCACCGGGCCGCTGGGCCAGGGCTTCGCCAACGGTGTGGGCATGGCGATGGGCGGGGCACATCTTGCTTCCCGGTTTAATCAGAAGGATTTTTCGCTAATCGATCATTACATCTACGCCATTGTTTCCGATGGCGATCTGATGGAAGGAGTCGCGTCTGAGGCCGCTTCGCTTGCTGGTCATCAGAAACTCGGCAAGCTGATTTATCTCTACGACGACAATCGCGTCACGATCGAAGGCTTCACCAATCTTGCTTTTTCAGAAAGTGTCCCGCAGAGATTTGAAGCCTACGGCTGGCACACTTCAACGGTCGAAGACGGAAACGATCTGGCCGCGATTGACGCGGCGATTCGCGATGCGCAGTCCGTGGGCGATCGGCCGTCACTAATCTCAGTCAAGACCATCATCGGTTACGGCATGCCGACCGCGGGCACGCGCAAGGCGCATAGCGATCCGCCGGGCGAAGAAGCCGTGCGTGAAACCAAACGGCATCTCGGCTGGCCGGAAGATAAGCAATTCTTCATACCGGATGAAGCCCTCGCACATTTTCGCCGGGCCGTCGATCGCGGAGAGAAATACGAAAGTGAATGGAACGGCCTCGTTAAGAAGTATGCAGAGGAGCATTCTGATCTCGGTGAGCAGTGGCGGCAAACCATCAGTGGCGAGCTCCCTGAGGATTGGGAATCGCATCTGCCAGACTTCGCTGATTCCGAAGCCGTTGCTACGCGCGTCGCCAGCGGCAAAGTAATCAATGCATTGGCGCCGCACATGCCGATGCTCATCGGCGGGTCAGCCGATCTCGGGGTGTCGAACAACACCGACATCAAAGAGGGCGGCGACTTTGAAGCCGGCCGTTACGATGGCCGCATCATTCACTGGGGCGTGCGCGAACACGCAATGGGCGCAACGCTGACCGGCATGGCATTGAACGGCGGGTTGATTCCTTACGGCGGGACATTTATGTGCTTCTCTGACTACATGCGGCCGTCGATTCGGCTCGCCTGCCTGTCTGAGGTTCAGGTGATTTACGTTTTCACCCATGATTCCGTCGGACTGGGTGAAGATGGCCCAACGCATCAGCCAATCGAACATCTGGCGGCCCTGCGCGCCATCCCGCACCTGTTCGTAGTTCGGCCCGCAGACGTGCATGAAGTTCGGGAAGCCTGGCGGCTGGCGATTCTGCGCCGCGAATCGCCGACCGCGCTGGCGCTGACGCGGCAGAAGGTTCCTTTGATTGATCGAAAGAAATACGCGGCTGCTGAAGGCCTGCGCCACGGCGGTTACGTTCTTGCCGAAGCATCCGGAGTCAGTACCGGGAGCGGTAGCGACCGGGTCGATCCACAATTGATCCTGATCGCAACGGGATCGGAGGTCTCGTTAGCACTCGAGGCCCGGGAGCAGCTGGAGCACGATGGCGTTTCCACCCGTGTCGTCTCAATGCCCTGCATCGAGTTGTTTGAAGAACAGCCGCAGGAATATCAGAACGAAGTTCTGCCGCGATCAGTGACTTCCCGGCTCGCCATCGAAGCCGGCGTCCGCCAGGGTTGGGACCGTTACGTCGGTCCTGACGGCGACGTGGTATGTCTCGATCGTTTCGGCGCCTCATCGCCGGGAGATGTGGCGCTGAAGAACCTGGGCTTCAATGTGGAGAATGTGGTGACGCGGGCGAGGGCGTTACTGAAGTAATAACCGGATGAGTTCGAGGCGATTTCATGTCGAGTACACACCGCTTGCCGTCGAGAACCTTCGAGCGCTGCCAAAAAGCGTTCGAACGCAAGTCATCCGAAAGATATCGCGCCTGGAAAGCGGCTTGATGGGCAACATCAAGAAGTTGCGACAAGCTGACTTCGGTTATCGTTTAAGGATGGGTGATTACAGGATTCTGTTCGATGTTGAAGATGATACAATTGTGATCCAAAAAATAGGCCATCGGAAGGATATTTATGAGTAGCGCCATTGTCACCAAGACCCGCTTCAAGCGAGAACAGAAATACGTTACCCAAAGAATCGCCAAGCTGCGCGAAGAACTAGAGGATCTGATTGATTATCTTGACCTGTTAGAAGCGCGGGCACTGAACTTTGGTAAGAAATGCTACAGCACGGAGCAGGTTAAGAAGATGGTGGGAATCAAGTAACCTAGCGGGTCTAGATGTGTGGAACTCACACCAATCATTGCTCCGTGTTGACACTCCGATGACGTTCTTGGAACAAATCTAGAGCTTGTGCTTCATCCTTTGCAAAGAATTAGTCAACAAATCGCTGATCATTACCTTGTGGCCATAGATCGATCAAAGACCATCTTCTTGTCATAGTAGCTGCACTTAATCACACGGACCCCAAAAAGCCAGAGTTTTTTTCTCAGCGAATTGTATTATCGCCCAATTACAGCCCTGAGCGCTCAAAATGAAAGCCGTAACCATCACTTCCTTCGGCGGCGTTGCAGGTCTGGAAATCCGCGACGTGCCTGACGCGCCACCCGCGACACTCGACCGCGTGCGAGTGCGAGTGCGCGCCGCCGGACTGAACCGCGCGGACATCCTGCAGCGCCTGGGGCGCTATCCCGCGCCGCCCGGTTACAGCACGGAAATTCCCGGAATCGAGTTTGCCGGCGAAGTTGAATCAGTGGGCGACGAAGTGCGCACCTGGAAGATTGGTGATCGAGTCTTCGGCATCATCGGCGGTGGCGGGCAAGCAGAGTACATCACGGTTCCCGAGAATCATCTGGCACGCGTCCCGGATAATCTCGACTGGGCAGAGGCTGCCGCAGTGCCGGAAGTTTTCATGACTGCGCACGATGCCCTCTTCACTCAATGCCGGGTGACCATTGGCGAACACGTTTTGATTCATGCAGCCGGCTCAGGGGTAGGCACGGCCGCGATTCAACTGGTCAGGGCGGCGGGCGCATTTGCTTACGGCACGTCACGCACTGCGGACAAACTAAAACACGCCAGGGAATTCGGATTGACTGCTTCAATCACGATCGATGGCAATCCGAACAAGTTTGCCGAGGCCGCCAAGCACTGGACCGGCGGCGCCGGCGTCAATGTGGTGCTCGATCTTGTCGGGGCTGCGTACCTGACAGCTAACCTGCTATCACTGGCCATCAAAGGGCGGCTAATCTTTGTCGGCACTACCAGCGGATCGAAGGCAGAGATCGATTACGGAATTGCGATGAGCAAGCGCTTGCAGATTATGGGCACTTCGCTGCGCACGCGCTCATTGGAAGAGAAAGCCACCGTCACGCGCCTGTTCGCCCAACAGGTCGTGCCGTTGCTTCGGAGCGGCGCGGTACGGCCCGTATTAGATCAAGTCTTCAAGTGGGAGGACGTCCGCGGGGCGCATGAGCGGATCGAGTCGAACGAGAGTTTCGGAAAAGTGGTGCTAATGATGTAGTGCAGATTCATCGCGCGCTCGCGTTTTGCGGTTCAAGCTCAGCCGGCTCGGAACTCATCCGGCTCGCTGCTTCGTCCGTAACGATACACAAGCCGTGACGGCCCTCATTCCCGAGGCGGTGCACTAACCGCCGTGCTTCTTCGTGCGTCAAACCGGCGGCCTCGCAGCCGCGATCACTGAGCACTGACCAATGCGCTGATTCAAGCTGACTCGTCATTTATACTTTTGGGTCAAACGAGTTCTCGATTACCCATGCACTTTCTGTTAGCGTCCTTTAAACTCAGGTTTGCGTTTCTCGAGAAATGCTTTCACGCCTTCGTCTTTGTCTGCGCTGGAGAAACAGAGCGCGAACAGATCAACTTCGCGACGTAAGCCCTCATCCAGATTCGATCTTGACGCCAGTCTTACTGCCTCTTTCGCCAACCGTAAGGCAATCGGACTTTTTTCAGCGATGCGGTTCGCAATCTCCATGGTTCTCGTCTGCAGCTGATCAGCAGGCACGACGTGATTCACGAGACCGATCACCAGCGCCGTTTCGGCATTGATGATTTCACCGCTCAGAATCAACTCCATGGCTTTGCCTTCGCCAACCAAACGCGTCAGCCGCTGCGTGCCGCCGCCTCCGGGAATAATTCCCAGATTGATTTCCGGCTGACCGAAAGAAGCTTTATCACTTGCGATTCGCAGATCGCACGCCAGGGCCACTTCGCAGCCACCGCCCAGGCAATAACCGTTGACCATGGCGATAATTGGTTTCGGGAAGCTGTCGATTGCGTTGAAAAGCGAACGATCCAACATGACCTCGCGTTGCTGAATCGCGGTCCGCTCAGCGAATTCGGCAATATCCGCGCCGGCAATGAAGGCTTTGTCGCCGGCGCCGGTCAGCACGACAACGCGCACAGCATCATCCGCGCGCAACTCGTCAAGTATCGCTGCTCCTTCAGCGCGGGTTTGAATATTCAGGGCGTTCCGCTTTTCAGGCCGGTTAATGGTGACGGTGGCGACGCGATCACGGCGCTCGACCAGAATAGTCTCGTAGGGATTGCTCAAGGGAAATACTCCAGTTTATTGATTTTGGGAGAGTTAACCACAAAGACATGAAGGACACAAAGACAGGGTGGTGTCTTAATTTGCGGGAAACAGTCCGCAGACGGCATGGAGTCAGTACCGGGAGCGGTAGCGACCGGGTCGCAACTTACCCATGATTGAGGATCGCGATCACGAGACCCGGTCGCAACCACCACCCCACGCGGGCGGCTGCCCGCGTGGGGACCCCGGTCCGCTCCCGGTACTGACCTCATCCTCAACTAGACTGCTTTGTCGCCGCGTAGCGGCAAGCTGAGTTTAGCCCGGCCTCTTCAAGGCCGGGGACCAATTGCACCAGCGGATACGCATCGCGTTAGCGACGCCTGAACACGCGATTTTCATGCGTCGCTAACGCGACGCGGTTTCGTTTATCGATCCCTAACCGGGCCTTGAAAGGCCCGGCTAAATCCTGCTTGCCGCTACGCGGCGGAAACCAAAATAGGGTCGCGAAGACCTTTGACAAACTACCGCACCGTCACCTGGGGCTACAGGCAGACGTGAATAAACGGATTTCAGTTAGGGCTTTTCGGCCTTGGTAAGTTGGTGGTTGGGGAAATTAAAGGAGATCAACTGTCGCTGGGCGTGGCGGCTTGTTCGTCAGCCACCCAGGAGACAAACAGGCGAGTCCAGTTTTCGGAAGGTTCCGCGATTTGCACGCCCACGCGTGCCGTGCCGTAAATCGCCGGAGAAAGACGAACCACGGTAGCCATCACTTCGGTGGGCGATCCATCGGGCCGGTGCGCGCGAAGGTAGAGTTTTTCGCCAATACTGACTTTTTGATTCAGGTGAAACAGTGCGCCCGAGGTAGAAATATCATCTGTCTCTGTCGGCTCGCTCCACGCCGCGCCATCGTCCGAGCGGCCGGACACCACGATCGGAAGTCGCAGCGCCATGCGTAGCGCGAATCGTCGCTCTTCATTTTGATAAGGAGTGCTCATAACAGTCGCCACCCGATCCAGTGCTCCCCCAAACTCTTGTCAGCCACAAAATGCCGGCCGCTTCTTCGGTCAATTCCAATCGTAGAAGCCGCGACCCGTTTTCTTGCCTAACTTTCCTTCCCTAACCATTCGCCGGAGAATGTCGGGTGGGCGAAAGGTTTCTGAACCCAGTTTGCTGTGCAGGTACTCAGCGATGCTAAGACGCACATCAAGGCCCACGAGATCAGTCAAACGCAGCGGACCCATGGGATGGTTATAGCCGAGTTCCATCGCAGTGTCGATGTCGCGCGCGCTGGCCACACCCTGTTCGACCATGCGCATCGCTTCCAGTCCCAGGGTCACTCCCAGCCGGCTGGACGCAAAGCCGGGAAAATCACGCACAATGATTGGCTCTTTCTTCATCCGCGCGGCGATCTGCCGGACCTGCTCGGTCGTCTGTTCGCTGGTGCGTTCGCCGACAACAATCTCCACTAGTTTCATCAGATGGACCGGATTGAAGAAGTGCATGCCCACAACATTTTCCGGACGCGCGGCGAGACGAGCGATTTCGGTTATTGACAGTGATGAAGTGTTGGTGGCCCAGACGCATTGGGCGCCGGTTACCGCTTCACATTCGCGCAGTAATTCCTGTTTCAGATTCAGGTTCTCCGGCGCGGCTTCGATAATCAAACCCGCCGGGGCCAGATCCTGCAGCTCCGTCGTCGTGCTAATCCGCGCCAGGGTTTCATCACGATCCTGTTCCGTGACCTTGCCGCGTTCCAGCCCGCGGGCCAAATTCTGTTCGATCGCCTGTTTGCCTTTGGCGACGGCCGCGTCGTTGATGTCTCGCAGCAGAACCTTAAACCCCGCCGCGGCCGCAACCTGCGCGATGCCATGGCCCATGGTGCCGGCGCCAAGCACACCAATCGTCGGAACCGGAGGGTGCACGTCAGCCAGGTTTTTCTCTTCCGAGTCTATGTTCAACTGACTAGACAATGGTCGAAACGTTTAGGTGGATGCTCGCAGGTCAGGGGCCTGGCCTGGTTCGACTAACTTGTACAGTGTTATTTATACTATACGCGCAACTGAAAACGCCAACTGATTTTCTTTAACGGTGTTACCGGGCGCAAAGTAAGCCCGGAGACCGGCAAAGAGCAGTGGGCTGCCGCCATCGCGGACCCGTCGGGATTCTGACAAAAAAAGGAGCACAAACAGCTTGGCTATCGAAGAAATCCGCCGCCAGGTCGTGATCATTGGATCGGGACCGGCCGGCCTGACCGCCGCGATTTATACGGCGCGAGCAAATCTGAACCCGTTATTGATCGATGCGCCGCCGGACGCCGACCGCCAGACTACGCCCGGCGGCCAGTTGATGATTACAACTGACGTCGAGAATTATCCGGGTTTCGCTAAAGGCATTGACGGTCCCGCTTTAATGATGGAGTTTCGCAAGCAGGCAGAGCGCTTCGGAACTGAATTCCTCGAAGCCTGGATTCATAAAGTCGAGCTGCAATCACGCCCGTTCACACTTTACACGGACAATCAGATCGTTAAGGCCGCCACCTTGATCATCGCATCCGGAGCCTCGGCCAAGTGGCTGCATATCCCGGGTGAAGCCAAAACGCCGAAAGGGTTTGGCGGTAACGGAGTATCGGCTTGCGCCACCTGCGATGGTCCATTGCCGGCGTTCCGTAACAAACGACTGGTAGTAGTCGGCGGTGGCGATACGGCCATGGAAGAAGCGACCTTCCTGACCCGGTATGCCTCGCGTGTTTATGTCGCCCACCGGCGCGACAAGCTGCGCGCGTCAAAGATCATGCAGGAAAAGGCGTTTCAGAACGACAAGATTGAATTTCTTTGGAATACCGAATTGACCGAGATCCTCGGCACGCACGAGCACGGCGTTACGGGCGTGCGTTTGCGGGATGTGATGAGCGGCGCCGAGAGACACTTTGACTGCGAAGGCGTCTTTGTCGCCATCGGTCACAAGCCGAATACAGAACTCTTCAAGGGACAGATCGACATGGATGCCGTTGGCTACCTCAAGACCAACGGGCATTCAACTGCTACGAACATCCCCGGTGTGTTTGCCTGCGGCGACGTGCAGGATTCCGTCTATCGCCAGGCGGTGACGGCCGCGGGCACAGGATGCATGTCGGCACTCGACGCCGAACGTTTTCTGGATCATTTGCCAGTTGAAATGCCGAGCGGCGAAGAAGTTACCATCGAAGGCGAGCACATCACTTCTGATCGTCGACTGATAATTGAGCCAACCGGCGAGGTCATTTCCAACGAACCGGTCCTGGACTAACGCTATCGCAAAGGCGAGAGGACGATCAGAAAAGCCACCTTTATTTCCCGCAGTCAGTACCATCCGCGTCAGCGGATGGGATCAAGCGCATCTATGATAACAGCTCGGGAGATCAATCAAACTCTGGCAAGTCGCCACCTTGTCCATTGACAATATATTCTATGACTGCAGCAATACTCTTTTCATTCCAAAGCTCGAACCTCGTTCACCGCCATGCAGCCAAGTTCCGTAGGATCTGAAAGTGATCAGGTATGCGAGTGGGATCCCGGAGTCGTTCCCCATAAGGGTCACTTTATCCCATCCGCTAACGCGGATGGTACTGACTGGTTATCGCGCGGCCAGCGCGTCCTTAATCATCTGTCGCACGCCTTCAGGTTTCCATTGTTCGTCTTTCGCCTCCTTGCCGTTGACAAAGAAGCTGGGTGTGCTTTTCAGTCCGAATGAATGTGCCCGCTTGCCGTCCTGAAAGATGCGGGCCGCGACGACCTCGCCGTTCAAATCCTTCATGAACTGATCGGGATTGAGGCCGATCTGTTTGGCATAGTCGACAAAGACCGGCACCAGATCCTTCTCCTCGACCCACTTCGTCTGATTCTCGTAGAGCTTGTCGTGCATCTCCCAGAACTTGCCCTGCAGGCCGGCCGCTTCAGCCGCCTGGGCCGCGAGCAAGGCATGCTCGTGCATCGGCAAGAGCGGCAATTCGCGGAAAATCACCTTGAGGTTGTCGCTAAACTCACTCTCGATCTTCTTCAACTCAGGATAGTACGAGCCACAAGACGGGCACTGGAAATCGCCAAATTCTTCCAGAGTTACCGCTGCGTTTGGATTGCCCCGGACATGCGCCGGCTCAGCGCCTTTTACTTCTCCGGCCGGATCCGGTGTCGGCGCCGACGCATTTCTCTGCTCGCGCGCCGAGCGCAAGACGACCCAGCCGGCGGCAATCGCGGCGACCAGCACGATCACGATAATGGCGAAAGGTAATAATCGTTTCATAGAGCTCAGCGTTCCTTCGAGTTAGCCAATCGTGTACTCGACCGTTTTGTCGAGATTGCCGTTAATGTACACGTCTACCCGGTAGCTTCCTTTCGGCCAATCAGTCGGCAGTTGCAAGTGCCCATGAACCTTATTCTCAAACGAGTTGGTGGTGTAGTCAGTGGTCTTGATCTCTTTCTCCTTTTCGCCCTCGACATCCACGGCCATCCACACATAACGCACCTTCGTGCCTTTTTTCGCCTTATTGAGTTCTATGATGCAGTGGACGGTGTGGTCGCTTGTGTCATAGGACGAGGTTTCATCGCCGGGCTCGCCATCGTTATCCCTGGCCATATAGATATGGTTGACGTAAACGTCCGCGTTGGCCGGTCGATTGGGCGTCGGCGCCTTGGATGTGTTCTGGTTTGAGTTCCGGTTCGAATTATTTGAGTTATTTGAATTGTTGCCGTACTTGCTGAGATTGCAGGCGACCACTACAAACAACAACAGTCCGGCGGCGATCCAACCTGAATGAAGTTTCATTTGATTGTCCTTTCATGACATTTGGAGTGCGGCGACTGGTCGCCGCTTTCGCTCATCGCTGCTTTCAAAGCGCTGACAAGTCAGCGCACTCCAAAAATTTAAGCTGCGGCTGCCAGTGTCCCCGCCAGCGACCGAAACACGCCGCGCCCATCGCTCGAACCGAGTAGATCCTCGCAGGCGCGCTCCGGGTGCGGCATCAGCCCCAGCACGTTGCGCTCGTGATTACAAATACCGGCAATATTGTCGCGCGCGCCGTTGGGATTGGCCGCCGCGGTTGTCTCACCCGATGGATCGCAGTATCGGAAAATGATCCGTCCCTCGCGCTGCAGCTCATCAAAAGTCGCATCGTCACAGATATAGTTTCCTTCGGCGTGCGCAATCGGCATTCTCAGCACGCTGCCGGCCTTGAGATCGTGAGTAAAGGGTGTGTCTGTGTTTTCCACACGCACATTCACGTAATCACAAATGAAATGGAGGTCGCGGTTGCGGATCAGGGCGCCGGGCAACAGGCCGGCCTCGCACAGGATCTGAAAGCCGTTGCAGATTCCGAGTACCAGGTTTCCTTTGGCGGCGAACTCCTTGACTGAGGTCATGACCGGCGAGAAGCGCGCCAGCGCGCCGGCCCGCAAATAGTCACCATAAGAAAAGCCGCCGGGAATAATCACTGCATCGTAAGTTGAAAGATCAGTGTCGCGATGCCAGATGAAGTCGACTGGCTGGCCGACGTGTTTCGAGATCACGTGATAGGCATCGTGATCGCAATTCGAACCGGGAAATACTATGACGCCGAATTTCATGGGTTAAGCTCCACGGTTTTTGGAGTGCGCCGGCTTGACGGCGCTTTGGTTCTCGTCAAGCCGCCGCACTCCAAAACCTACTCTTCAATCTCCACCCGGAAGTCTTCAATAATCGGGTTGGACAAAACTTCATGCGCCAGGCGCGTCACCTCGTCGCGGGCCTTCGCTTCGGTGACGCCGTTATTCATGGCGATCTCAAAATACTTACCCTGCCGTATGTCGCTGATACTTTCAAAGCCCAGCAACTGGACCGAATGTTTGATCGCTTTGCCCTGAGGATCGAGGACACCTGGTTTTAAAGTGACGTAAACTTTGGCTTTCATGAATCTCGACGACGGCAAGGAGTTCAGTACCAACCGCGGTAGCGGGTGGGTACCTACCTGCTGTCGGCAGGTGGTACTGACCTCATGCTGCCCCGCTCCGGAACGAAAGATATTACGCTAAAACATTGCGCAAGCAGTAGCCAATATCATACTATTTCCGCCGTTGTAGCGACGCTTTTTCAATTTTCTCCAAAGAGGACCCCAAATGTCTTCTCCTTATTCAGAACCGGCGCCACCATCAGGCGCCCCCGGCGGCAAGACAAGCTTCATGACGCTCGACTCTAATCTGGCGGCCATGCTCTGCTATATCCTTAACTTCGTCTGCTGTCTGGGACTCGTGTTGTCGATCATTTTCGCCATCACCGAAAAAGAGAATCGCTTCGTAAAATTCCACGCCATGCAATCAATCTTCCTCGCCTGTCTGCAGATCGTGGTTGGGCTAGTCATCGGCATACTCGGTTTCATCGTCTCGCTGGCGCTGAATATGGTGCATATGGAGTTGCTGGGCTGGATCCTCGTACTCGGACTGCGGTTCCTGCTCTTCGCGATCTTTATAATCTTCTGGATCCTTGCCGGCATCAAGGCTTACGGCGGGCAATGGTACAAACTGCCCATCATCGGCGAATTCGCCTGGAAAACTGTTAACCAATAATCGAAACCCCTGACAGGAGGAACCCTCTAAATGGATACAGGCAAGTCTGCACTTGGCCTCGACGGAAATGTTGCTGCGGCACTCGGCTATCCCATCGGCATCATCGCGATTATCTGCCTCGTCATGGAAAAAGAGAATCACTTCGTTAAGTTCCATGCGCTGCAATCGATCCTGCTCCACGTTGCCTTCATTATCCTGATGATCGCGGTGTGGATACTTACGATTGTGTTGGTGATTGCGGGCGTGGCCGCGAGCGCCGCGAGCAGCAGCGCCGGCGGCGCAGTCGGCGGCATTATAAGCCTGCTCTTTAGTCTGATCTGGCTGGTAGTTGTGGTGGCCTATATCGGCGGGCTGATCTTCGCGGCAGTCAAGTCTTACCAGGGAAACATGTTCAAGCTGCCGCTCATCGGCAACATGGCCGAGAAGTGGACGAGTGGCCCTCAGGCAGGGTGACCTCCGGTGTGGTCGTTAGAACCGGCTGCACTAGAGCGCGCTGACTGGGCCCGCCCGCTACCGCAGGCGGTTCTGACCCGTTAAGCAAAGACCCGCGCAAAAACCTTATCGACGTTTCGCAGATACGTGTCTAACGAGAAGACGCGCGCGATCTGTTCTTCTGACAGACGCGCGCGTATTTCCTTATCTGCGGAAACCAGCGTCTGCAGATCCTTGCCTTCATCCCAGGCTTGCATCGCGTTGCGTTGGGCCCAGAGGTATGCTTCTTCGCGTGACGCCCCGGCCTGAGTCAGGGCCAGGAGCAGCTGGCCGCTGAAAATCGACCCGCGCGTGAGCTTCAGGTTCTCGAGCATGCGGTCGGGATAAACGACCAGCCCATCAACCAGCGAGGCCATCTTTTGCAGCATGTAGTCAGCGGCGATGCTTGAATCGGGCAGCACCACGCGTTCGGCGGATGAATGCGAGATGTCGCGCTCGTGCCACAGCGCCACGTCCTCTAATCCGACAATGCTGTTGGCGCGGACCACGCGCGCCAAACCGCAAATGCGCTCGGAAAGAATAGGATTGCGCTTGTGCGGCATGGCACTGGAGCCCTTCTGTCCGGCTTTGAATTTTTCCTGCGCCTCGCGAACTTCTGTCCGCTGCCAGTGACGGATCTGTAAGGCGAATTTTTCCAGGCTCGCCGCTACGATGCCGAGCGTGCAGAGATACTCAGCGTAGTTGTCACGTTGAATGATTTGGGTTGAGATTGGCGCGGCCCGCAAACCCAGCCGCGCGCAAACTTTCTCTTCCACCTCGGGATCGAGATGCGCAAAGGCGCCGACCGCGCCGCTGATTTTCCCAACTGCGACGGTTTCGCGCGCCCGGGTAAGACGCTCCCGGTTACGCCGCATCTCGTCGTACCAAAGTGCAAAGGTTAATCCAAAAGAAGTCGGCTCGGCATGAATCCCATGGGTGCGGCCGATCTGGGGCGTGTGCTTGAATTCAAAAGCCCGCCGCTTGAGCACTTCGAGCAGAGCGTCGATCTTTTTGAGCAGGATGTCGCAGGCGTCGCGCAACAGCAGCGCATTTGCCGTATCCACTACATCAGACGACGTCAATCCGTAATGAACAAAGCGCGAAGCTTCGCCGATCGATTCCGCCAGATTCGTAGTAAAGGCAATGACATCGTGATCGGTTGTCTTCTCAATTTCGTTGATGCGGGCCACGGAAAATTTCGCGCGGCTCTTGATTTGCTCGAGCGCGTCACGCGGGATTGTGCCCATCTCTGCATGGACTTCGCAGACGGCAATTTCCACGTCCAGCCATTTCTGGAACTTGGTCTCTTCAGACCAGACGGCGCCCATTTCGGGCAGGGTGTAGCGATCGATCATGGGTTATGGGTTTCAGGTTACAAGTTTCAGGTTTCAGGTTTCTAGTGACAACTTGGAACTTGAAACCTGCAACTTGAAACTTTATTTCAAGCCACTCGAACTCACAAAATACTTCGCCAACTGCCAGCGGCCACCATGTTCAACCAGCGTGAAGGTCTCTATTCCTTCGCCGCGGTCAAACGTCGTCTGGTAGATCACTGTCACTGAATGGCCGGCAACCGGCGCGGTTGACGTTTGCTCTTCGCGGGCAGTTTGCTGCGTCCGGGTTCGCGCATTGCCGAGTTTGTTGCGCAGCGTTTGCAGCGTCGCCGTCGAATCTTCCAAAGAAGATTGGTTGCGCCATTCGTCTGAGGCTTCCTGGTAAAGTTTATCGTAGCGGCCGGCGTCTAGATCTTCAATTGCATCCTGCAGCGCCGTCTGGGCGCCCGCAGGTATTCCACTGCGACGGACACTCGCATTGCAGGCCGCGAGCATCAGACCCAGGCTAACGAGTAGCGAGCAGACAAAAAAAGTGCGGCTTTGCTGCCGCATCTTAAAACTTCGTCGATCGATTGCCCGCTGAAACAGCCCGACCATGCAATTCTTTTATCCTGACCCTTCGGCGCGCTGTTTCGCGGCTGCGACCAGCGCAGTAAGACGCGCGATCTTCTGTTCATGCGTTTCGCCCGGCACCGGACCGGTATCGGTGACACCCGCATAAGTTGATCGCTTAAACAGGGTTCGATCCGGTCCCCCACCGCCCGCAGGCGCAGCAGTAGAGGTTGGCTTGGTCGCGGGCGCCACCGTGTCGGGAGCGAGCTCATCCGGCGTCTCGGCGCCGGCAACGGGCGAGGCAGAAGCGGCCGGCGCGCTCAGGGGCGCCGCTGACGCTGCTCCTGTTTCGGCTTGTGCTTCTGCTGCGGGCCGGTGCGCGTCCGCGGTCGGAGACGAATCGGCCACCGTCACGGCAGCGTGCTCAGCGCCGCCACCTGCTTCTGCCCGCTGCTTGGCGCCGGCGACGAGTTTCTGCAAGCGCGCGATTTTCTGTTCTTTCGTCTCGCCCGCTACCGGACCAGTATCAACTACACCCGCGTAGGTCGAGCGACGATTCAACTCACGATTAGGCTGGGCCGCAGCCTTGGGCGGCACGGCCATTGATTTCTCGGCAACCGCGGTTGCCTGGGCGGCAGGCGTCGAAGGCTTTTGCGCCACTGCCGGCGGCGTTGCCGCGGTCCTGGGTAGCGCGGCCGCCGGTGGCACGGGGTGTGGCGGTTCAGTGCCCGCAGCCTCGACGATCACGTAGACGCCCTTCTCGTTTTTCTTGATAACGGGAAGCGTGCCACCCGCGGCCTGCAAAAGCGCGGTCAATTCAGCTTCGACGAATCGCTTCTGCTTGTCCGGATCGCGCACATGACCTTGCGGCGGACCCATGTACAGCGTTCCGCAAATCTGGCACTTGAACAGCACGTCGTCGCCGCGCAGGTGGACCTCGGCCGGCTCGCCGGCCGTCTTCATCTGTTTTAGATGGCCGTTACAGAGTTTGTTCTTTTCGTTTCGCTCGTTGCAGACGGTCTGCGCGTTGGTAATCCGTTTCGGAACCGGAGGCGAGCCCACAGCCGGCGCGGTTGCATCTTTTGCGGGTGTGACGTTGACCGACATCGTGGTTGCGACGCAGCGAATATAGCGATCAATGGGTGAGAGTTCAACCTCCGGGTCGATAGCACGAACGCGAAGGCGTTAATTAATTCCAGCCCGGGGTTGCGCGCGCTTTTGGAGTGCGGCGACTTGTCGCCTCTCTAAGAGCGCTGACAAGTCAGCGCCCTTCAAAAAAGGGCGGCAGCGCTAACCTGGGGTTCGAGGAGAGGTTGAGGATTCGCGAACTATTCCACACAAGAAATCCTGATCGAGTTCCGCGCTTTGCTCTTCGCGATTCGTACCCCCTCGATCAGAGCGTGATAAGCTGTCCGCAATGCTGGCAAAACTTCTCGGCGGAATCTGGCGACGATTACCGGTCGCGGTACGCCGCCGGGCGGCCAAAATCGGTCAGGCGCGTTTCACTGTAACTGTCGCTGCGATGCTCTTCGACGGCGACGGAAAGATTCTGCTGCTCGAACACGTGTTCCGCGCTGATAGGGGCTGGGGAGTGCCGGGCGGCTTTGTCGGCAACGGTGAACAGCCGGAAGCAGCGCTGCGCCGCGAATTGCGTGAGGAGGCCAGTATTGAAATCGAAGACGTGAAGTTCCTGTTCACTCGAACTCTGGGCAAACTGAAACAAGTCGAATTGTATTTTCGTGCTCGCCCCATCGGGAATCCAACTCCATCCAGCTTTGAAATTAAGCGAGCCGAATGGTTCCTGCTGACGGATCTGCCGCCGGAACTTTCCCAGGATCAGCGCAGCCTGATCGAGAGAGCCATTGGGCTCGAAGAAAAGTCTCGATAAGTGTTATCCTACGCGACGCAAGCAGTGATGAGTAACGGCTAATCAGTTCTCAGTAACAAGCAAGCCTTACGCCTCGCTCATCACCATTTTCATCACCTCTTTAAGGAGATCGTATGGCAGCAAGCGGCGTGCAATTGATTCCTTCGCCTGAAGAGATTATGCAGATTCTGAAACGCACCGGCGCGTTTCGCGAAGGACACTTCGTCTATCCCAACGGCAAACACACCGCCCACTATTTCCAGATGCCGTTGGCATTTCGGTACTACGACACCGCGCGCGTGCTGGCAGTTGCGTTGAGCCGCAAATTTCGCGTCGAACGCGACATCGCCAGCCAATTGCCAAAGGTTTCCATCATCAGCCCGAGCTCCGGCGGTATTCCCGTGGCCTTTGGGGTCCGCGACGCGTTGAATGCGGAACAGATTTACTGGGCCGAAAAGGAGAGCGGCAAACGCTCGTTTCGCCAGTACGTGAACCAGGGAGAGATTAATCCCTGTATCATCGTTGACGACATCATTCGCAGTGGTAACGCGATCGAGGAAACCGCTGAGCTGGTGCGCAATCTGGGCGCGTCCATCATCGGCTGCGGAGCGATCGTGCGCTTCAGTTCGGCGCCTGATTCAGCGGAGGAAGTTCCCATCAAATCACTCGTCGAATATGACGAGAAGTTTTACGATTCGGCCGCTGACTGCCCGATGTGCAAGAAAAGCGTGCCGGAGGAACACGTCAGATTTTAATGATGACCCGGCAAACCGACCCGCCGCTCCAGATCAGCGAACCGCGGATCTCCGCGCAGTTCATCAAGGGCCGGATCGACCTTCAAACTGACCAGCTGCAGGTCCCGCTCAAGGTAAGCTTTGTTCAGCATCTCGAAGGCTTTGTCTGTCTCACCCATCGCCCCGTAAACACCGGCAACAGAATATGATGACACCGGTTGGCCGGCGATCTCGGCAAGCAGGGTTAAGGCTTCATCCTTCTTGCCCCACCGCGCGAACGCCTGGGCCATGATGACTTTGACAGAAGCTGCGACGGGCGGCACGCCCTTAACCAAATTGAGCACCTCACCGTATTGCGAGAGCGCCTCCGCGAACATGCCCTTTTGCACATATACGTTGCCCAGTACGCTGCGCGCCGCGGGAAAGTGTTGGTCCATCTCAATGACTGTTTTCAGCTGCACGATGGCCCGATCATATTGGCGGCCGGTGTAAAAATTCAGCGCCGCGGTCATATTCATCAGCAGCGAAAGCGGATCGAGATCGACCGCCATCTCGGCTTCGCGAAACGCTTCTTCATGACGGCCAATGTTCGCCAGATAGATCGCGTACCAATGATGTGCCTCGGCATAGTTCGGACTGAGCGCGACGGCCTTCACGAACGATTCTTCAGCGCCCGCAAAATCCCAGTCGTAGAGAAACCGGAAGAACCCGAGCGATGCATGCGCCTCTCCGAGTTGGTCGTCAAGCTGTAATGCCATAGCGATCGCCTTTTTGGCCTCATCACGCTTTGCCAGATAATTCTGGCAATCAGCCAGGCTCGCATAAGCAAGAGCGTAATTCGGATCGAGTTCAATCGCCTGCTGAAAGTATCCCGCACCCTTATCAACACCATCGGGTGTCAGTTTGTTGAAGTGAAAGCGCCCCTTGAGAAAAAGCAGGTAGGCTTCATGGTTGTCACTATGCCGCCTGGCCAACGGCCGCCGCGGCGTGCCGCTCATTTCAATTGGCAGCTTGTCGGCGATCTCGCGCGCGATCGTTTCCTGCGCCGCCAGGAGATCTTTCGGCGTACGAACGTACTGCGCGCCCCAGATGTGACGATCGTCCGAGGCGCTCACCAGTTCCACGCTGATCGAGAACATCCCTTCGCTCTCGTGCAGCCGGCCCAGCAGAATGGCCTGCACGCTCAATTCACGGCCTACGGTCATCGCGTCTACATCTCGCCCCTTATAACGAAATGCCGAGTTGCGCGAAGTGATTCGCAGATTCGTCAACTGGGCCAGGATCGTGGTGAGACTTTCGCTGATGCCGTCAGCCAGATATTCGGTGTGCGCATCGCCGCTCACATTCACAAAAGGCAAGACCGCGATTGAGTCGATTGCCGGCGCTGGTTGCTGCTCGCGGATCTTTCGCACCGGCGCGACAAACCGGTAACCACGCCACGGAATCGTTTCAATGAATTGACTGTCGCGCGGCCGTTCGCCCAGGGCGCTTCTTAAAGTCGAGATGTTGCGGGCCAGGTTTCCTTCTTCGACTGCGGTGCCGGGCCAAACCATCCTCATGACTTCATCTTTGCTGAGGATGTGCCCGCTGTTTTGGACCAGGGCCAGCAAAACGTCAAAGGCTTTGGGGGTCAGCGGAACCAGCTGTCCGTTGCGCAGCAGCTGCCGCTCGCTAAGGTCTATGCGAAATGCGCCAAACTCGTAGTCTGTGGATTGTTGCCAGAACATTATCGCCTTGGATTTCCGAAACTTTTCCGAACTTGCGAAGGACTTTTCATCCCGGTGAAGTCTATCGTCTTACAACACTTCGCGCGTGAAGGCGCGTTGATTTTATTGAAAATCCCTCGAGTGGAGCAACCGTTTTGGAAAGGAGTCAATCATGAACAGCCTTGAAAAAGAGATTACCAGCCTGGAAGAACAGTTGACGCAAAGTGAGTCGCGGCTCGATGTCGAGGCACTCGAGCGCATCTACGCCGACGACATCATGGTTACGGCGCCAATCGGCATCTGCGTCGATAAGCCGATGGTGATGGATGAAGTGCGACGCGCAGCCGCGCAGGCAGTCATCGGCCGTTACGACAAAGACGATCTAAGAGTGCGGACGTACGGAGACACAGCGGTGTCCAGTTATCGCATGACCGCATGGGCCACGGTCGACGGAACTGAGATCAAACGCGCCTTGTGTATCACCAATGTCTGGATGAAACGCGACCGTCACTGGCAAATTGTGGCCCGGCATACTACTAGTTTGCCTGACGACATGCCGCCGGCAGGTGAAGTGGTTAACTAAATACGAGCTAAAAGGAATTGGGTCGACGATGCCTAATCCGGCGCCAGGCTTGCTGGCATA
The DNA here is from genome assembly GCA_046728235.1 of Acidobacteriota bacterium. Taxonomy (GTDB): domain Bacteria; phylum Acidobacteriota; class Blastocatellia; order Pyrinomonadales; family Pyrinomonadaceae; genus UBA11740. Next base: position 21,885 of record JBKPEE010000107.1, read on the forward strand.
ACGGGATTTGCGCTAGCTCTTTAGTCCCAGCCGTTGCAACAGGCCGATATAACGCGGGTCAGTCCTGAGGTTGTCGAACCTTTGATCGCCGGGTAGGCTTACCATCCAGTCCGAATGTTCCTGGTATGCCTTTTCCAGCCAGGCGAAGGCCTGATCTTTATCGCCGAGACCGGCATAAATC
>JBKPEE010000108.1:0-11553 GCA_046728235.1 Acidobacteriota bacterium
AATTCAGTGCCGGCGTAGGGTTCAGGTTTTAGCCCAGGAGCGAGCATAACAAAATCGTTGGACCGGAGCGGCGTAAAAGAAGTGCTCGCCCGCTACCGCAGGCGGTTCTGACAAATTGATGCGGCGAAGGTTGCGTTGATAGCCGCACGGTCGACTCTCTGACGTTCGGCGCTTCATGAACAGACATTACCAAAGGTGCGATTATGTTTCTGTTGATTGTCTTTCAGATTCTCGTATTGTCTTCGAGTTGTCAGGGGAATGAACAACAAACAGGCAATCCGGCCATTGAGTATGAGGTCGTTATGTACGCCGGCTTTCCGCCAGAAAGCATTCCTGAGGAAGATCGAAAAAACCTCCCGCCAGAGAAGCCTTTGCTTATTGCCTTAGTTGAAACGGATGGCAGATTTGACGCGAAAAGTGAAGGGGAGATGTTTGAAGGAACAATCTCAAACGAGAAAGACGGAAAGATTGGGGTTAAAATCGATCGGTCAAGTCTAGGTTCAACGTCCTGCTCGAAGATTAATGCTCTCGTCAAGCTGGGAGAGCCGGTATCGCCAAAGTCCTGTGCTTTTGGCTCGATTATCTCCTCTTACTACTTCAGAGTCCGAAAACGCGCCGAACAACTCAACTGAGCGCGTTGGATCGGAGCGGCGGGAACGTGTTTCGTGTCAAACCTGGTGCGGCGAAGGATGAATGGAATCACGCCACCTGGTCGATTCAGACGTTCGACGGCTTCTTTGTACATGAAAACTCTCGCGCTTATTATCTTGTCCAGTTCTGCCGTCGCCTTCGGCCAATCTAAACCTTGTCATCCGACGCGACACGCGAAGATTCCCGCAATTGCCGGATTGACTTATCCACATGCCCGAAGAATCCTGCAGACTGCCGGCTGGCGACCCTTGAAAACGATGTCGTCTACTGCGGACGTGACTTCTGGCAATGGGCCTTACTTTTGGCGCCGTGGATACTTGGAACTTGAATCGTGTTCTGGAACCGGCGTCGCCGCGTGCGCTTTTCTTTTCAAAGATCGCTTTGGTAATCGATTGCGCGTGACAACCGAAGGTGAAGAACTTCCCAGGGATGGGGCCCACGCTCTTGTCAATGGCTTTCATTTCGTGTGCGATTAGGACGAATGGCGCGTGGTATTCACTCGGTTCTGTTTTTCCAGCTGTTCGGCCCGATAGCCCTTTGACCGATCATCCAAACGCTTCGTCATAGCTGCTTATCAGAAGGGACCGTGATCCTCACAACTGGTCTACCGCCGACATTTTGCAGCGGCCAGTAGACCCGATGAGTACGCGAGTCAACGGCGACTGTATGAGCGTTCGCCGCAAAAAATCCAACGAATACTTTTTGTAAAGCCCGCTCGTGTTCGTCGTAAATTGCGATATTGCCGCTTTCCGCAGACACGTAGAGGCGATGCAGACCGGTATCGAAAGCCAGCACGTCAGGATCAGACCCTACGGGCAGGGTGGCGGTCGCTTTCTTACTTTGCAGATCGAAGACGACGAGTTTCGAGTTTTCTTCGCAAGCGACGAAAGCCAGTCGATTCTCAGAATCGATCAATAATCCGTGACTGCCTTTACAGCCGGTGAGCGGATACCGCGCTACTACTTGATCCGACTTTGGATCAATCTCAGCCAATTCTTCCCGGCCGTCGACGGTGACAAAGACGCGGTCTGATATCTCGTCGTATTGACTGTTGCCGGCGCCTCCGCCTAACGCAATCGTCGTCAGTCGCTGATTTGTGGCCGCGTCGATGACAGTATCCGCTTTGCCGTGGAGGTCAGATACGTAAATCTTGTTCTCCTGGCGAGCATAGGCGATGCCATCCGGATAATCGCCGGCCGGCGCACGGGCGATGACGGCGAGACTTTGATCGTCGATGACTGCCAATTCGTTGGTGCCCGTGGCTGATGCATAAACCCGATGCAGCTCAGGAACTGCCAGCACTCCGTGCACGCGCTTCAACTCTTTGACGTCGCCGACAATCTTCTGCTGGTTCACATCAAAGACCGTCATCAGATCAGAGCCGAGATGCGCGATGTAGAGCCGGCCTGTGCCGCTGTCCAGGCTCTGATAATCAAGGCGAGTTGTCCCGCCAGTGAGCTGAACATCAGCCAGGGTGCGCAATGGATTGGTCGGGGGCGTTGATTCGCCACTGCTTTCGTTTACTGTTTGGGCCGGCTGGGCGTTCAACGAGAGACGAGCAGGCGAGGAGCAGGCAACGATCAATGACGTGAGGCCGAATGCGATCAATAGAGTGCGTGATATCACGGCGCGTTCAATGAATAAAATTGGAGTGAGCCGGGAACATACTATAAGGAAACAATTGTTACGATACTATTGGTCAGGTGGTAATCGAAAATTGCGTTTCGTAAACGCCGAAGGCGTTAGTAAATTCCAGCCCAGGGTTGCGCGCGCTAGCGCGCTACCCTGGGTAACAACCAAAACGTTCGTCGCAACCCTGAAAGGGTTGCCGAGCGAGGGATCTTGCGCAAACGCCGATTGAATTCAAGGAATCCAGACCAGTCGGGATTGACGGTAGAGTTACGGACTCTGACAGAGCTCGCGAATTCATCAAGCAGCGGAAATAACCATGTCTCGGCAACCCTTTCAGGGTTGCGAGCGAAGGTCCGCTCAATCCCAGGGTAGCGCGCTGGCGCGCGCAACCCTGGGCTGGAATTAAATAACGCCTTCGGCGTTCACTTTCACAGAAATTGGCAGCTTCCGACTCAAACTCAAACTGGGCCTCACGCGTCGCAGACTTTCTTAGTCTCGAACGCAACGTGACGCTGGCTTCGTCCGCCATTTTCCTGCTTGGCTTTGGTGAAGAGCTGTGGAGGAAGTTTCTGCCCAAGTATCTGGAAGCGTTTGGCGCGAGCACTCCCATCATTGGCTTATTCGGCACGGCTGAAGATTTCTTTGATGCGGTTTACCAGTATCCCGGCGGATGGATAGCAGATCGTCTCGGTCGGCGAAATGCCTTCCTAATCTTCCTTGCTGTCGCGTTTGCCGGCTATCTCGTTTATCTGTTTGGTCCTACGTGGCCATTCGCTTTTCTCGGACTGGCGCTGGTGATGGCCTGGCAGAGCATGGCGTCGCCGGCGATGTTTGCGGTGATTGGCGATGCGCTGCCGGCAGAGAAGCGGGCGATGGGCTTTAGCATCCAGTCGATTCTAAAGCGAGTGCCCGTCGTCATTGCGCCCGTACTCGGCGGACTGATCATCGCTTCCCAAGGTGTGGTTAACGGCGTCCATTTAGGACTGATCGTTACGCTGGTAATAGCCGCACTGACCGGTGTGCTGATAGTCCTAATCAGAATTCGTCACGAGTCGCATCAAGCAACGAACATCCTTGGCGTTTGGAAGTCATTCGAACAAAGGCTGAAGCGCCTGCTGGTTTCAGATATCTTCATCCGCACCTGTGAAGGTATGGCTGACGTGCTGGTGATCCTCTACGTCACCAACGTGCTGCGAGTGAGCATCGCGCGCTTTGGTACCCTGATCGCGATTCAGTTTGTCACTACCTTAGTCATTTACATTCCCGCGGCTAAGGCGGTCGAACGTGTGGGCAGGTGGCCCTTCGTGGTGGCCACGTTCTGCGCCTTCGCGCTGTTTCCGCTGGCTATTGTTTCGGCGCGGGGATTTGGGGGACTGGTGATTGCGTTCATCATCGGCGGTTTGAGAGAAATCGGCGAGCCGGCGCGCAAGGCGATGATTGTCGATTTCGCCAAACCGCAGCTCCGCGCCCGCAGCGTGGGCCTCTATTATTTACTCCGCAGTTTGGCCATTACGCCGGCATCGGCGATTGGTGGTCTGCTTTGGAAGGTCACGCCCCAGACTCCTTTCATCATTGCGGGCGTATTTGGCGTTGCCGGCACGTTCATTTTTATTCTGACATTAGAACCGTACAGGAACTTCTCGGCCACAAAGACGTGAGAACTACTATGATTTACACCCACGTGCTCAATCGCGGTGGCCGCGGCGTAAAGAGCCCGATCGACGGCTGGCAACTTCTTTGAACGCCGTTAATTCCGATCATATAATCCGCCCACCGCGGACTTATACGTAACTGATTTCGCATAAGAACAACCGCTTCGGATAAGACTAAGTTCGGCCGCACTCGCTCGGTTATGACAAACGCAGAGAATATGGTTAAGGTTTTGCTTCAGGACGGCACCGATGTTGAAACGTTGTGGGCTGTCCCGGTTGGCGACGACCTTTACCGTTTGGACAACAGTCCTTTCTTTGTGTATCGCGTTTCGTGGGAGGATGTTGTCCGCGCCGAACGGGATAGTGATGGAATCCTCTGCTTCTCTGATGTTGTGCAGAAATCCGGCAATCGTACACTGCGCGTCATCACGAACACTTACGACACCACAAGCCCGGAGGCGAAACCGTTTCTGGACGGGATTATCAACTTGGGATGTAGCTATGAAGGGTTCCAGCCTCGCTTAATCTCAATCAATGTTCCACCGGAGGTTGAATTGAAGGTTGTCGCTGCCTACCTGATCGAATCGGGTCATAACTGGGAATATGCGGATCCGAAATATGAAGACCTATTCCCCGAGCCTGAATCGTGAATCATCGTGTGGCCAACACGTCGTTGGGGCTTTGCCTCAAAAGTCGGATCTAGGTCTGGTAGGAAATGTTCCGTTCGTGTTGCTTCGTGTGATTTCGTGGATCGTCCTTGTTTCCCGAACGAACAGAAACGATCCACGAAATCACACGAACTACACGAAACGCCCCATGCCGCTTCGGTTCAACGAAGTCGTTGGGTTGTGCCGACCGTGTTTCGTAACTTCGATGGTGGGGCGAAGCTTGGATGGAATCGCGCTTGGCCGGTTAACTCTGACGTTCGATTTCTTTCCCAAGCGTGAGGTCTGGATCTCGAATGCTTGCAACAACACGCGCTAATGTTTACCTGGCTCTGTTCCTATCAATCATTCTTACGGTGCTCGATGCTGTTCTCGCGTCTTTGATGTTGGGTACGAATGTGGGGCCTCGCCTCAAAACTTCCGGTCAGAGATCAGGGCTTCGACAATCGCCCGAGTCGGCAATATTAGCGCCAGCTTGGCGATAACAATTTATCCCGAACAATGAACATCGTTGCCCAACAATTCGTTGGCCGGAGCGGCCGAAGCTGAAAGACTTGCCCACCCGCTACCGCAGGTGGTGCTGACACTCTATTTGTGCGACGAAGCTTGCTTGAAATCGCGCCGCCGCGTCAACTTCGACGTTGGATGCAAAAATATTGAGGAGTGACATGGCTTCTGGTTTGAAGTTGCAGTTCTGCAAAACTGTCGTGGTCATGCTTGTGTTTGCGGCCGGCATGTCGGTCGTTCTCGCGAGAGCGCCGGCCGAAGAGTTATTTATCAAGATCACACTGGTGACCGGCGAGCACAGCAAGGACTCAAATTCCACGAGCACAAGCCTGACGATTGAGGGAAACAAGCTGTTCTATGAGCAGACGTATCACGGTTTTCACGCAAACCGCCGTGAGCCGGTGCGGAAACAATACGAACTGACGGCGAACGATCGGAACGTGTTGATCGGACTGTTGCGGGAAAAGAATTTGCTGGTGAACAGATCGCTTAACGGATCCTCGCAGGAACCGATCGCCCGAAATTACTTTTCGTTGTCGCTCAACTCGAAACTAAACGGCAAGGAACATTCAATCACCATCGATGGCGCTCGGGATGACGCGAAGTTAAAAGAGACGGTCCTCTATAGAAACTCGGTTCTGCTAATCGAGCACCTGTATAAGATCATCAACCGTACTGATCCAGAGATAACTAGGCCGGCGCTAATCAATTGATTTTCATTGGCCTGGGACACATTGGTAGATGAGATATGACACTCTTGGACCGTAGTGGTGGTTGCGTGTAAGACGGCCCACCCGCTACCGCAGGTGGTACTGACACATGGCGCGGCGAAGGTTGCGTTGATACGCGCCGCCTGGTCAACTCGAAGGTTATGCCGCTCGCATCAGAAAGGTCGGTAAATGTATCCCAGCGTCCAGCCACGCCGGCGGACACGGACTTCGCACGTTCTGTGCAAGAATGAGTTCGCGCCGCCGGCGGCTCGCATACGTTACCGATGAAACGATTACCGCGCAGAGATGTCTCCGGTGAGCGCCTTAGGGTAGGCGACATCGTGCGCATCGTTGGTGTACCTGATTTGTCCGGTATGTCGGCAGACTGTCGCGCCGAATCACTTCCAGTGTTTGAACATCTGGTGGGAACCTACAAGCGAATCGAAGAGTTTGATGAATATGGCTTGGCCTGGCTGCGGTTCAAAATCCGAGATGGGCCTCATGCAGGTTACCACTCAGTCGGCATTGAACCGGGGTTCCTGAAGGTGCGCCGAGCGGTCAAGTCTTGACCAGCGGCTGGCCGCCGGGGCTTTGCCTCAAAACTAGTCTTGTTCTCGTCCGCGAAGCGGACGGAGCGAAAATAGCCCAGCGCTTTAGCGCTGGGGTTACTAGGTATAGATCCAAACAGTCCGCGAAGCGGACGACTGACAAAACTATGGACGTAGAACATTTATGATTCAGCCGTCCGTTTCACGGACTACGTCTATGCATGCATTCAACCCCACCGATGAATCGGTGGGCTATTCTCATTCGTCGGCTTCGCCGACTTTTGAGGCAAAGCCGGCCGGCGAACAAATCAACTCAACCGTTCGACGCTTTCACTCTTGGGGATTGAGGTTATGAAGTCAATGAAACATCCAATTCCTATCGTTACAGTGATTGCCTTGTTGGCGGTCGCTGCGTGGACCAACTACGCGCAGAACAAGACCGCCCCGAGAGTTATCTGGGAGTACAAAGAAGGCGTAAACCTTTCTCAGCTTGACATGAACGTACTCGGCGCCCAGGGCTGGGAAATGTTGGCTTATTCGGTTGATGGTAATGGGAACAAGTTCATATGCTTCAAGCGTCCCAAGGAATTCTGAGACGCACCGAACAAATCCTTTGGACCGGAGCGGTGGGAGCGTGAAAGAAGTGCCCGCCCGCTACCGCAGGCGGTTCTGACAAAATTGGTGCGGCGAAGATAGTGTGAATTGGCGCCGCCTGCTCAACTGAATGTACGACGCCCGCTACCTGACATGGATTCCTGCAAAATCGAAATCGAAGTCGCCAGTCGCCTTGAAGCTAGTATGATCCTCAGCTCTCCTCATGAGTGCCGGGAGGTCTCGTTCCTTATCTCAATCGGAGCGGCGGAAGATGAACTGCCAATGGGATATGCGAACGTGCCTAACAAGATCCGCTTATTGTTCGGAGATACTGAATCGGCGGTCGATGGTCCAAGCGAGTCGGACGTCCGATGTTTGATCGAGCTGGCGCAGAGGCTGAACGAGTCACCAGGGAAAATCCTAATCCATTGCGAAGCAGGCGTCAGCCGGTCCACAGCCGCAGCGCTAATCATGTATAGCTGCTTGCTCGGTCCGGATTCTGAGCCCGAAGCCATGAGGCGGCTGTTACGTCAACGCCCGATGGCCAGGCCAAACAGACGAATGGTGGCGATCGCTGACCAAATGCTTGGACGAGCAGGTCGCTTGATAAGAGTTCTCGACTCGGATCAACTTGCCCAAGGTTGAACGGCCGTTTTGTCATCTCTATGAAACGCATTCTTATCGTATTGGTTTTTCTCGCATGCGTCGTGAGCACCGATCGCGCTCAGTCCGCAGCGTCGCAGCGGGCCAGGTCCTTTTCAATCGAGCTGACCGATGGCCGGAGCGTAGTCAGCCGCAGGATAAGCCGGACGCTTTTGTTGCGCCTGGTCAAGGCACGCAGTGTCGAAAGTGAAAACTTCGGGTGGGACGTGGAGGTAGTCCGCGCGCCATATCGGCGCGATTCAGCCAACCTCATCTATGCGAACGCGGCGGGCAAAGGGCCAGACCCGTGCATGGTTTATGCGTGGCACGTTGCGGATCGGTATTACCCGAATGAGCGCGAACTATCTGTGCGCGGGTTTCCGTACGTCGTGCGGCTCGTACTGGTGGACCCGCGCGTGGAGGGAAGCGGGCCAAAAGCCTGGTTTATCTCAGGAAGGTTAGTGGTGTCCTGGGCGAAGCAACCCAGGCGCGGCGCGGCGAACTAGCCAGAGCCGGCGTGACGCGCCGCTTGCCGCAGTTCGTAAGATAGTTGCTCGGGCGAGGATTGAATGAAATCGCACCGCCTGGTCAACTGCTATGTGAATGTCAAGAGAGAGAACACCGGCGGGAGCCCCGATACATCGGGATGGCTTTGCCTCAAAAGTCGATTAAACCTGGTAATGAGTTTCGTGTAGTTCGTGTGCTTTCGTGGATCATTTCTGTTCGTTCGGGAAACAAGGACGATCCACGAAATCACACGAAGCAACACGAACGGAACACTCCTGGTTAGAGAGCTAGATCTGACTTTTGAGGCAAAGCCCATCGGGATAAGATAATGGGTGCGGCGAAGATGAAATCGCAACGCTATCAACCGTTGGGCTTCACTTCGGTAGACACCCAAGTCAAGGAAGGAAACATGCGAAGAGAAATCCTGCTTGAAATGTTAGCTCAGAACAAGCTCACTTGTTCTTACTCGTTTGAACGCATTACCGAGGACAACTCCGGCTATCGAGTGAACGAACAAGCAGCTTCCATCGGATTCATCTATCGACATATCGGAGAGACTATGAATCTATTCGGTCAATTCTTCGGCATTCCGACCGATACCCAAAACACGACGATGGGCCAACAGGATGTAGGGCAGCATTTTGAGCTCTCGACAAGTCGTATCCTGGTTGAGAAAGGGTACGACATGCTTATGAGACTCATTGAGGACACTGCTGAGACAGTATGGCTGGATACGATTGAAACCCCGTTTTTTGGGACTGTCTCACGAGCCAGACTCTTTTCGCACGTCTTGTTTCACAACTCACATCATGCAGGGCAGATCTCTTTGACCTTATCGAGAGGGCAACCAAAAAACCAATGAGCTTCTAGAGTGCAATGTAGTGAAAATCCGAACCGCTCTTTTAGTGCCGGATTCAGAGCGGTTCGGCATCACTGCTGATGATCATTGCCGGCCGGGCGGCTCAGTCAAGACAATCGTTCCAAACAGCCCGTGGTCTTCGTCGTCGGGTCCGGCCGTAAAGAAGAGTGTCGTAGTCAGCCCGTTGCGGCTAGTTGAATCTGTGCCATGCCCGAACTGCAGCGCCCAAAGACCATCGATTATGAGTGGCCTTCCCGCCGCTGAATGGAGCAGGCCGACTGCTTCGAACTCACCGGCCGAGGTCAGCGTCGTCGGATCAAACGCGTGAATCCGGCCGTCGCCGAAATTGCCCACCAGTAAATCACCGCTGAACCGCCCGAAGCCTGCCGGCGCCAGTGCCAGGCCCCAGGGCGAATTGAGTTCACCCGCAGACGCAACGCGCCCAATCAAATTGCCGGACAGGTCGTAAGCATCGACGAAACCATTCCCGAGTCCCGGCACGTCGTCCTCGGCATCTTCGTCCTGAAGAGCGTAAGTAACGTAAAGCGTGCCGCCGATGTTTTGAATTCCGAACGGTGCAAACCCGGCGGGAAGATTTGGATCGGTGAAGTTCCCCGCTAACGTGACAAGGTGAAACGAGGTATCGAACACATCGATTTTGCCGTTATGGAAGTCGGTCGCATATAACAGCGTTCCCGCGGTACGACTGTCAATTGCCAGACCTTTGTAGATCGCACCGTGCGCCGGGGCATTGGCATTTGGAACAACCGTAATTATGGGGGCTCCTTTGAAGGCTGAAATCGTGCCGTCCTCACTTGAGAAGATAAATACTGCCGGACCTGGATTACCCGCACCATTGTTGATTACAAAGCCAGGGCCGCCGTTAAAAACCAGTCCAGTTGGATTGCCTTGCGCGCCACCGGCTCCGGGAACGGTGAAGGTCCCAATACTTCCAGTGCTGACGTTGTAAATCGTTGTCTTACCTGTGCCGTTGTCCGAAAACCACCATGGCGTCGTGGGACCAGCGTCCAATCCCCACGCGTTGACCACGTTGGAGTCTTTGTGGTCGGCTAATCCGTCAACATCAGATACCAGGTTGTGCTGGGCATAGAATTGTGAGGGTCCAGGAGCGACTGCTACTTCAGACGACGCCTTCACCCGGGGTTCTCGACTGGCGCAAACGAAAGCAGTGAGGGCAAGTGATAGAGTGGCGACGATGACGATGAACTTCGATCTATGACTCATTCCAGTCTCCTTTCGAAATATCTTTTCAATTGACACAACTACGCGTTCAGGCGAACGCCTGGGGAGACATCTTCGACAGAGACCCTCAAGTGCGGACGCTAAAATCGCACGCTCCTGAGGCTTATTTTTAAGGGGATACGCGCCAAACTATGCCTGTTCCCCTGGATTGTCAAGCGACAACAATCGCTGCTAGCTTAGACGCGCCGAACTCAAATCGTTGGAGGATCAACAAAATGAAGAGCATGAATCCGAAAGTTGATGCTTTCTTAAAGAGAGCCAAACAGTGGCGGGAAGAATTTGAGAAATTGCGCAATGTCATTCTTGACTGTGGGCTGACCGAAGAATTGAAGTGGGGTTGTCCTTGTTACACGTTTCAGAAAAAGAACATCGTCTTAATACATGGATTTAAGGAGTACTGTGCGCTGCTGTTTTTCAAGGGCGCATTGTTAAAGGACCCCAATAAAATTCTGATCCAACAGACGAAGAATGTGCAGGCGGCGCGCCAGATTCGGTTCACCAGTGTGCGGGAAATAACTAAGATGAAACCCATCTTGAAAGCCTATGTTCATGAAGCCATTGCGGTGGAAAAAGCCGGTTTGAAAGTGAATTTTAAAAAGACATCAGAAATCCCAATTCCTGAAGAATTTCAAAAGACACTGAATGAAAGACCGGCTTTGAAAACAGCTTTTGAAGCATTGACGCCCGGACGGCAAAGAGCCTACCTTTTTCATTTTTCTCAACCCAGACAATCGAAAACCCGCGCGTCGCGGGTGGAAAAATCTATCGGTCGGATTCTCAAGGGAAAGGGATTGGATGATTAGTCGCGCCACCACACGTTCGATAGTTCGCTGGGTTCACCTTATCTTTGCCATTCCGATACTCGGTTACATTTATAGTCCGTTTGAACAAATTCCAAACTACGCCGCCGCTACTCCGGGGAGTTCTACGTTACTTTTTTGGAGAAGCAACTAGTCCCTCGAACGGTTTCTATGAACGGTAGTACCCCGCTTATGGGAGCTCGCTCAAGAATCAAAGTAATTCTTTACATCGCGGCGTGTCTTTTGATCTATAGCGCCGCGCTCACGATCCAGCCGCAATCCACTCAATCAACGCGCCGGCGCCATTCTTATTCAGGGCCAAATGGTCACGTGATGGTCATTATTCGGGGCGGCGAGTTCACGATGGGATCCCCCTTGACTGAAGCTGGTCGCTCCAAAGAAGAAATTCAACATCGTGTCCGAATACCACGAACATACTCGATAGCCACGACCGAAGTAACGAACCATCAATTCGCACGTTTCCTCGCAGCAGTTCCTGACTACGCGGCGCGATGGAAGGCTG
>JBKPEE010000109.1:0-9787 GCA_046728235.1 Acidobacteriota bacterium
GAGGATGCCGCCCCGACCAAGCGAACGGTTGAATGCCCCGGCCCCTGTTTCTGCCATCATCATGAAGTTGCTCGCCAAGACCCCGGAGGAGCGCTACCAGACTGCGTCCGGTCTCGAGAGCGATCTTCGGCGCTGCCTTGCGGCATGGAAGACTCAACGCCGCGTTGACAAATTCCCGCTTGGTGAAAAAGACACGCCAGACCGCCTATTGGTCCCCGAGAAATTGTACGGGCGAGCGCGCGAGATCGAAACCCTGCTGACCTCCTTCGACCACGTCGTAGCGACTGGCACGCCGGAATTGGTACTGATTTCCGGATACGCCGGTATCGGCAAGTCCTCCGTCGTCAATGAGCTCCATAAGCCGCTCGTTCCGCCACGCGGCCTTTTTGCCTCGGGCAAGTTCGACCAATACAAGCGCGACATTCCTTATGCCACTTTGGCGCAAGCGCTTCAGAGTCTTGTCCGTCCCCTTCTGAGTAAGAGCGAAGAAGAGCTGTGCATCTGGCGCGACGCCATTCAGGAGGCACTCGGCCCAAACGCACTGCTTATTGTCGACCTTGTTCCTGAATTAAAGCTCATCATCGGAGACCAGCCGCCGGTTCCCGATCTTCCGCCGCAGGACACGCAACGCCGCTTCCAGCTGGTGTTCCGGCGATTTATCAGCGTATTCGCACGACCGGAGCATCCGCTCGCCTTGTTTCTCGACGATTTGCAATGGCTCGACGCGGCAACCCTCGATTTCCTCGAGGATCTCCTGACCCAGCCGGATGTGCGGCACCTGTTGCTGATCGGCGCCTATCGGGACAACGAAGTCGATTCTGCCCATCCGCTGATGCGCAAGCAGGACGCGATCCGTCAGGCTGGAGCAAGAGTACAGGAGATCGTCCTTGCACCCCTCGCTCGTAGCGACTTGGGATGGCTGATCGCAGATTCGCTTCACTGCGAACCGGCGCGTGTCAAACCGCTTGCCGATTTGGTGCACGAGAAGACAGGTAGCAATCCGTTTTTCGCCATTCAGTTCGTTTCATCGCTGGCCGAAGAAGGGCTGCTCACCTTCGATCACGCCAAGGCGCAATGGTGCTGGGACCTGAATCGAATTCACGCGAGGGGTTACACCGATAATGTGGTGGACCTCATGGTGAGGAAGTTGAACCGTCTACCCGCCGAAACCCAGAAGGCATTGCAGCAGCTTGCCTGTCTGGGCAATAGCGCGGAGTTTGCCCTGCTTATGATGGTCTACCAGGGCTCAAAGGAGGAAATGCATCGCAAGCTTTGGGAAGCGGTCCGAACGGGCCTCATCTTCCGCTCGGAAGATTCCTATAAGTTCCTACACGACCGCGTCCAGGAAGCAGCCTATTCATTGATCCCGGAAAAGCTACGCGCCGAGGCCCATCTCCGAATAGGAAGGCTGCTCGCGGCCCATATCCCTCCAGAACAGAGGGAGGAAGCGATTTTCGACCTTGTCAATCAGCTCAACCGCGGCGCGGCCTTGATCACCTCGCAAGGGGAACGCGAGCAGCTGGCCGAGCTCAACCTGATCGCGGGCAAGCGCGCGAAGGCTTCTACGGCCTACGCCTCGGCGCTCAAGTATCTCGTCGGTGGCGCAGCACTGTTGGTGGACGGCTCTTGGGAGCGCCGGCATGACCTCGCCTTCTCGCTGGAATTGCACCGAGCCGAATGCGAGTTCCTGACCGGCCAGTCGGCGGCCGCCGGAGAGCGCTTGAGTATGCTTTCATCGCGCGCCGCGAACACGGTCGAATTAGCGACCGTCACCTGCTTGCGCGTCGATCTGTACACGGCCCTCGATCAGAGCGATCGCGCGGTTGCCGTCTGCCTCGACTACCTCCGACATCTGGGCGTTGAATGCTCGCTGCATCCGACAGAAGAGGAAGCAAAACGAGAATACGAGCGGATCTGGTCCCAGCTGGGAAGCCGCAAGATCGAGGAGCTCATCGAGCTGCCCTTGATGAGCGATCCGGCGTCCCTGGCGACGCTGGATGTTCTGACCAAGGTTATGCCACCGGCATTGTTTACGGATGCGAACCTTCATTCCCTGACCAACTGCATGGCGGTCAATCTCAGCCTCGAGCGGGGCAACAGCGACGGTTCGTGTGTTGCCTATGTATACCTTGCTATGATAGCCGGACCGCGTTTCGGCAACTATAAGGCTGGCTCTCAATTCGGTCGGCTCGGCTATGACCTGGTCGAAAAGCGCGGATTGAAGCGCTTTCAGGCCCGAACCTATATGGTCTTTGGAGATAACGTCACGCCCTGGACGCGCCATGTCCAGGCCCGCCGCGATCTGGTGCGCCGCGCCTTCGATGCCGCGAACCAAATCGGTGACCTGACCTATGCAGCTTACAGCCGCAACCACCTAATCACGAACCTTCTCGCGGCGGGAGATCGGCTCGTGGAGGTGCAACGTGAAGCCGAGAATGGTCTCGAGTTTGCACACAAGATTCGGTTCGGCCTCGTCATTGGCCAAATCACCGCGCAACTCGGACTTATCCGCACGCTTCGCGGGTTGACCCCGAAATTTGGCTCGTTCAACGATGAGGGATTCGATGAGCTTCGATTCGAGCGCCATCTGGCCAATAACCCGGCTTTGGCGGAAGTCGAGTGCTGGTACTCGATCCGAAAGCTGCAAGCCCACTTCTTTGCCGGGGAATATGCTTTGGCCGTGGATGCCTCATCGAGGGCGCAACGGGTACTTTGGACATCACCATCACAGTTCGAAACGGCAGAGTTTCATTTCTACGGTGCGCTTTCGCATGCGGCATCCTGGGATTCCGCATTTCCCGACCAGAGACGGCAGCATTTCGAGGCTCTGGCCACCCACCACAGGCAGCTCGAAGTATGGGCGGAGGTTTGCCCGGAGAATTTTGAAAACCGCGCCGCACTAGTAGGCGCAGAGATCGCACGCATTCAAGGCCGCGAGCTCAATGCCGAGCGGCTCTACGAACAGGCCATCCGCTCGGCGCAGGCGAACGGATTTGTGCACAATGAGGGGCTCGCCAACGAGCTCGCTGCGCGCTTCTACATGACACGTGGCTTCGACAAGATCGCAAACACGTATCTACGGGACGCTCGCGACTCCTATCTGCAATGGGGAGCCGATGGGAAAGTCCGGCAACTCGACGAGCTATATCCGCACCTCAGACACGAAAAGCCGATGCTCGATCCGACGAGCACGATCGTGACGTCAGTCGAATACCTGGATCTTGCTACCGTAATAAAACTTTCACAAGCCATATCAGGTGAGACCGTTGCGGAGAAACTGATCGACACAATCATGCGGACTGCAATTGAGCACGCGGGTGCTGAGCGAGGTTTATTGATCCTTGCGCGAGGTGATGAGTATCGGATCGTGGCGGAAGCCACGACCGGCAGCGATACGGTGGCAGTCGGTCCGCAGCAAAAAAACGTAACCGCCGCGGATCTTCCAGAATCGGTCCTTCGCTACGTTGTCCGAACAAGGGAGAGCGTCCTACTGAAGGATGCGTCAAGCGAGAAGCAGTTTTCCGCCGACGAGTACATTCTTCGGCACCAAGCACGTTCAATTCTCTGCCTCCCATTGCTCAAGGAAACCAGACTGGTTGGAGCGCTGTACCTCGAGAACAACTTGGCCTTGCACGCCTTCACGCCTGATCAGATTGTCGTCCTCAAACTCTTAGCGTCAGAGGCGGCGGTCTCATTGGAGAATATTCGTCTCTATGATGAGCTACAAGACCGGGAAGCGAGGATAAGACGGCTGGTCGACTCCAATATCATAGGGATCTTCATTTGGTGTGCTGACGGACGGATCATTGATGCCAACGAAGCCTTTCTCCGCATTGTGGGATACGGGCGAGAGGATCTCATGGCTGGCCGCCTGAATTGGATGGAACTGACCCCTGCCGAATGGCGCGGTGCAACGGATCAACGTGTAGCGGAGCTGGAGGCGACCGGAACCGCTAAACCGTATGAGACGGAATATTTGCGGAGAGATGGTAGCCGCGCGCCAGTACTGATCGGTCGCGCAATGTTAGAGGGAAGCTCGGATGAGGGTGTCGGTTTCGTTCTCGACCTGACCGAGCAGAAGAGAGCCGAACGGGCATATACTCAGGTACAGATGGAGCTCGCGCACGCAAACCGGGTCGCAACGATGGGGCAGCTGACGGCTTCGATTGCCCACGAAATCAACCAGCCGATCGGAGCGGCAATCACGTACGCCAAGTCCGCTTTGAATTGGCTCCGTCCACAACCGCCAAACCTGGAGGAGGCCCGCCGGTCGCTCGGTTCTATCGTGGAGGCCGTCATTCGGGCCGGCGTCGTCATCGACCGGATACGGGCCCTCGTCAAGAAAGCGCCCCCAAGAAAGAATAGAGTGGACATCAACGACGCGGTCCTGGAAATTGTAGATTTGACACGACGCGAGATAGCGAAGAACAGCATTTCGGTCAACCTGCAGCTAGCGGAGCGCCTGCCAGCCATTCAGGGCGATCGAGTCCAGTTACAACAGGTGATTCTCAATTTAGTGGTCAACGCTATCGAGGCGATGAGCGGAATGAGCGAAGGGCCTCGGGAATTGCTGATCAGCACCCGGACCGAATCGGAGGGCGTGCTCCTCGCGGTTCGGGACTCGGGTCCAGGGTTGGCTACCGAGAGCGTCGATCGGTTGTTCGAGTCCTTCTACACTACCAAGCCCGCCGGCTTGGGGATGGGACTGTCGATCTGCCGTTCGATCATTGAAGCTCATCAGGGACGATTATGGGCGACCGCAAACACTCCCCGGGGTGCCATTTTTCAATTCACATTGCCCATATATTCATATGCCGAGATCGGCGACCTTTAGAGCTGGCGCCTCGTCCAAAACGATACTTCGCGATCATCAAATGTGCTTGCTGTTGTTTCCATCTTTGTGGGTTCGAGTGCCCGGCATTGAATGTTGGCGCATTCACGCCACTTGTAAATTTCTGCGAAATTCGCGTGGAGTCTGCCCAGTAATTTTACGAAAGGCAGTGCTGAACGAGCTGCTGTTATAGTAACCTGAACTCAAAGCAACGTCCGTGATCGAAGTCGTTCGGTCGGACAACAGTACTTTTGCTTGTTGGATGCGCCGCTGAAGATGATAGCTGTGCGGTGGAATTCCAAAGGAGCGCTTGAATGCCCGACAGAAATGATGCTGGCTCAGCCGAGTAAGTTGTGCGAGCGTGGCGAGAGATACATGCTCGTTGAGATGCTCTTCGATGTAGGTACTGACCGCGCGCATTTGCCAGCTGGCGAGGCCGCCACGATTGGCTGGCAATGCCCGAGTGAGCTCCTGACCCGAGCAGGAGAGCTCGTGCGCAAGTGCACTGACCACCGCTTCCAGGTACGCTGTGCTGATGTTATCGTTCTCGAGCACGCTCTTCAATTTGATGGCCGTCGCCCAGAGTATTGCATCTTCGAAGAATACCTTTGGCGTATACATGGCATCCGCAGGAACGGCTCCTTGGAGCTTAGCTGGATCGAGATATAGATACGTTATGCGAACGGGCGCACTGGTCCTATGCGACTCACGATAGAGATGCCCAGCGGGCACGAACGTCAGCTTGTTTGCAAACTTTCGAAGTGTCGATGGAGGTATCCCGTCTATCGACGTTTCGCCCTCCCGTCGAGCGCCATCCTCGTACAACACGAGCAGGTGCACGGGGGCACTGTATTTGATTTGGATCCCGCTTCGGACCCGTGCGTAGATGCTCTCTACCACGATCCCATACCGTCCGCTGCTGTGCCGCTTGACTGCCTCGATTGGAGAAATTTCGACGGTTTCATCGAAGAGATCGCGGGTCGGCCGGGCGGTAGCCACGTCTGAGCTTATTCCGGATTGCTCGAGATGGCCTTCATGACGCAGATCTTGATTCGCAGCATGCCAAAGCGTGGGTGCTCTTTCGTAGCTTGTTTCAGGTGTGGCTACGGGTGTGGCTAATGTTGAGGGATTAATCGTCATCATTCACCCGCTGAGTTCTGCGTTTAAGCGCGGCATTCGCGCGGAATGATATTTTCGCAACCCGAGCACCTCTATCCGACGTAGGTCACCTCCAGTATCCTTTTCGTATTAAGGGGTAGCACGAAAGTCTGGTTTGGCTTCGCTGGATGGCTAAAGGGCGGCCTCCAAGCACTGCAGTGCGAGTGGACCTTTCAGCCCGCGATAAGAATCTCACAGCGGCGGTGGGTTGCGCAGTTATGGCTTAAAAGGCCGTGCGTGGGAGCGGTTCGTCTGGACAAAATCGACGACTAAGTGGCCGGGGCAGGCCCCTTGTGTCTGCTGAGTGCCGCGTAAATACAGTCGACAAGTCGAGGCCCCCGGAGGTCCAATGGCTTGTGGAGGAAGCAGACGGCTCCGGCGTTCAATGCGCGGGCCCTAACGGTCTCGTCGGGATGGGCGGTGATGAAAACAATCGGAATGTCAAGGCCGCTACGAGACAAATGATTCTGCAGCTCGACGCCGCTCATGTTTGGCATTTGGATGTCAAGTATCAGACACCGCGTTTCCGTGACCGATGAGGACTGCAGAAACGACTCGGCTGACGCGAACGTGCGTGCTGAAAATCCAAGGGATCTCACGAGGTCTTCTATAGCCGCACGAGTCAAATCGTCGTCGTCAACGATCGATATAAGCGGGATTTCTGTCACCGTTCGTTCCATTCCCGGCAGCAAAACGACCGACCGCGCGGTACACGATGGTGCCACGGAGCGGCTACTCGGGAAATAATACCTGAGTGGTAGTGGATGTGGATGATCTCTGTAGATTCATCGATGCGGCGGTCGATAGCAGGGAGTAGGAGGGCACGGGATACTGGAGTAGATCCGTCCGCGCTGCCTGGTCTTCTTCTTATTTCTCCTGTCCACGGATCCCGAGATCTTCTGCCATGAGAACTAGATCGGCCAACGATTTGGCACGCATTTTTCGCATGAGGCTGCCCCGATGAATCTTTACCGTCGGTTCGCTTATGCCCATCTTGTCCGCGACCTGCTTGTTCATAAAGCCGCCCGTCACCAGTGCCATGACCTGGCGCTCGCGGGAGCTTAATGACGCGAATCGGGCCTGGACGTCCAGGTGGGATCTCTCCTCACTGCGCCGCTTTCGATCGCGCTCGAGCGCGGCCGTAACCGCATCGAGCATCTCCTGATCGCGGAAAGGCTTGGTCAGGAAGTCGACGGCTCCGGCCTTCATGGCTTTGACAGACATTTGAATATCACCGTGCCCGGTGATGAAGATGACCGGTATGAGGATACCCAAGCGGCGAAGTTCCGCCTGCAGATCGAAACCGCTAAACCGCGGCAGTCTGACGTCCAAGACTAGGCAGCTCGGGACGGCGGGCAACTCATGTTGAAGAAATTCGGTTGAGGATGGGAACGCCTCGACGCGCAACCCGATTGAACGAAACAAGGTACTCAGTGAGCCGAGCGTGAGAGGATCATCATCGATAACGAATACTATCGGCTCTTCCGCAGCTGAGACCGGCGAAGTAGCACCCGAGCGTTCTCTCATGGTGCAGTTTTCCGTTTCTGATAGAGCAACTTAACATTCCCAATTCAAATAGGCCAGGGCATATTGGCACCACTCCGTCACTACGATAGATGGACGATTAAAATCTCAGGTGGCGTGCGCCTTTCATTTCGAGCCATCGACCGTGCGCTGTATGCACGGCCCTAATGAGGACGCCATCGCAACGGGCGCACCTTAGAACCGCTCCCATCGCAGGTGCATACAGGCGCAAAGACGCCACCGTTGTGATCTGGCCGCATTCTTCGCACTCAACGTGTGCGCTGGTTATCTCACGAGCGAAGATCTCCTCAAGAAGACCTGCCGCAGCATTGCCATCCAGCACGAGCTCAGACACGTTTTCAGTCATGGTACTTATCCTCCTGAAGGTCCGAAACGTTCCGTCTTGATTGTGAGAGAATCATATCCAAGTTCTACCAGAAACCTGGAGACGTCCTCGACAAAAGATGTAGGCCCACAAACGTAAATTTTCGGATTTTGCTTGGGCGGAAAGCCGACCTCACCGAGCAGCGCACTAGTGATTCTCCCGCGAGGGCCCGTCCACCTCTCTGGCTGATTGCGGGTCAACGTATTGACAACGCGCAAATCAGGATCGCCGCGCGCCATCATATCGAGTTCCTCTCGATAGATGAGGTCGTGCAGACTTCTGGATGAATACAGCAACAAAGCTGGAGCGCGAATCTTCCGCCTGGCGCGGTGACGGAGCATCGCCATCAGGGGTGCAATGCCCGATCCGCCTGCAATGAGCCATACAGGGCCATGCGCGGCGACCGTCCAAACAAAATAGCGGCCGATAGGTCCCCGTAGTTCGAACTGGTCGCCAGCGCGAAGATCGTCGACGAGATATGGAGAAATCTCGCCATCATCCACGCGCTCCACAGTCAAAGTGATTAAGTCATCTTCGGGGGGCGAAGCGATCGAATAGCTGCGCTGCGCCTGATAGCCGTTTTCGGCCGTGAGACGGATATCGACATGCTGCCCTGGCAGGTGTCCCTGCCAATTGGTTACGTGCAGCATGAGGCTCTTTACTCGATAAGTTTCGACGACAACTTCGCGTACTTGCGCCAGCTGCCACTCGAGCCGCCGCACGGGCTGGGTCGCTGTCTCAGTCGCCGTCATATCGCTGCTCTTTCCAGGGGTCGCCATAATTGTGGTAGCCTAGTGACTCCCAGAAGCCGGGCTGGTCCTTTTCCATAAAGCGGAGTCTCCGGACCCATTTTGCACTTTTCCAAAAATAGAGATGCGGGACGAGCACCCGAGCTGGACCACCATGCGCTGGTGGAATCGGCAAGCTCTCATACCGGGTCACGATCATCCCCTTACCCCCAATAAGATCCATCACGGGGATGTTTGTTGTGTAACCTCCATCGCAGTGAGCCATGACGTAAGAAGCGGGCGGTTCTGTTAGGCCTACCGTCTTCAATAGTTCATCAAACGTCACGCCTTGCCATGTTGTATCAAGCTTCGACCATTTCGTGACGCAGTGAATATCCGTCTTGATCGTGGTCTGCGGCAGAGACTCGAACTCTGCCCAGTTCCATTTTCCAAGCAGCGATGCGCCAAGCTGAATAGCGAAATTCCAATTTTCGAGCTTGATTTGCGGCGTTGGTCCAGCCGAAAGAATCGGGAAATCTGTCGTCACATATTGCCCAGGCGGTACGCGGTCTTTAGGGGTTTCCGCCTGCCGTCGTGACCTGAAGCCGCGAGAAATCGGGGTCTCGCCCATGGGGTTCTGCCTTTCCTTGTGCACCCGCCCCTCATATGAAAAGTTCGCACTGCTATGCGTCCCCATCATCGCCGTCGTCACGACGGTTATCGACTGGAGAGTCCTCGGTGGCGTCGAACGGCGTCGTGATGGTGCCCGAGGACTCGTCTAATGCGGGGATGCCGCGATGCGACGCTGATAGCAGAGCAGAGCTCGTTGTTGATTCTGTGGTTCAGCTCGTTCAGCAGCACTCGTTCCCGCACGAATGACCGCTGGGAAGAGGGATTCGGCATAACGTGCATCCAACTTTCCCGATGAGTTTAGTGCGGCGGCGAACTTGCCTGGCGCGCGATTTGTAATTGGCGCAAATCCACCCGGATGTCGATCAGGTCGTTTCGCAATCCCGCAAAACTGACGAAATGGCATCAAGCTATGTGAGGCAGTCCCGCGTCAACTGGTTTACCTTCCCTCCCATAACTTGCATGTAACTAGTGCGAGCCCCTAGGCCCACAAGGTACGGAGAACATTGATGCGCGTAAACTTCTCAGGGG
>JBKPEE010000110.1:0-12860 GCA_046728235.1 Acidobacteriota bacterium
CCCTTATACTGCCTCACGGAGGTCCGCGAAATTACTCTTAATGCTCCTATCTTGGCCAACCCTGAAATCAGTGTCTCGGTCATCCCATCGGCAAAATAGTCCTGCGCTGGATCGCCAGATAGGTTAGCAAGCGGCAGCACCGCGAGAGATCTTATTTCGGGCCGGTGGTTGGCACGCGCGTCTTCCAGGACCTCTCTCACCGCGCTCTTGAATCGATAACCCCGGCGAGGAAGGGTCTCTATGTAAACAGGATGCTCTTTCGTATCGCCGAGAGCTTTTCTGAGCATCGTGATGTTGAAAGTAACGTTGCTTTCCTCAACAAAAACATCTGGCCAGAGCGTCTCCAGAATTTTCTCCTTGGTGACGATTGAACCCTGGTTCTTGACCAACAGAAGAAGCGTTTCGAACACCTTGGGCGTCAGCGGTATCTTCCGTCCATCTCGCAACAGCAAACGCTCGTCCGCGTCGAGCACAAAAGAGTCGAATCTATAAGTGTGCTTGAGGGTAAGTGACATAAGCTCTCTAGCAAACTCTAAGAATTCTCTAAGACCACTCTTAGGACTTTGAGCCCACGTCTGTGGTTAAAGCTTAGGTAGGGGGAAGCGACAATTTTACCACACGCCGCCGGTGGCCAGAATCCAAAAGATTTTGCGTGTAAATCGTTGATGCGGTGGTTCGATTGAGTTCAGCAGTCCTCAGTCGTTTGTTTCGACACAACTGTAACGGACAGGAGGATGTTATGGTGAAAAAATTCTGCGCTTCAATTGGTTTACTGCTTTGTTATGGCCTGTACGGGCAGAGTAGCTTGGCGCAAAACGTTGTCACTGACTGGGCAGGAATCATTCAACCTGCAATCAACAATCCAAGTGCCCCGAGGCCTCCGGCTAGCTCTGAGGTGCTTCACACAATAATTCAGCTCGCCATGTACGACGCAGCTATTGCGATCGAAGGCGGCTACACAACATACGCGGCAGCCATCTCGGCGCCGGCTGGAGCAGATGTCCGGGCAGCGGTCGCAACGGCCGCCTACGTCACAGCGCGCGCACGCGTCGCCGCTTCGCAGGTTCCTTATCTCGATGTGCAATACAACGCTTACATAGTGAAGATCCCCGATGGACAAGCCAAGATCGATGGTATCCAAGTGGGTGAGTCTGTGGCAGCCACCATGCTCGCCGTCCGCGCCAACGATGGCTTCGATAACGTGGTGCTATACCAGTGCAGTTCGGACCCGCCACCGCCTGGCGAGTTCGAACCGAACGGTGGTTGCGGCACCCAGCCGGTCGACGCCAAACTCGGCCAGGTCAAGCCGTTTACATATGGTGATCCGGCGCAGTTCAGGCCGGACGGTCCTAGCCCGCTGACTTCGCAGGAATACACTGAAGACTTCATCGAAACTCGGGACTATGGTCGATCGAACAGCGCATTTCGCACCCTCGAGCAGACCGACATCGTTTACTTCTGGTCGGAACATACCTACGTGCAATGGAACCGCAATCTCATCGCATTGGCCATCAACCGCGGCCTGAACGTTCGGGAGACTGCCCGGCTTTTTGCGATGGTACATTGCTCAGCGGCCGACGCAGTAATCGCTGGTTTCGCGGCTAAGTACTTCTACAGATCGTGGCGGCCGAGGACGGCAATACCGCAAGCCGACACTGACGGTAACCCGGACACTGACGCGGATCCGACGTGGACACCTCTGCTCACGGTCAACCATCCCGAATACCCCTCAGGACACGGCTTCTATTCGACGGCAGTAACGGATGCGGTGGCGGCATTCTTCGGAACCAACAAAGTGACATGGACCATCACCGCCAGCAAGATCACCGTTCCACAGCTGGTTCAGACCGAAAGAACTTACTACGACCTTAAGGCGGTTATGCGCGAGGTAGATGATGCGCGTGTTTGGGCCGGCTTGCACTGGCGTCACTCAATGCGCGACGGGGACCAGATCGGCCGCAAGGTCGCCAAGTACGTGACGGCCAATTTCTTTCGGCCGGTGCCGTAAATTGGTCCTGTTTGGACACATGGTACTCGGTTAGGAAGAGTCATGCCGTAAATCCTTCGGATGTTACCGACTCGACACGAATCGCGCTGAGCCCGAATCGCACTAAGCACTTAGGACGGCGCTTTTGTTCTGGGAGCGAGCTGCCCTTTCGCTTGGTGTGGGAACCGAGTAATCGTAAATAAAAACCAACACCTATGGCTGCCAATCACGTAGTACTTGCCGAATAGCTTCGATGCGCTGCGCACCCTGGCTGGGCCACAGACTCGGTACCAGCCAGCCGCCTTCATCAAATTCGTTCCAAGCATATATCAGAACGACGGAGCCATCCGCGGTGGAGCGATACTTTGCACACCAATCAAGTGCCGCCCTAAGGTGCGCGGCCAACTCAGAGGGTGTTGGCATCGCATAATAAAACTCGATTGCGTCGGGTGGATCCGGCTTTTCCCACGAGACTGGATGTTCGACACGCGGGCGCCGATCCCATCCGGTGGTAACTAACGGACACACCTTTGCTCCCGTGGCTCTCCAGTCGTCCCATTTGGATTGAGCCTTGCTGGCGAGCATCGCGTAAGGCGCTGCTCGATCGCCGAAATTCAGCGAGTAGGCTCCCATTGCATCCAGATTCAGCCAATGGATAACATCTTTGGCCCCATTCCAACCCCACAAGTGAACGATGTAAGGCCTCTTAGAGCCGGCCCTGGCCGCCGCCCCTCGCAGTTGCTCGATTCGCTTCTTAATGTCGGGCCAGGCGGGATCGTCGACCTTCTCTGGTCCCGCCAGAAATAAGAGCGGCCGACCACCTGCGACCTTTTGATAATTGCTTTGGAGAAAGTAGCCAATCAATCTAGCGATGTCCGCATGGCCGAAGGTGTAGGACTGGACAATCATGGCGAAGTTGATGTCGCCTTTGCGTGAGCTGCGCAAATAGAGGTCGAGCCCACCAAGTGTCTGGGGGTTATCCCCTGGGTACATCACAAAGGCCCAATAGTCGAGTCCAGCGCGATGCGCGTAGCCAATCTCCTGGTCCATGACTGCCTGTGTGTTGCCGCGAATCCGTACCTCTGTGTCTGAAAGCTCTTCGGAATAAAACGGCAGCCGATAGTGCCACCGCTGAGGGCCAAGCGATTTTTCGACCTGCACACCGACATCGTAGCCAGCGAAAGAGCCAATCCAAGCGTCCCACCGAATCGCTCCTACGGCAGGACGACGGTAGACGGGAGTCTCAAACATGCCTTCTCCCGCCGCCGAGCGATCGTGATTACAAGTCAAAACGACAAGAGCGAGCAGAGCCGCAGACCGAATTAGTGGCAATTGTTTTTGCAAAGTAAAACTCCATCACGCTCGGGTTTGTCAGGTTAGTTTCACCTATCTAATTGTTTTCGAAGCCTCGTCGGGCGTCAAGACTGAAGAAGACCCCTGCGCTTGTTACGCTTGGAGCGACGTCCGGTGGTGTTCGATATGCTTTATTAGCTTGTCGGCGATGGCAAATTTGTGAGAATCGCACGAATCGCAGGCCTGACCCCAGTCACCAGTCCCATGGGATCTCACCAGTTGAAGAAGAGCCAATCGACAGCTTTGTTAAGTGCTAACTCGGCAGCTGAACCCGCGAAGATCAACAAGACAAGATCAGGGTCTCCCCAATCTGACGCACGATCGAGCGACGATGGACGAAATCGGTCGAAATCGAAGTTTTTGGCTAAGTCGCCGAATTACAACGCACTCCAGCATGGAAAGCCAAAGGCTTTCCGCACATCAGACGGCGAAGCCGTTGCAGTTGACGGACGAGAACCCGCATCCCGACCTGACGGTCTCAATCTCCCATAGCGGACAAATTCATGCCAAAGGCGAACTTCCACGCATCGCCGTCCTTAACATAAATTGACACGCCCCAGATATCAGTTCCTCCGACCTGCTGACCGCCGCAGGTGCCGTCGGCAGTGCCCTTGCGGGTGAGCAGCTCGACACTCGGCGAAAGAGCCGAGGCGAAGCCATCAGAGACGCTGACGCTTTTGATCTCGCAATTGGTCCCGGTCCAGTCCTTTAGTGCATCGGCCCTGGTTGGCAGGGCGGTGCCGAATATATTCACAAATGAAACTTCCCTGGCCATCAGCTCGTCGAGCTTTTTGGCGTCGTGTGCCTTCCACGCGTCCCAGAGCGCGAGTTCGACCTTGACGAGCGCGTCGGTGTTGGCATCGGGCGTGGCATTGGCCGGAGCAGGAGTGTTAGCAGCCGTATTTGAATTAGCCGCCGACTGGTCATCCTTCTTCGGCTCTTCCTTTTTGGGCGAAGCTGCGGGTGCGGCCTTTGGCGGAATCTTCGGATCAACGATCAAATTCTCGCCGTGGAAAACGGCCTGCCATTTGTCGCCGTTGCGGACCCAGATGCTGGCCGAACGGATCGGGCTCGGCACTTTAGTCGGCTTCCCGTCGGGATCGTTGCACGTGCCGTCCCAGCTGGCCTTATAGCTGAGCGCATAAGTGTCCGCGTCGATCATCGACATCGCGGGCTCAGTCAGGTCCATTGACTTTATGTCGCACTTGACGCCGGCGATCATCTTGATGGTTGCCGCCTTGTCTATCCGCTGGCCGTCGTCGGTGACAATGACGAACTTGTCGCTCAGCATTTCCTCAAAAAACTTTGAATCGCCCTTCACATAAGCCTCATTAGCCTGTTTGTCCAAGGCCATCAACGCGTCGGCGGTCGGTGCGTTCGCCACCGGTTTGGTCGTATTTGTGTTTGCATTACTTGCTCCGGTGTTAGGAGCCGGGGCTCCGCATCCGGCGACAAACGTCGACACAGCAGCCAATAAAACAAACAGAGTAATCTTTTTCATCACCATTCTCCTTAGATGTTATTCGATTTCAAAAGGTGAATTCAACTTACAAGTGCAACAGGTGAATTTGCTTTCGCTCCAGATGAGCGAGATGTTTATAGCCACGAGAGCAGGCTGAAATACCTCAAGACCATTTGCCAGAACGAACTGGAGCGCAAACGAGACTGGAGCGCAAGCGTCTCGCTTGCATGAGCGCGAAGCGCGAAAGTGCAACCGGGACGGTTGCGCTCCAGTCGACTGACCTGTGACGTTAGTCGTCCTTCAACGATGCGAGCCTGTATATCCCTCGACTGAGCCGTACCGCATATCCTTCGTCTACCAGTTGATGGTTTCCGGAACCCGCTTCAACGCGGCTTAAACCGGAAGCGCGCGCTGTCTCGCCGAGTACCGACATCCCGGCGCCCGCCAGAAATGCTCGAGCGATCTCTCGCAACGCCATCTTGCGCCTGGCGGCCACGCCTGATGTGTCGCCCCGTTTTCTCAGCTCTGCGGGAAACCGGTCTTCGGCCAGCATCCAGATGTAGGAAAACGTCGGTTGATAGATGACGTCCTGCGGGATCACTTTCATCTGGCGTTGTAACTCATCGAGTGCGCGGGTGAATGCCGCACGTTCGGTGACTCCGCTTTCCGCGCGCAGGTCCGCGGTGGCCAGTTCGTGTTCGCGCCGGAGCACTTTGAGAACACGCTGGGCTGCGTCTGACAAAACTTCTGGCTCGTCTTTGCGCCGCGGCATCCAGATGGCGGCGAAATGGCTGATCAAGCGCGGCGCGACAAACATCGAGCGACCCCCCGCGAGTTTCGCGTAGTAAACGCGGCCGCGGCGCATGACCTCGTCCTTGAGGTACCAGGTGAGGCGCGTCTCTTCGTCCTTCTGGACGTTGCGGGGGAGACTCACATCGCGGCGACCGCACACCGCGATGTACAGCGATGGACCGGCGCGACGGGCATCTGTCAGCGTATTGGCAAAGCCCACGTCTTCGATGAAACGTTCGGCGTCAACCGCGCGTTCAATGCGGAGCTCTTCGTCGCGCCGCCACATGCGGTCGCGATGGAGTTCGATCTCTTCGGGGAGAGGCGGAGTGGTCATTGGGTTAAGGGCGGCGGCAGGGGTCATAAGCATGCGAATTGTAAATTGAAAAATGCAAATTGAAAATTTATCTCCCTTCTCCCGCTGGGAGAAGGGTCGGGGACGAGGGCCTGTGGGGCTTTGCTGCAAAAGTGGTTTTCTATCGTCCGCCGAAGCGGACTGAATGATAATAGCCCAGCGCTTTAGAGCCCGTGTCAAAACTCGAATTCCTCTTCATGTTTTTCTTCGTGTTAGTTCGTGTGATTTTGTGGATCGTCCGTTACGCCGCCAAAAAGAACGATCCACGAAATCACACGAACCATCACGAAACGCAGCTCAGCCGTCCGCGTCACCGATAAATCGGTCGCTATTATCATTCGTCGGCTTCGCCGACTTTTGCAAAGCCGGCCTGGAGCATCAATCGCGGAGATATCCTCACAGGCATCGTGTTTGCTGGTGTGATTTGATCATTCGCAAAGATCTATGGATTCGCGAAATTCCTTGAACGATTAAGAGACAGAGGTGTACGTAAAATCATGGCACAAACATCACAGGCAAAAGCGCAAACAATGCAGGCCGTCGCGCTCGATAAGTTTGGCGGTCCCGAAGCATTGAAAATACAAAACTTACCCATCCCCCAAATCGAAGCGCAGGAGGTTCTGATTCGAGTCGAAGCTGCCGGCGTAGGCGCGTGGGATCCGTATGAGCGTGAAGGCCGATTTGTCGAAATAATGGGAACGAAACCCACGTTTCCCTACGTGCTTGGCACTGATGGGGCCGGCACGATCGCTGCAGTCGGCCAGGACGTAAATCGCTTCAAAGAAGGCGACCGTGTTTACGCCGCAGAGCTCGGAAATCCGAAAGGTGGCTTCTACGCTCAGTATACGGCGGTGAAGGCCGATAATACTTCGCTCATTCCTGGTCACTTATCGGTTGAACAAGCAGCGGTGTTGCCCACCGATGCGTTGACCGCACTAACGGGTTTGGAAAAAGTACTTGGTTTGAAGTCGGGCGAGTCGTTGATGGTCATCGGCGCGAGCGGCGGCATTGGACACCTGGCCATACAACTCGCCAAACGTCTCGGCGCCAAGGTGTTCGCCATCGCGTCCGGTGACGACGGTGTAGAGCTGGCGAAAAAACTGGGCGCTGACAGCGCAGTCGATGGACGCGGAGATAATGTGCTGAACGCAGCGAAGGAATTCGCACCCAACGGAATCGATGCCGCACTCGTCACCGCGGGAGGCGAGGAAACTGATGAAGCCTTGTCAGCGATTCGCCAGGGAGGACGGATCGCGTATCCACATGGCGTGATGCCTGAGCCGACTGCTCGTGATGGTATCGCAATTGAAGCGTACGATGGAGAGACCAGCCCGGCCCTCATCGAAAGGCTCAACGACCTGATCGATTCTGGTCCGTTTGAAGTCCACGTGGACAAAACGTTTCGACTGGAAGAAGCGAGTAAGGCGCACGAGGCGCTTACTGAACACCATCTGGGTAAGATTGCGCTGCGAATTGAGTGAAGGCGAGCGATAGTCGTTTGTGGCGCGGCTGTGACCCGCCGCGCGGGTTAGTCGGCTGCCACCCGCTTCGCGGGTAGTTGATTAGTGCGCGGAGCGCACGACAGCATAAAGAGAGTTCGAAGAGAAAAACCTCTGGACATACCGGACCTCAAGCCCGGAGCCCCAACGAGCTGCGAAGCAGCGGAGATAGTTAAGCCCAGGGCGAGGCTTTGCGAGCCTTGGGTAACGATGGTTAATAAATTTTGGGAGCCGCGGAGCGGCGACCTGGGCTAGCAGAGGAGTCACGCGATAGAGTTCGAAGAGAAGTACCTCTGGACCTAGACGCGTCGCCGCTCCGCGGCTCCCCCCATTGTTTGCGCGCTGGGTTCGACTGGAGCGCAAGCGTCCTCGCTTGCTAACGCGGGCAACCGAGACGGTTGCGCTCCAGTCGAACTCAGAAGTGTCCCGTTCGTGTTGCTTCGTGAGATTTCGTGGATCGTCCTTTTTTCTCGAACGAACAGAAACGATCCACGAACTCACACGAACTACACGAAACTCATTACCAAGTTTAATCGACTTTTGAGGCAAGCCCACCACAAAGGGTCCACGTCCTCTGTCAAAATCCTCCAAGTCCAACGCAAGAGATTCGAAGTCCGGCGTGAAATCCCCAAAGTCCAGCGCGAAAGATTCAAAAGTTTGGCGTGAAATCCTCGAAGTTCAACGCGAAAGATCAAACTGAATGGTTCAGCGCCAGCCACATCGAGCGCGCCCCCAGACGCGCGCCGACTTCGCCCGCGCCGCCACCACACCCGTCACCACCAACGGCTTAGTTGGAGAGGGCTTAGTTGAAGAGCGCTAAGTTGGAAACCGCTTAGCTGGAGACGGCCTAGCTGGAGACGGCTTGGGTGGAGACGCTACGACCGTTAGAGACGCTGTCAGTACCACCTGTGTCAGCAGGTGGGATCAGGGCGCGACTTGCGCGATGATCCCATCCGCTCACGCGGATGGTACTGACCTCGTAGCGATGGAGTCAGTACCCGGAGCGGTAGCGACCGGGCTTCACCATTGCCAACTGCCAACCTCCGATTGCAGATTTATCGTATTGTTCCGACCAAATTCGCAACCGGCAATGTGTTAGGGAGATCCTCATGACCTACTACTACTTCAAAGACAGCAAAGGCGAATGGCGTTGGCACTTGAAAGCCGCCAACGGCCGCATCATCGCCGACTCCGGCGAAGGCTATAAGAGCGAACAGGAATGCCTCGCGGACATTAATCGCGTGAAACCTTCGAAGTATGCTGAGGTGAGGAAGGGATAGCGTATCCATTCCCAGAAACGATCTTACCTCGTGCTGGGAGCGCGGACGTCCCCGTCCGCACCGAGCGCGAAGCGCGAGCCACAGATCGCAAGCAGTGGCGTCCGAAGAATCTCAAAATCAGGCCTGACCCAGTTGCTTGACCCCCCACATGATCCGGTCGCTACCGCTCCCGGTACTGACATGGCTCGTATGGTGGGGCCACCACAGACGATGGTAGTGATGCAGTGTGGCAGCTATGATGCCGCAAGCCCGCCTCTACCTCAAACAGGTACATCTCAGTCTCCATAAATTGAGCACAAGATGACATAATTTCCTTCTTTCAACCGCGGAGGTAATCGATGATGAGAAGAGTTATTAATTTGGCCTTGTCCTGCTCGCTGCTCTTGACGCTCTCGACTATGAATGCGCGCGCCCAACGTACTACGGTGGTTCGCACCGATGTCCGCCAGATCATTCGCAATCTCGAAACTGACACAGACACCTTCAAGAGCTCTCTCGACCACGCGCTGGATCGCAGCCCGCTCGACGGGACTCGTGCAGAGGATGAAATCAACGAGAATGTTAAGCAGTTCGAACACGCCACGGATAAATTGAAAGATAAAGCGGAGGATCATAGATACGCGCCCAATCTGGCCCGGGAAGTCTTAGTCCGCGGCCGATCGATCAATACCTTCATGCGGAGACATCAGCTGGGAGGCGACGCGAGCAACGATTGGGCCAGAGTCAGAGACGATCTGACCCTGTTGGCGCACGGCTACAGAATCAACTGGCGCTGGTGATCTCCGATCGGAAAATTATTTCTCGCGCGATTGAAATTCAAACGCGCGCGGATAAAGGTCGGGCTCAAGCTTGGTCAGCTAATGAGTACCCCGAGCGTAGCGAGGGGATCAAAGTCTCCACTAGTCGCCTCTACGAGATCCCGTGCGGCTTTGCCGCAGCACCTAGCGGAAAGGCTCCGCCTTTCCGGCGAGTGGTTCACTTCATTTATTTCGAGGCTGCGCCTCGAACGAGTCGGCGAAGCCGACGAATGAAAATAGCCCACCGCTTTAGCGGTGGGGTCGTGTTGCCAACTGAACAGTGAGTCCGTGAAGCGGACGATTGAAAATGATGTTGTGCGAGACCTCAGCCGTCCGCTGCACGGACTGCGAAACAAGCCGTGACGTGATCCCACCGCTAAAGCGGTGGGCTACTATCATTCGTCCGCCTAAGGCGGACTCGTTGTACCCTGACGTCCCAAAGACGTATGAGCTGAAATTGCCTACGCGATGGTACTGACTCACTCGGCGACGATAGGTGCGCAACCCGAAGGGTTGCTCCGATCAGAATTGCAGAATTGCAGGCCTGACCCCATTACGGCGTGGCAGTTACCAATTTATATGTCGAGTCTTTGACTGACCGAATGGCAGGCATTGAGAAACAAGACCATGACCCAGGGGTAGAGCAGCAACTCCAGGCGAATCGACTGATCAAAGAACCTGGGCATGGCCATCGACAAAAGGTCGCTGAGAGACATACCAATTAAAGTGCCGACCAATCCGCACCCGATCGCCGCGAGCCCAATTAAGAAGAGGGCCCAACGTCCGCTCAAGGCTTTGCCGAGCAGCGGCAGGTTAACCCCCTTCGCGCCGGATTGATCCTCGGGAAGCAGTTTAATGGCGGTCCAAATCTTCAGCACAGTGTGACATACGCCCAGGCTAACCAGCGTTAATATCACCGCCCGTCCGGTCGTGCCGGAGTAACGCCAGATACGAGGCCGTATTAGCGCCACGCAGAACGCGGCGAATAGGAACGCCACAATTGGAAAGACAGCTTGTCGCAGTGCGCGTGCCTCTTTGCGTTCAGCGCTCAGAAAGTTTTCGAGATTCTGTCTGATGCGAACATCGGACCGGGCGCGTCGCAAATAGTCTTCACCAGGTGGTTTCAGAGCTGCAGCATAAGCACCCGGGCCAGGCGTGGCGTGGCGCTGAGCGTCATACGCGGCGCGGCTCGCTGGGTCAATCAAAATATCCCGGGCATGCGAGAGTTGAACGAAGGCTTCGGCCGAGCCGCCGTTGAGATCCGGATGCTGCAGGCGCGCGAGCCGCTTGTATGCCGCCTTGATCTCTTTTGATGAGGCAGTGTGCTTGACCCCGAGAACCTGATAATAATCGACCATACTCTCGTGCCGCAGGCTGACGCTCACGACACCGCTTGATCTGTTATCTCGAGCGTCTCCGATTGCGGCTCGAATGATACCGAATAACCCAATGTTGAGAAAAGGTCAGCGGGGTCAGGCCGGCGTCTGCCGGAAGCCATTGACCGCTGGGACCAACTCCTGCAACGGTGGGAAGCGGTGGCCTCATACGTTTCTGAAGCGCAAATGTAACACGCAATCGGTATGAGATGAGGTCAGTACCGGGAGCGATAGCGACCGGGTCAAGCCAATAGCATCAAACGAGATTGCTGGTATTGTTACCCGGTCGCTACCGCTCCCGGTACTGACTCCATGACACTCCCGGCGTCTAACAGCCGTGAGTTATGATGAAGTTCTGTGATCAAATTGCCTGAATCAGATGAAGAGCTGTTGCGGGAGTGCGAAGTGGACACGTTTCGTTCAAGTGGACCCGGAGGACAGCACGTGAACAAAACGGAAAGCGCCGTTCGACTAAGGCACTCACCTTCAGGCGTGGTCGTTACTTCGCAGCAGGAACGCAGCCAACATCGAAATAAGGCAATCTGTCTGCAGAAGCTCCGCAAGAAGATCGAGAGTTTGAACTACCGGCCCGCCAAACGGGTACCGACACGCATATCGCGCAGCGCAAAGAATCGTACGCTCGAGAAGAAGTCGCGTCGCTCACAGATCAAACGATTGCGCACGAAGCCGTCGCGGGATGAGTAGAAGTAGATTAACCATGAGAAAACAGCCGGTCACACGAAGACACTTTTTGGGAAGCGGTATTGCGGCGGTGGGAGCGATATCGATTGGCGCCGCGTTACCCGCAAACGCACGAGATTGGGAAGAGTATTCCGCGCGCTTTGACCGATCGATTAGCGATGGGTTGCCAGCGGGTCCACTGCGACCGGACGACGAGACTGCGTGGAAGGCGGTCGCGAAAAATTATGACGTCACAAACAAAATAACCAATCTTGAAAACGGCTATTGGGGAATTATGGCTAATCCGGTGCTCGCTGAATACAAGCGGCTCACGGAATTCATAAATAAGGAGAATACGACTTTTGCCCGACCCCGGTGGTCCGAAACGTACCGCGGTGTGAGAGACACGGTGGCGGGCTTTCTGAATGTTAGCCCGAACGAAATTGCGTTAACCCGCGGCGCAACCGAGGCACTCCAGGCACTGATTGGCGGGTATAACAAACTCAAGCCGGACGACACAGTTCTTTACGCGGACCTGGATTACTCGGAGATGAAGAACGCGATGCATTGGCTTGAAGTTCGCCGCGGCGTCAAGGCGGTAAAGCTGACATTTCCTGAACCAACGATTGATCGGCCGCTTCAGGAAGCAGACATCCTTGGTTTTTACGAAAAAGCTCTGTCAGCCAATCCGGGAACAAAGCTGCTGCTGTTGACGCATCTCAACAACTGGACTGGATTGATCATTCCCGTTGCCAGGATCGCGAGGATGGCAAGAGATCGCGGCGCGGACGTGATACTCGACGCGGCCCACTCGGTCGGCCAGGTGGAGCTCAACCTAAAGGGACTTGGCTGCGATTTCATCGGCGTGAATCTGCACAAATGGGTGGGCGCACCAATCGGTTGCGGCGTCATCTATATCAAAAAGGACCGGATCGATGCGATCGACCCATACATGGGAAAATCGACCGATGTCTCGGACATTGACGGGCGCATCGATACCGGAACACTAAATTTTGCGGCGCACATGACTATCCCGGCCGCGATTGCTTTCCACAACAAAATCGGAACCGCCGCCAAAGAGGCGCGACTTCGATACCTGAGAAACCTTTGGGTCGCACCTGCCCGAAAAATGAAAGGGCTCATGGTTCTCACGCCGGACGACGAAGCCATGGTCGCGGCGCTGACCTCATTCCGTCTTGATGGCGTGACTTCAACCAGTGCGAACGAAGCGGTCGTGAAGCAAATGGCTGAAAAGTTCGGTGTGCTCACGGTCCGGAGAAG
>JBKPEE010000111.1:0-11937 GCA_046728235.1 Acidobacteriota bacterium
TGACGCCTCCGGCGCCGGTTTTCGATGATGCAAAGAGGCGAGAGGAATTGGCCGCGCGGCGCAAGCACGTGGCCGAGGCAATCGGGCCGAAGTCCTTGCTGGTGATGTTTAGTACTGAACCCCGGCTCTACACCTTCGACGTCGATTTTCCTTTCCGGCAAGAGAACAATCTTTTCTACCTGACGAATTTGAATCAAAAAGGCGCCACCCTGGTGATGATGCCGGGCACGCAGACGCCGGAGATACTTTTTCTGCCGCGCCGCAACGCTGCGGCCGAAACCTGGACCGGCCATATGTACAGCGCGGAAGAAGCAGCCAGACTTTCAGGCATCAAGGAAATCTGGGCTGCGAGCGAATTCGAACCATTCATCAAAGCGGTACAAAGTAAAGAAGCATACTTTCCTAAGCCGGAAAATATCCTGATGTCGGCCGACCGAGGCGCGCCGTCATTGGGTTCGAATACCAGTACGCTTCTGAGGGCGGCCGCAGACAATGAAGCTGCGCTTTACATGCTCGCGAGTTTTCCCAGGGTTGGGGAAAGCCGCGAGTATCGTCAGGAACAACGCTTTGCCGCTTTATGGGGCAAAGAGAGTGGGTTCACGATTCAGAACCTGGCGCCCATCTTTGCGCAAATGCGAGCCAGGAAATCTGCAATGGAGCTCGAGCTGCTGCAACATGCAATCGACATCAGCATTGAAGCTCACGAGCGCGCCTGGATCGCGGCCGCGAATGCGAAGTGGGAATACGAGATCGATTCGGAAGTAGCGCGGGTCTTCAAACTTCGGAACGCAGACAACTGGGGTTATCCGGACATCGTCGGGTGTGGCGCGAATGCAACGACCCTCCATTACGAAGAATCGCAATCGCAGTGCAAGCCGGGCGATCTTTTGCTTATGGATGTCGGCGCCGAGTACGGGCATTACAGCGCGGACGTGACCCGCACGACGCCTGTCAACGGCAAATTCTCCCCGGCGCAAGCCGCGATTTATCAGATTGTTTACGACGCCCAGGAAGCCGCGGCTAAAGCGGCAAAACCGGGCGCCACTCTTTCCGATGCGCACCGCGCGTCGCTGGAAGTCATCAAGGCTGGATTGCTGAAGCTGGGCTTGATCACCGATCCAAATTCTGACCAGTACCGGATGTGGTTCATGCACGGGAACGGTCATTGGCTGGGAATGAATGTACACGATGTGGGCGGTGGCCTGGCCTTTGAACCGGGCATGACCTTCACCAACGAGCCCGGCATCTACATCAGGCCCGACGCGCTGGACAATCTACCGAAGACCCCGCAAAACGCGCAGTTGATCGCTGCCATTAAGCCGGCCTTCGAAAAATACAAGGACATCGGCGTGCGCATCGAAGACGACATGCTGATTACTCCGGAAGGAGTGAAGTGGCTGACTGCCGCGCTGCCGCGGAGCATCATCGATATTGAAGCGTTCATTGCCAAAGCGCGACGCGAACAAAGATAGCCTGAAATTAACTAATTCTCGGAAACTATGATGAAAATGACTTTCCTAGCTCGATCAAGAGCCGCGTCCATGGGCGCGGCTTTTTTATTCATTTGGGCGAGTGGCGCAAACGCTCAGCAGAAATCCGACAACACCTACATTGAAGCCGCGA
Source organism: Acidobacteriota bacterium (assembly GCA_046728235.1). Taxonomy (GTDB): domain Bacteria; phylum Acidobacteriota; class Blastocatellia; order Pyrinomonadales; family Pyrinomonadaceae; genus UBA11740. Next base: position 1,624 of record JBKPEE010000111.1, read on the forward strand.
CGCTCTACCAGCAGGCATCGGGTGAGGCGCGCGCGCTCGAGTACCAGACCTACCTGCTGGCGCGCATGCTGCTGGATCGCGATCTGCGCAATCATCGAATCAGAGGGCGGCGCGCGATTATCGTCGACGTCGATGAAACTATTCTCGACAACAGCCGTTACCAGGGAATGCTGATAAAGCGTGGCGTGAACTATCCCGAAGGATGGACTGACTGGTGCAATCGCGCTCAGGCGACGTCGATTCCCGGAGCGGTGGAATTTCTGGGTTACGCACACTCCCGCGGCGTGCGAGTTTTTTACGTGACCAATCGAAAGATTGCCGAGAAAGACGGCACCGCGCGCAATCTGAAAAGTTTAGGATTTCCTGAAGTAAACGATGAAACATTGCTGGTGCGAACTAATACCACGAGCGACAGCAAAGAGCCGCGGCGGCAAATGATCGCATCGCATTATCATGTCGTGTTGCTAATGGGTGACAACCTGAATGACTTTTCTGATGTTTTTGAAAAGAGTAAGACTGTTGCCAGCCGCCTGGAAGCAACCGAGAAAAATCGATCACAATTTGGAACTCACTTCATCGTGCTGCCCAATCCCATGTATGGCGACTGGGAGAATGCGATCTATGACTACAACTTCAGTCTCTCGTCGGCCCAGAAACAGGAGAAGCGGCGGACGTTATTGAAAGACTGACGCGCGCGATGTTTATAGAATAGATTATTGCCGCGAAATTTTCGTGCGGCTTCGTGTGATTTTGTGGATCGTTCCTGACCTGACCCACGGTGCGATCCACGAACTCACACGAATTACCACGAAAATCAGATTTCGTTTGCGTCGCCATTTACAACCGCCGTGTCGCTGTTACGAATCATGGCGAGCTCCATGATTCTTTGTGATTCGCGTCGTAGAAGATCACGCGTGGCGTGGTGCCCTGCGCAATCCCGAGCCAGGCTCGTTCCTTTTCGCTTGCATCATAGAAGCCGATGCCGGATTCCTTGCCGCCGGCTGATTGTCCGAACCACGCGCGCAGTTTTCCATTTTCATCGTCGATATTCAATCGCGTAACCCCACTGGCAAGAATACCGAGCCGCGTCCTTTCCTTTGCGTTTTGATCATAGAAACCCAGGCTGACTTCCTGCCCTTTGTTCCAAAGTCCGAGCCACGACCGCTCCTTGCCGGTCGTCGGATCTTTAATACTCAGACCGGGCAGGCCATCTGAGTCCGCGCCGAGCGTGGCAATGGTCTTTCCGGAAGAGTCGACGACCACAAATTTTTCAGCGGTTTCGACATTCACCGGCCGCGCCGCGATCAGAAAGAGCGAGGCTATTACGAGCAATGCCAGTAAGGCAGCAATTTTGAAGCAACGGTTTTGCCGTTCCAGCTTTTCCATTCGCCGTACCAGAAATGAGAGATCAGTTGAGTTGTTCACGCGGTGTCTCCTGAAGGGTAGTTAGAAAGACTAGACGATCTCTTCTTGCACTTGAGTATTAGAACCTAATTGCTTCTCTAATTCATTAAAAAATTTTGCGGCCAGCATTTTTGCGGCAGCTTCGATCATGCGCTGCCCGACCGAGGCAATCACTCCGCCTACCTGCATATCGCCGGTATAAACGATAGAGGTTTCGCTGTCACTTTCGCTGAGATCAAACTCGCCCGTGCCTTTTACAAAGCCCGGGCCGCCCTTGCCGTCGACGATCATGCGGTAGTGCGAGGGCGGATGCACGTCTTCGAGGCGCACGTTGCCTTTGAATGTTCCTTTCACCGGACCGATGCGCGCTTTCATCGTGGCCACGTAAGTATCGTCGCCGCTTTTTTCCAGAGATTCACATCCCGGAATGCAATGCTGGAGAATCTGCGGATCGATTAGAGCTGCAAAGACGTGATCTCGCGTCGCGTGAATCTGGTGGATCCCGTGGATCTTCATGAGGGGTTAGCCGTAGGTTACGCAGCCTCCGATTCATTTGCTCATTTACTCATCGGCCCATTGATTCATTGGCAGACATCTCTCGAACAAAATGAGCCAATGGATCAATGAGCCAATGAGTAAATGAATCAATCTTAGGCCGCGTAAATCCGCGCGGTGACTGGAGCGCAACCGTCCCGGTTGCACCTTCGCGGTCGATCATTTCGCGCTTCGCGCTCATTGCAAGCGAGACGCTTGCGCTCCAACTAGACGCATCTGCGGATGCTTCTTATCTTGCTCGCGCCAGTGCCGCTTCGATGGCCCGCCGGGTGTAAACCTGTGCGAGATGCCGACGGTAATCTGCGGAAGCAAAAAGATCGCCATTGGTATCCACCCCATCCGCCGCACGGGCTGCAGCAGCTGCGATCGTTTGCTCGTTAAGAGTGGCGCCCGTCAGCGATGATTCAACCGCTGCCGCCCGGTAAGCCTTTGCCGATACTCCCGTAATGCCGATACTGGCGCGCTCGCACTTATCCTCGCCATTGACGGAAAGATCGGCGGCTACGCCGACCACTGCGAAGCCCGACGCGGGATGACGCATCTTGACGTACGCCTGCGCCGTCCCGAGCGGTTTGCCGATACGAATCTCACGGAGAATCTCACCGGGCTCGAGTGCGGTCGTCAACAGGTCAACAAAGAAGTCATCAGCTTTGATCACACGGTCGCCCTTCTTACTGACGGCAACGAGTTCCGCGTTAAGAGCCAGGATCGCCGCCGGCCAGTCGCCCGCCGGATCGGCGTGAGCCAGGCTGCCCCCAATCGTTCCCCGGTTGCGCACCTGGACATCGCCAATATAGCCGGCGCATTCCGGTAAGAGTGGACAAATCTTTTTTAGCAAGTCAGAGGATTCGATTTGATAATGTGTAGTTGCGGCGCCGATCTGAATCTGACCGTCGGCTTCGCGAATATACGAGAGGTCTTTGATCCGACCAATATCGACCACTAGCGGGGGCTGTATCAGGCGCAGCTTCATAGCGGGAATCAGGCTGTGCCCGCCCGCGAGAACCTTGGCGTCTTCGTTTTGCGCCAACAATGAAAGCGCCTGGTCGAGGGTTTCAGCGCGTGCGTAATCAAATTGTGCTGGAATCATGATGACCTCCGAATGCGAACGAATCAATGGACAACGTGGACACGATGGACAAAGTGGACATTATGGAAAAATGAATCAATGAATCAATGAATCAATGAAACAAAGGTTCAATGGATCAATTTCCAAATCTTCTCCGGTCGCACGGGCATATCGATGTGCTTCACCCCAAAGGGCGACAGCGCGTCGACCACCGCGTTGACGATTGCCGGAGTTGCGCCGATCGTGCCCGCTTCACCCACCCCCTTAACTCCGAGCGGATTTACCGGCGAAGGTGTTTCCGTGCGATCAGTTTCGAACCAGGGCACCTGTGCAGCTTTCGGCAGCGCGTAATCCATTAATTCGCCGGTGACCAGCTGGCCTTGTTCGTCATACACGACCTCTTCGAAAAGGGCCTGGCCGATCGACTGCACAATCCCGCCGTGTACCTGTCCATCGACCAGCAGGGGATTGATCACCTTGCCGCAATCGTCGACCGCCACGTACTTGAGAATTTTTGTTTCGCCGGTGTCTTTGTCTATCTCCACGACGCAGATGTGGGTGCCAAAAGGAAAAGTGAAATTCTTCGGTTCGAAAAAGTAGGTTGCCGACAATCCCGGTTCAGTGTCGGGAGGAATCTCTTTCGCCACGTGCGCCGCCAGCGCGATCTCCTGAATCGTCAGTTTGTTTCGGCCGTTACCTGCCATTGGAATTTCGTTGAGAGCACCGCCGGGGGCCTCACCGACCGGAACTACCGGTTCAGACTTGCCCGTGACCGACGCTGCGGCAGCTTCCTGCTTCGAGTAACAGCCGGCTTCAAACGAGAGACGCGAGGTCTCGCATTGCATCATGTGCGCGGCGATCTTTGCGGCCTTCTCTTTTAGTTTCTCGATCGCCACCAGCACGGCGGTGCCGCCGACAGCCGTGGCGCGACTGCCGAAAGTGCCGATTCCGTATTGGACCACTCCGGTATCGCCATGAATCACCGTGACGTCGTTGATACCGACGCCCAGTTCATCCGCTGCAATTTGCGCGAATGAAGTTTCCTGTCCCTGACCGTGGGGCGATGCGCCGGTGAGAATGGTGACTTTTCCGGTCGGCTCGATGCGCACCGTAGCGCTTTCCCAACCGCCGGCCGGCATGGCCTGCGATGGACCAAGCGCACAAATCTCAACATAACTCGACAAGCCGATTCCAATCAGCCTGCCGTTGCCCCGCTCGTGCTGCTGTTCTTCGCGCAGCTTTTGATAACCTGCAAGATCGAGAGCTTTGTCGAGCGCCGCCTCGTAATTGCCGCTGTCATAATCCAGACCCGTCGCCGTGTGGAAAGGAAACTCGGACGATTTGGGGAAATTCCGGCGACGCACCTCGACGGGGTCGAGATTGAGTTCGCGCGCAATGATATCCATCACGCGTTCGACGACGTAAGTTGCTTCCGGCCGGCCGGCGCCGCGATAAGCGTCGGTCGCCATCTTATTGGTGAACACGCCGGTAACGTTCATTTGAATTGCGGGAATCTTGTAAGCGCCGCTCAACATCAGCCCCGTCAATGTCGGAATGGCCGGCGTCAGCAGTTGATGATACGCGCCGAGATCGGCGACGACGTTATAACGCAGGCCCGTGATCTGCCCGTCGTTTTTGACGCCGACTTCGACCGTGCCGACCTGCGCTCGGCCGTGAATAGTGGCCTGCACATTCTCGCGGCGAGATTCAATCCACTTTACGGGCTTACCCAGTTGCATCGAGATCCAACCCAGCAAAGCTTCTTCAGCGTAAACATTCAGCTTCGAGCCAAAACCGCCGCCGACTTCCGGCGTGATTACGCGCAGCTTGTTTTCAGGAATGCCAATCATCAAAGCGAGCTGGGTGCGCAGCAGGTGAGGGATTTGCGTCGATGACCAAATGGTTAATTCTTCCTCGCCAGGAAAGTATCGCGCCAGCACCCCGCGCGGCTCCATCGCAATCGGCGCCAGCCGTTGATGCACCATCTTCTGTGTGACGATTCGATCGGCAGCCTGCAAACCTGCGGCGACGTCACCTTCGCCCGAACTGAGTTTGTAAGCGATGTTGTCGCCGAATTTTTCATGGATGACGGCGCCGCCGTTGGCCGCCGCTTCGACATCAGTAACCGCGGGCAGCTCTTCGTAATCGACGTTCACCAGATCCACTGCGTCACGCGCTGCATAGTTGTCACTCGCAACGACCGCAGCGATCGGATGGCCGACGAAAAGCGCTTTGTCAGTGGCGAGGACGCGATAATCGGGGACCTTCAAGTCCGGCAGCGCCGCGGCGCAGGGAACCGGCCCCACGTTCGCGATATCTTTGCCACTGTAAACAGCGATGACGCCGGGTGCCTTCACCGCGGCCGACGTATCAACCCCATTGATACGCGCGTGTGCATACAACGAACGGACGAACGCAACGTGTAAAGTGTCGGGCAGCCGAATGTCATCAACGTAATGCGCCAGGCCTTTGATTAATCGTGGATCTTCCGTGCGTTTGATTCTTTGTCCGACAAACTTAGGCATAATTCCTCCAAAAAGAAGGTCTTAGGTCTTTGGACGTAGGCCTTTGACGAGGCCCGTCAGTAAAGACCAAAGATCAAAGATCAAAGATCAGCTTTTGTCTTTGCTGCATACTCCACCGCTTCGACGATATGTTGATAGCCCGTACAACGGCAGAGATTGCCCTCCAGCCCGTGCCGAATCTCGTCGCGCGAAGGATTTGGATTGCGATCGATAATTTGACTGGCAGCGATGATCATTCCCGGAGTGCAATAACCGCATTGCAGCCCATGTTTTTCCCAGAAGCCCTCCTGCACCGGATGCAAATTTCCGTTCGCCGCCAGACCTTCGATTGTCGTTAGGTTCGTTTTGTCAGCCTGCACGGCGAACATCGTGCATGACTTCACAGCCTGGCCGTCCAGCAAGACTGTGCAGGCGCCGCAGAGCGACGTCTCACACCCGACGTGGGTTCCTGTCAGTCCCAGGACATCGCGCAGGTAATGAACCAGCAGCAGGCGGGGCTCTACTTCCGACTCGTGGTCGACACCATTAACGTTGATACTGATAGCCTGTTTCATAGAGCTACCTCGTTTGAATTTATTAGTTTCGGAGATGGGGAAACCGCGGACGTTTTCTATGCCACTTCGGAGGGAAAGTCAATCAGGAACCAAACGCATTAAGGCGCGGGAGACCAACATGGCTCAATTCCCTCCGCAGAATGTCGCCAAATTATTGACAACGCACTGCACGCGAGGGTATGGTGCATTGCGCCTTGCAAGAATTTTGGCAACGCTTACCGCGCCCAGATAAATTCCCATCCGCGGCTCGTCTTCGCCAACGCGCCATTGACTTGCCCAGTTCTTCCAGAGGAGGTATATCGCCATGTCTCGAACTGTTGCCCACGCTGCTCCAGCACAAAACTCAAAAGTTCTAATCCTGACGGCCTTGATTACGGCTTCAACCACGGTGGCCGTCGCCTTCATTGGTATCGTCCCGCAAATACGCGACAACGATGTCCAGACAATTAAACAACTCCAGAGCGGCATGACCGAGTTGCAGAAGAAGCTGTCGGGTGACGCGCCGCCGCCAGAGAAAAAAATGAGCGTCACGGGCACTGTCTGGGCGCCGGACAGGAAACGGACACTCAACGGGGTTGAGGTGTATCTGCTCCCGGAAGGCAATAGCTACCTGACGGCTAAGACCGATGACAACGGCCACTTCAAATTGAACGGAGTACCTGACGGCGTGTACTCGATCATAATTCGCGAATCCAGCGGACAAAGCGGCAAGGGTCTATTGGATGATACGGAAGATGAAGTCTCGGTAATTGGCGCGGCAATCAAATACCATATTCAAAAGTGAGCAGCGGAAAACCGGAGATGGTTTATCAGAGGAGCGAATGAGCAAGCGATTCATATTCTGTAGCTGCTTAGCGTTAATCCTGATCGCGGCGCTGGATTTTGCTGCCTTTGGATCCGGCCCTGAAGCATCTACTTACGTGAGGGGAGTCATCACTCAAGCAAACAAACCCGTTCGCTCTGTTTGGGTGATCACGAGTCAGTCAGGAACCGAAAGAGGCCGAGCGTTGACCGGAGACGACGGGAAGTATTACATCGGAAATCTGGCCGAAGGTACTTACGACATTGCCGTGTTTCAGGGCAAGCAACAGATCTACAGTGGCCAAATCAACCTTCCGCAAAACAGAATTTTCAACATCAACATCACTCCTCCGCGCATGAGAATGCGACGCTGATCAACTCACCAAGAAAGGCGGTTATTTCCCCGCTTTGGGGAAGATGTCGCGCGGCACGCCGGGAAATGTCTTTATGACGTTTCGGATGTAGGTAGGGCTCGGGTCTTCCGGTCCCAGGGGATCGTTTGGATCGTCCGGCACTTTCGAGAGGTCTTTGACCTTCCAGCTCCCGTTCTCGAGATGCAAGAGGTTAGGCCCACCTTCGGCCGTCGCCCGGCCACTTTTGTCGAGCGGTGTAGTGTCGACCCAGCACCAGCCATTGTGAACTTTCAGATAGTTGACCTGAAACACAACCTGCTGGTTGCCGCGCAGTGCATCCATAATCGCCTGCCGTTCTTCAGTGCCCTTGGCCGGCGTGTGCAACTCATCGTTATTTACTTCGGTTCCACCACCGCCGGCCGTTTCGGCGGCATGAGCATCAGTTGGCGACTCCGAACCGGCCGGCGCAGTTGTCAGCGGAGTGCCGGTTGTTTGCGCAGAAGTATTTTGATTTGACTGGTTATTTGATTTTATCAGCGAACAACCGGCGATCAACGAAAGACAGATTGCGCCGATTGCAATTGGAACGATCAGTCTCATTAGGGCCTCCGAGCGAGCCAATTACTTACCCATAAACTCGTTGGTGTCAAGTGCAGTGAATTGACATCACTGAGGCGTCAACGCGATCTAACGTGTGAGAACCCCGGGCTTTCAGGGGTTCCCACACGACCGCGGCGTGGGGTGGATCGCAAATCCAGGTTGTCAGCGGGATCGGCTCGGGTAGCGACCAGTACCTGCGCTTGAGCTTTCGAGCACCTGCGGCAGCGCTGTAAAAAGTTTTCCTGGACATATCTGACTCCTTCATTTCGTGGCGTATAGGAACCCGGACTAACGTCGCTCCCCACACGACCGCGTCGTGGAGTGTTTGGCTCGACTGAGATTGCAAATCAAGGTTGCAGTTACGTGCGCGACACGTTGCCGGCTTTCGGATCTGGTTTGCCTTGTCCAATCTCAAAGGGATCACGCGATTCGTGATGAATCACCGGAGTGAGCAATCATCGAGGAGAACGGTGATCTTATCTCCGTCAAATCCAAGCACGGTGGCTTCGACTGTTACTCCCCGATTATGCCGCAATTGGGCCAGTTGGTTAACGTCCGTGAAATAGCAGATGGTGTCCGGATTAAGCAGTCCTCGTTCAAAAACCAGGACGGTCCTGCCACCGTAATTTTCAATTGAGCCCACCGTTCCGGTGACAGTCATTCGCTTGTCTTTATACAGTTGATTGGCGCGGATTTCATTCTCTTTGAATTCGTACGCCAGTTGTCTTACCTCGATCGATAGATCCGACGGTTCAGAATCAGTTGTAGTTTTTGAACTTGATTTTGGTTGGTCGTTCCGATTCGTGTTACGGCAGCCAAGAACCAGGCCCAAAATCATCAGAAGCGCGAACAGGCTGTTGGCGATCTTCATATTCATCGAAACCCCCGGTTGTCTAATCTAGTAATTCTCAACACCGCCGACCGTTCCGGTCACAGTTATTCGCTTGCCTTTATACAGTTGATTGGCGCGGATTTCGTTTTCTTTGAATTCATAAGCCAGTTGTCTGATTTCTATGGGATGCCTGATGCAGGCACGGACGTACTGCGCGATGCAGGCGCGGAATCTGACTCGCTGACGGCCAGGCCATCGTTAGTTAAGTTCAGGGTGTCAGGCGAGGCGTTCGTCAGCGCGTGCAGATTTGAACCGGCGACTTGTTGATATGTTTTCGCCAGATCGGGACGGTTGGCTGCCAGCGCCTGCTCGTAAGCGAATTGAACGAATCCTGTGGCAGCTACCAGCGTCTCATAAGCTTCCTGTTTCTGACGATCAGTTGCCCGAGCAAATGCGCCGCCGCTTGCCAGCGCGCTGGCGATCATATTTCGCAGATTCAGGTATTGCTGATCAGGCAGTTCGGGCGCGCCACGATAGATTCGAATATTTTCGTCAAAGAAGAACGCCAGGGCGGTGGCGAGGTCATTCGCCAATCCGAGTTGTTGCGTCTTCTGCCCAAATGCATCGAGCACTCCGTTCATGATCTTCAGACACCTCTCGCGTTGCGCTGGATCATCGCTCATCTGATCCGCCAGCTCTTTGGTCTTGAGATAGGATCCGGTTGGCCGAAAGCGCAGCACAGATTCGTCGATCTTTGACTTCGGTGGCGCCGGCGTTTCTACGGTCGATCGGTTGCCGGAATTCCGCGCGGAGGAGGGTCTTCGGCCCAGGCTTTTAGCCAGCGCGTCCTCGCGCGCTTTGTTCATTACCATCGTCGCTGCCAGCGCAGACATCGGGTTGTTGAAGTTGAATTCCCTCATCGTGCCACCCGTGGTTGGGCGCACATACTGCGCGCTGGCGGAAGCGATCGAGAGGAGCGTGGTTGACAGAGCGGCAATCACGAATCGTGAAATTTTCATTTGCTTATGCCTCCAAAGAGATGCGCACGCTAAGGTCGTGCGGTGAACGACATTCGCTCGTCGCTGTTTCACTTGCTTTGATTGAAGTACGGTGCGGCGTAAGAGAAGTCATCGCCGTCTCCCTCCCTGGTGTTCGCAGTGAACTCATCGTTTAAAAACGTAAACACCTGGTATCTATATCTTTTCGTACAACTGCATTCCACAGACGAGTGGCGATCCAAATCTGCGTGGGCGGATCAAAGCAGTGTCACAATCCCCAGAGCTTTTCTGATCAATGAAAACCGCACTTCAACCACTCCTTGATACACTGGCTTAGAAAGACCAATCGGGTTGCCGGGGAGAAGCTTCTACACATCTACGCGTAGAAATTTCGAGGATTGGCTCAGCCCGTCCAGGGCCGCGAACGCGCGCAAGCGGGCGGGCTCTTTCGGAGTGCGGCGACTAGTCGCCGCTTTCCAAAGCGCTGACAAGTCCGCGCACTCCAAACTCTCAGGGCCCGAAGCGCCGGCGGTATTCAGTCGAAGTAATGAACGCCTTGACCATCTCCGCCTGGATGAAATTACCGTTGAACTGATTCAGTTTCGTCAACCAGAAATCATAGC
>JBKPEE010000112.1:0-15003 GCA_046728235.1 Acidobacteriota bacterium
CCACCGGCCGCCAATAGAACGAAACAATCTGCGCATCGAAGTTAACCAGCGTCGCGAGCACATCCTGATCGGAACTGCGAGGGACACGGGCTGAGCCGGGCTTGACCTTGATGCCCATCGCGTTGGTGGTCGCCGCCAGTGTCGGCGGCATGACCAATTGCGCCACGCCTTCAGAGATTTCGCGTGGTCCCCACTTCAACACACCGGTGAGGATTAGCAGGCTCGCGATCGTTGCTCCGCCGTAGAGGACTAAGCGCGATCGGCGAATAACGTTGCCGAGACTCAACGTTCCGGCAAGTTGATTCGCGTCGGCTTCGAGTCGTTCGAGAATGGCTTTGGAGACATGCGGGTCACGATCTGCAGACGAGCATTCAATGGCCGTCACCAGCCGATCTTCGGCGGCCGGGTGGTGTTCCTCAATCAACCGCGCCAAACGCGCATCGGTGATTCGTTTCCACAGCGGCCTAATGAGCGCCAGATACCCGGTCGCTAAAAAAGTAATGACCGCGCCCAGGCGCAGAAGCACGAGAGCATGGTCATTGTGGCGGTAACGATGCGCGGTCCAACCAGTCAACAGGAGGATGGCGGCGCCCGCACTCAGGACGATGGCCACGCCACGCAAGATGAGCATTAACTGGCGGCGCGCGCGCAAGCGGCCGATCAGATTGCTCAGGTTGTTCCGGTTGGGATAGATCATTGGCTTAAGAGAATACTCCCGCGAACCTGTTCAGCCAACCATTTTTGCTGCTCTTATCCGCTGGGCCAGCAGCGATTCGGTGACCAACAACAGCAGCGCTAAAAACAACAAAGGCCACCAGATCTTTTGCCGATTTTCGATCTCTTCATTAGTGAAATTCCGCGTAGCCTCGCGCCCGGCGGCGTTGCCGGAGCCGCCGGTGACGCTGTTGAGGAACGATCCGAAATCCAGCCTGGTAAAGTCACCCTCAGCGGCACTCAAGTCGACGGCCGCAAAGTCAGGTTGCGACGCATAGCGCAGGCGATAGAATCCTGGTTGTCGAGCGGTGATTAGCAGATCACCTTCAGGCGTCAGACGGTTGTCCGTCAATCTGGCGCCGTCCGGCGAATCTACCGCCGGAGCGCCAATCGATTCTTTAATCACGCGAAAGGTCTGGCCCAGGGTATACCAGGCTCCTTCATCACGACTTCCCGCGTATCGAATCATCTGCTGCACGAACGGTAGATAAAGTGGCGTCAATGGCAGATCGTTCCAGCTGGGCCCTAAGGACGAGGTAAACAGCAACACGCGCCCTTTGCCGGCGTTACCTTCTACCAGCGTCGGGCTACCATCTTCATATCGCGCCAGCACGTTGGCGTTTGCTTTGGGCTCCGCCCGCCGGTAACCGAACACGCGTGCCGCGGCCAGCCGTCCGCTGTCGCGAAAGACTTCAAAAATCGGATGATCAAATTTGATGTCGGTGATGGCCACGCTCTCGCCTGGTTTAGTTTGCACCGCGTCGCGGAAAATCGCGGGCGAAATTTCGCGCAGCGTTCCATTGAAACTGTCGGTATCAGTTCGTGGGCCCATGGACATGATTAGTTGCCCGCCCGCTTCGACAAACTTTTTGATACTGTCCGCCAGCGCTGTTGAGAGCGCACCTGAGTCGTTCAGAATCACCAACGAGTTGGTACCGATGCCGGCAGGATCTACGGCGCCCGCGGTCTTGACGGTAAAGGTGAAAGGCAGCGCCTCATTCAAGTTCAATGCGCTTTGGAGATAAAAGCTGTCACTGGGGCCCCGCAAAGCACTTTCGATGATGAGCGCTTTGGCCGGCGCTTCGCGACGAATCGTGAAATAGAATTTGTTGTCGGGGCCAAAGTCGTTTGCGGCGATTTCGATGATGCAGCGATTGGCGCCCTCGGTCAGATTGAAGCCGGTGAACTCGACGACCTTTGTCTCACGTGAGTTAAGACTAACCTCGCGCTTCTGCACCGTTTGATCGTTGATTTGGAAATCGACCGCCAGGCGATCTCGCGGCGCATCACTGAAATTACTGATCTGAACTGACAAGTTCTCCAGATACTTTTGTCCGAAGACCACACCATTCGCATCTACTCGCGTAACAGCTACATTCGCGGGAGGATTGTTCTCACCAACGTCGAAGGTCTGAAGCTGGATGTCGCTGCTGAGTTTGAAAGATGCATTAGCCTGGTTCCAACCGCTGGCCTGAAAATCTGAGATGAGGACAACTCGTTTCCTCGCCGCCGTCTTCAATTCACCCAAGAGCGATTCAGCGCCACGCAAGGCCTGTTCATAATCAGTGCCTTCCCAACCGGCGCTCAGACTTTTCAAAGACGATCGCAGCCGAGCCTTATCAGGGGTGAATCTACTGATCACTTCGTATCGATCTCCAAACGTCAGCAAAGCCAGATTCTCATCAGGGCGCGCCTCATCAATAATAGATGCCGCCCTTTGCACTGCAGTAGCAAAGATCTGTTCCCGCCGCATGCTGAGAGATGAATCGATCAGGATAACTGTGCCGCCGGCGACGCCGGCGTCTTTCGCGGCGCTGCGCCGCGTAAAGAACGGGCGGGTGAAGGCAATAACGACGAGCAGAATCGCCAGACATCGCAGCAAGAGCAGCAGCAGGTTGCGGAACGTGCGCCGGCGAATCGTGCGCTGCGGCACCTGGCGCACAAAGGTCAGCGCGGGAAATTCGATTTTGCGCGCCCGCGTGCGCCGCACCAGATGGACCAGTATCGGCGCCGCCACCGCGCCGATGCCCAACCAGAAAAGTGGATTAAGAAACCACATCAGAATTCAAGCAACCACAGATAAACACACGCTGTTACCGACATGGACATGATGGACACGATGGACATGGACGCATCTGGTCACGATCTCCACCGCGTCCCTTCCGTCCACCATGTCCATCATGTCCACCATGTCCACCGCGCCCTCTCTGTCAGTCGATCACGTCTCAATCCTGCGCGACAAAAACGAAAATAGCGCGTAATCCAAGGGCTGATCCGTAGTGATCAATTCATAGTCGACGCGATTAGCCGCGGCGCAGCGGCGCATCTCGTCAATGTGCTCGCGCATGCGCGCGCGATAACCGTCCATCACGACGTCAGGCAACACCGGCATCTGCTCATTAGTCTCTGAATCTTCGAGCAGCAGAATTGGATCGTCAAAATCGAACTCGACCTCATTCCTATCGAGCACATGAAAAGCCATCAGGTCGTGCCCGCGAAAGCGCAGGTGCTGAAAAGCTGATCGCAAGGGTTCGGCCTGGTCGTAGAAATCTGAGATGAGCACCACGATGCCGCGACGGGTAAGTATCTCGGCCAATTCGTGCAACGACTCAGCGAGACGTGTTTCGCCGTTCGCTTCAAGCATTGAGAGCTGCCCAAATATTGTGCGCATGTGGCCCGTGCGGCTGCGCGCGGGAACCTGCGTGTGCACGTGCTCGTCAAAAGCAACCAACCCGACGGCATCCTGCTGCCGATTCAACAGGTAAGCCAGCGTCGCTGCCAGGAACTTTCCGTAGGTAAGTTTCGAGATTTTTCCCGTTTGCGAATAACGCATCGAGGCGCTGGTGTCTATCAGCAGATGACACTGCGTGTTCGTGTCGGCGCGATATTTCTTAATGAAGTAGCGATCCGTGCGGGCGAGCAAACGCCAATCGAGGTAACGCAAATCGTCGCCGGGATTGTATTGACGGTATTCCGTGAACTCAGTCGAGAAACCGGTGAAGGGAGAGCGATGCAGCCCTGACATGAACCCTTCCACGACGGCGCGCGCCAACAACTCGAGTGAGCCAATCCGGGCGAGGACTTCGGGATCAAGGAAGCGCGCCGGACCGGGAGATGATTTGGCCGGGGCAGTATTCGACACTGGATTCCTGGTCACCGAAACTGTTTTCTTGCGCCACAGCATACGCTTGAAGATCAATAGCTTCGCAACACTGAGGTCAGAACCGGGAGCGGTAGCGACCAGGTCTTATTAAAATTGTCAGGCTTACCCGGTCGCTACCGCTCCCGGTTCTGACCTCATATCCATCACAGTCCACTCTTCGGCTCAGGCACCGCTTCGATCAATTGCTTGACGACTTGATCAGAGTTGACCCGTTCTGCTTCGGCCTGAAAATTCAAGAGGACGCGATGCCGCAGCACCGCCGGTGCGACCGCGCGCACGTCTTCGCAGGAGACGTTGTAGCGACCCCGCAGGATTGCCCGCGCTTTGCCTCCCAAAATCAAAAACTGCGACGCCCGCAACGATGCGCCCCAGGTCACCCACTTGTTGACAAAGTCTGGCGCCGCGGGCGTTGCGGGACGGCTCGCGTTTACCAGACGCACGGCATATCGCGTGACCGTGTCGGCCGCCGGGACCTGTTTCACCAGCCGCTGAAACGCGACGATCTCGCTTGCCGACATCACCGTTACAAAATGAAAGTCCTGTGGTGAAGTCGTTTGCTTGACGACTGAGACTTCATCTTCTTCCGGCAGGTAGCCAATCTTCACATTGAACATAAACCGGTCGAGCTGTGCTTCGGGTAACGGATAAGTCCCTTCCATTTCGATCGGGTTCTGCGTCGCTAACACGAAAAAAGGTCGCGGCAGATCGTAACTCAACCCCTGCACCGTGACTCGACCTTCCTGCATGGCTTCGAGCAGCGCGGCCTGGGTCTTGGGCGGCGTGCGATTGATTTCGTCGGCGAGCACGATGTTCGCGAACAAAGGCCCGCGAATGAATTGCATCGCACGATGACCGGTGGCGCGATCCTCTTCAATGATCTCGGTGCCCGTAATGTCCGCCGGCATCAGGTCGGGTGTGAACTGAATGCGTTTAAACGACAGGTCAAGCACGCTGGCGACCGTACGAACCAGCAGCGTTTTCGCCAGGCCGGGAACGCCCGTAATGATCGAATGGCCGCCGACAAACAACGAAAGCAAAACCTCCTCGACCACGTCGTCCTGCCCGATAATGGCCTTGCGGATTTCCCGCAGCAGTGCTTCGCGGGCGTTACCGAGCTTGTCCAGAAGTTGTTCTTCGTTGATTACTGATTCTTCAATCGCCATTTGGTGCCCTCGTTTTAAGATTTACCAGTGAAGCAGTAGAAAGCAGAAGGCAGAAGGCAGAAAGCAGTAGGCAGTAGGCAGAAACGCAGTACGCAGAAAGCAAACACTCGCGACTAACTTCTGATCGTGATCCCCGGAATAGAAGTAGTGCATTTCAGCTCCCTATTGCTTTCTGCCTACTGCCCTCTGCCTTCTGCCTACTGCCTTCTGCCTACTGCCTACTGCTTTCTGCCTTCTGCTTTCTGCCTACTGCTTTCTGCCTACTGCCTTCTGCCTACTGCCTACTGCTTTCTGCCTTCTGCTTTCTACTGTCCTACAATCTTCAACAACAACTCTTGCGCTTTCTCGTAACTCGGCGCTGCTTCCAGCGCCCGCAACACTGCATGCTTCGCCTCAGGCTGCTTTCCTAAAAGATGATACGCGGTGGCGAGATTGTAATTCGCTTCGGCGATGTTCGGCGGATCTAAAGCCAGCGCCACTTGAAACTCGGATAATGCTTCGGCGTACTGTTTGTCCTCGAGACCGATCTGGCCGGCCTCTGTGTGCATCGCGTGTTCGAACGGGCTCACATAGAAGCTCAGACGTAACGCCTCGAGGGCGCCCGTTCGATCACCAATCTTTGTACGCAGAGTCGCCAACGCCTTAAGCGTCGACACGCTGTCCTCATCGTACTTGACGCGCCAGGAGAGCACCTCGGCCGCCTGCTTGTGATCGCCCTTCTTTTCAAAGATCTCGGCCAAAGCATCGTAGGCGTTGCCGTCGCCGGTGTAATACGGAAACAGTTCGATGGCGCGTTTGAAGTGCAGGACGGCATTCTCAGTGTCGTCGTCCGCGCGAAACAAGTGACCTGCCCGCAAGTGCAGAAAGAATGTATCCTGCGAGGAGAGCATCTTCAGGACTTCTTCCTTAGTCAACGACGCGGCGAGGTTCGATTCCGTTTTCAATGCCTCCTGCATGGGGCGCGTCTTCGTTTCCATATACTGCTTGAAACCTCGATCGAATTCATTCTCATTCAACTTCAAAACGCGAGTGAGGATGTCAGGTGTCTGCGCCTTCTCACGATAAAGCGCCAACATGCGCAGGATCGCGTCAAAGCCAAAACGCTCGGCGATGAATTCGCAAACTTGCGAAGCCTGGAAATACGCGATGGTCAGATCTTGGGGACCGAGCGGGTGTTGGAAGCCGGCCTCGAGGTCGGCGATCTTATGCCAGCGGCCGGCGGCGAAGGAGTTCAACAACATCGGGTTCCAGTCGTCGCCCCAGCCGGGCCTGGCCCGGCGCTCTTCGTAAACCGAAAGGCCTTCTGAAAACCAGCGCGGAATACGATAGTCAGTCATCTGCAAAGTGATCACGTGCGTGTATTCGTGCCAGAGCGTGCTGCCCCAGTTGAATTCCCCGATCGGGCGAGCCGATGGCGAATCGGCGGCGATGACCTGACCAAAACAAACTCCCAACGCACCCAGGCCGGGCAATCCCAGTGCGCGCACCGCGAAGTCATCATGATTCGGAAACAGCTCGACAGTAATCGGGCCTTGCGGTGTGAAATGATATTTCGCGATCAGTTTGCTCGCCGCTTCATCAAGCAATTCGGCCGCGTAAGGTGCCACGACGTCGCTCTCTTTCGCGTCGGCCTTGATTAAAAACACATTGTGTTTCGTCTCGCGATAGTTTTTCATCGCGTCGAGCAGGTCGAGCGTATTCTTGGCCCAGATGTTGTAGGGATCGCCTTTGAACGATTTCTCGACTTCGGCGCGCCCTTCGTCCATCTGACCGAGGCGCAGTAAAGCCATGCCCAGGTCCAAATGGGCCGACCAAAGGCCTGGTGCGACTTCCACGGCGCGCCTGGCAAAGGCCGCGCCTTCGGCTGTGCGACGTGTGATCGTCGCGTAGTGTGACAGGACGTCAAAGACCAGACCGTAACGCGGGTTGATTGCCAGCGTCGCCGCAACCTCGGGCTGGTAGTCGCGGTCCTGAAGGTAAAGCATGGCCGCCTTTACCGCGTGCGCGTCAAGAGAGCGCGGATTGACACGGAAAGCTTTTTCAAGATCGGCGCCGGCTTCAGCATAATCACGCTCTTCCAATTCCAGACCCGCTTTGAATGTCAGCGCGCCCACCAGATTAGGATTGATCTGTAGCGCGCGCGCGAGCGCCGCAAACGTCTCCGCGCCGCCGTCGACGCGCTTGTTCTGCGCGACGCCGACATGGGCGCGAGCGCTGTTCGGATTAATCTGCAATGCATCCGCGAAAAACTGCGCGGCATCGCCATAGCTGTATTTTTCGTTGAAGAGCTCACCGGCACTGAGTTGCGCATCGAGGTAAGTAGCATCCGCGGCGATCGCCTCGCGGTACACATCATTTGCGTCCTGATATCTTTCGAGGTGGACCAAAGCTCTTGCTACGGCGGTTAACTCCGGAGCGGTTTGGGGTTGCTTCTCTTTATAGTAGGCCACCAGCGATTCAAATATCGGGCGAGCGCGATCTTCCTGCCCTGTGAGATTGAGAACTTCAGCTCGTCTGAGATCGCTGGTTAGTTTGCCGGCCGGCGAATTAGCTCCGTCCGTTGCCGCGCGTTCAAATTCGGCGACGGCTTCCGGATATCGCCCAGTCGATGCAAAGAGCTCAGCCAGCTGATCACGAACACCACCAGCCGCAGGTGTCTTGAGCAGAAACTTCTTCGCCGCAGCTTCCGCTTCGACGTAACGCCCGGTTTCCAAATAAGCCCGGAGCAGATTCTCTTCAGCTCCGGCGTCGGTGGGGCTGGTCCACAGCCGCGCGGTCAGCAATTTGATGGCGTTGTCGTATTCACCCTTTTTCAGTTCGGCTGCGCCGGGCAACTCAGCCGATGATTGTGCAGAAGCATGACGAAGCAAAATAGGCAGGGGCGTGATCGAGCAGATCAGGACGAAAGTGAAGACGAGCATAAGCGCCGTTTTAGTCACCACCGCGCGTTGTCGACAATCATGGCCACCGCCGTTAGGCGCGAAATACTTATGGCTCTTTCGGGAACGCACTCTCATTACTCTTCCGTCGGCGAAACTGCGCCCTGCTTAATCGCGCGATTCACCTTTGCCAACTCAATGAAAAGCTTTTCCAGCTCAGATTCGTATGCCGCTTCCGGCATACTGCTCTTGCGTCCGATCAGTTGTGCGATTTCGCCTTCCAGCCGCGTCCGGTCGCGCATGAGCTTCGCGACCGCGGCGCTGGCTGCTGCCTGCTCGACACTCAATGAATCCAGATAAGTGGCCCGCGCTAACAGACCATCTCCGCCTTCCATCTTTTGATGACCGACGCCGTCACCGTTGTCTTCCAGCAACGCATGTTCAGTCGCCAACCGCCCCGCGCGCGCGTAGAACTCGGCGGTGAGCCTATTGGCGTAAGTGAATGCCTCGAGCACAGAGATGTGGCCATCCTGATCGGTGTCAGCATCGGTCGCGTTAAGCGCGGCGATAAAATATTCAGTAAACCTGGTCGCGTTGTTCTCCTGTCCGCTGCGGGTCGCGGTGATGACGATTCGCCCTTTGGCGGCCAGCGGCTTGATGAATTCGCCGCTGGCGCTGCTCATGTCGAAAACGACGACGCGGTGAGTTGGCAGGGCTGAAAGCATCGCGTTGTATTCAGCCGCAGAAAGATCCGGCCCCACGAGATTGAACTTCGCTTCCTTGTCGAACGAGCCGTGTCCAATCAGAAAGACAAAGGCGAGGCTGTCTGAGTTAAGTTCGGCGCTGAGTGCTGCGAACAGCTTCTTGACTTCTTCCGCCGTCGCCGGTGCTGAGGTCGAGTCTGAGGGTTTTTCGGTCAACAATTTCACGCGATCTCTGGCAAAACCAAACCGACCGACCAAAGCGGCCTGCAACGCGGCAGTCCATTGCTGGAACTGTTTTGCGTACGTGGGTTCGCCACTGGCGCCGTTAATGATGACGGCGTACTTGCTGCGATCGGGACTAGCCTGTGATTGAACCGTAGGCGGCGACGGGTTCTGATTGGATTGCGCGCAGGCGGGAATTACGATCGCGATTAAGATTACGAGCAAGACGACCGATGGATAGAGCCCGTGGAGCATGTGCCTCATGCCAACCCTTCCCGCTTCCGCAAAAACCATTCGGCGCTGAGCAAGCCGATGATCAGAAAGAAATTTATCGGCATGTCCCACAAATCTTTGGTCAGCGTTTCGGAATAAGGAGTCTTGCGATAGGTCAGATCATCCAGCAAAGATTGCAGGTCGCCAGGTTGATAATACTTGCCTCCAGTTTCGGCCGCGATGCGCTTCAGGAGATCGCTGTTCTGGGCTGCGCTGTAAAACTCCCGGTTAAGATCACTTATCAGCACATTCGATTTCGCACCGACCTGGCCGAGGCTGCCGCTGGTCGCAATCAGTTCGAGGCCGTGCTGGCCCAATTCGTCGGCCTTGAACTCGCCAGTGTAGACATTTGCGTCGTTGATGCTCGTGAACGTCAAGGGCACGTTAAGCGTCGCGCCGGACGGTTTAGTGATGCGGGCGCTCGCGCGCGCATCGTTGACTGGGTTGTAATGTTTGTCGCGAATATCGGCCACGATGCGCACCGTATCGTCCATCACATAGACCTCCTGGGCCGTGCCGATTTCAATCTGTTTCGGGGTGGCGCTCACCAGATAGCGCAACAGCTGTCGCCAGAAAGTTTCATGTGCGGTGCTCTTCGAATCCATTCGCATGCGCCAGCGCCAGGTATCGGTCGCAGTAAACGCCAGCGTCTGCCCACGACCGTATCGTTGTTGCGCCAGCAGCGGCACCGCCGGTGAAGCCGCGCCCGCACGTCTCGCTTCCAGCAGCACGGTCGCGCCGGGCTTCACTGTTTTCAGGACTTCGGAAATTGATATCGGTGGCAGTTCATTCCAGGTTTTTTGACTGGCAGCCCGATCTTCGTTGAGACGCGTGATTGGGTGTTCCTGCCCGGCGCTGGTAAGCTGCGGTTTGTAAACTGGAGCATAAGAGTCAGCGATGTCCACGGTCCGGCCCTCGAGGGTCAGCGGCAGCAAATCATCGATTAGCGTTCCTTTAAATTTTCCGCCATCAAAAGAAAAGCGTCCGCCGAGCGCCAGTAGCCCACCTCCACGCCGGGCGACGAAGGCTTCGATATTGCGTTGCTGATCGGCCGTGAAGAAACTCGCTTCAACGCTGCCCAGCACCAGACCGTCGTACGCGAATAATTCCTCCTCAGTTTTAGGAAAGCCGTTCAATAACTCCTGCTCGCCGCTGATTCCCTGCCGGTAAAATTTATTTTCACCTGTGCGCTGGAGCGACACGATATTGAGGTTTTTTTCCGTGGTACTAAGTGATTCGCGAATCTTGCCGAGTTCCCAACGCGGCTCGCCCTCAACGTGCAGGATTCGCAAAGGCCCTTCGATCACTTCGACCAGCGCTTCCTGTTTGTTGTTCTCAATCGTAACTTCGCCATCGAGCGGCGTTATCTCAACCGTGTAACGACGGAATCCGGGCGCGGAGGGAATGATTTCGACATTAACTGCCTCTGTGTCATCGCCGCGCAGGTTGAATTCTTCCGTCTTAATCGCGCGTCCGTCCTCGCGCACGTTAATCAGAACCTTCGTCGCGCCGTAACCGCTGAGCCTGACCAGAGCTTCGAGGTTGGCTCTCGATCCCACCAGCACTCGGTGCGGTACATTTATTCGAGTCAGTTCTGCGTCCAGAGGCCGCGATGTGTCACCAACTCCGACGGTGAACACAGGTATATCGCGCGCTCGTAACTCTCTCAGAGTTGCACTCAGGTCACGCGAAACGTTTGCCGCGCCATCTGTGGCGAGCACAATCGCCGAAAGCGGCATGCCTGACGATCGTTTGGCAATCTCATCCAGAGCGCCGGCCACGTCGGTCGTCCGGCCTTCACCATAGAGAGTGGTGCCGTCAGCCACGCCGGTTACGTCGCCAGAGAATCCGTACAGGTTGGTCTTGAACTTCTCTTCCAGGCTGGTGAGGAAGGAATTCTTTCCGGCAGTTGGCGGCGCGAGTAGCATCTGCTTGGCATAATCCAGGCGCGTTGCTCGTCCGGGAGTGTCCTGAAGCTTCATGCTGAGTGAATCGTCGATCGCCAGCGCAATATAACTGCTACGCGGAACTACGGAAGACACAACCACCACGGGCTGCAACAGCATGAACACAACCAGCACAATCAGCGCTGTGCGAAGTGAGGCGAGGAGGACAGTCGTACGCCGGCTTACGCGGAGACGGGGGCGAACGTACACGACATAGATGAAGATGCCGAGGAGGATTGTGAACAGCGTGATCAACCACAGCCGCGGACGCACATCGAACGCAAACTGGCCATTCGTAAAAACGGCCCGCTCGTGTCCGAACAATAACCGCGCAACTGATCCCATCACGTTAGAGGCTCAGCATTATAATTCCGGCAGCACAACTCGAAGGTTAAATCTTGTTAACTGCTCTGACGCCAGGAGCAAGCTTTTCAGTTACCTGAAAGATTGCGTTCTACTGCCTAATTTTGGCCGACGGGTGAAATTTTACGGAGAGACGTGATCGACGTAAGGGTACAGTAATTTCCGTCACCGCGCCAAGATCGCGCCAAGTCGTTTTGACCCGATTTTCGAACGGCTATTTTCGTTACCCCACTGTAGGGCACGTGTTTGGCAGCTGGTTGAGATGTCGGTTTGCGAATTGACACGGTAGGGGTCAGCGGTTCGAGTCCGCTCGTGCCTACCATTCTTAATCGGCAAATTCACAAACTATCACGAGTGCGAATCTCGTGCGGAACACTGGGTATTCCTACGCACCGCATGCCGCCTACATTTTCGACATGTCACGGCCCGAACCTGCGGCGGTATTCACTCGAGCTGAGGAACGCCTTGACCATCTCAGCTTTGAGGAAGTCCCCATTGAATTGATTAAGCTTACCGAGCCAGAAGTTATAGCCGTCGAAGTTATTGTCCGGCGGTGCGTTCGGATCTCTTCGCAAGTAACCGAGATATTGCATCTGCACGAAGGCACGCAGGATCTCTCGCTGCTGGAACGTCGGATTCTGCGTGATATCCAGCAACGCCCGCGCCCGCGCGGCCGGATCCGAGGCCGTCGGCGCCGCCCCAAACTCTGCGATTGCCAGCGCCCGCTCGTCGGGACTCGCGGGCGGCACGGCCGCGTGCTGGTAGAGCTTGTCGACGTACTGTGTAGGCGTGTCTGTCGTCGGATAGAGACCCACGAACTCAGGCCGCATCACAAACTCATTCATGAATGCCTGCCGGTTCGCATCCAGCGTCTGTTGCCAGTTCCCCTGGCCCACCACCACGCCTTTCTGGATCCCCTGCGTGTCGCGCATGAACTCCACAAAGCCAGGCATGTTGTCCGTCAATGGCCGGTTCAGCGTCGCGACATAGAAGTCGTGCACCAATCCGCCCGTCTGCATGAACTCGATCGACAGGAAGAAGGCGGCGGAAGTGATAGTGCGTTGCACCTCGATACACTGCGCCAGGGTCTGTCCTGGTTGCAGCTGGGCCGGGTCATTGCACTTGTCGATGTTGTTCTTCCAGAAGGCCAATCCGGCAGCATCAGGCTCACGATTCAGAAAGTCATGATACTGCTGGCGGACGAATGCAGTAGTGTCGTCGATGGTGTTAGCCGCCGGCGGTACTGAGTCGTTGATGGTTACCGTCGTTGACGAAGGAGTTATCAATCCGGCGCCACCGGTCGGATTCGACAGATTGACTGTGAAGAATTCGGGTCCTTCGACATAACTGTCCTGATTGATCGGAATATCCAGGGTGGCCGTGGTTTGATTCGCGGTGAACTTCAAGGTCCCAAAGAAAGCCGTGAAATCGCAACGGGATGAAGCCAGATTACCACTCAGTTTGCTGCAGTCCGTCGAGGCGCCCGTATCGTCGGTCGCATAGTCGACATTGAAGGCCACCGACGTGTCGCCGGCGCGGGTGACGACGACGTGCACGACGCCATCGCTCTCGTTCACGTTGTAGTTGGAGGCAGTCAGGCTGACCACTGCCCGATTGTTGACGTTCTGGTTTGGTGAAAGCGTACCCGTGCTCGCCTGGAAGTTGCCATCGCCGTTGTAATCAGCCGTGATCGTGTGCAGGCCGGCGGTCAAAGATGTGGCCAACACCTGCGCCACTCCACTGGCGTCCAAGGTTTGCGGAGGAGCGATGTTCGCGCCGTTGTCCTTGAAGGTTACCATGCCTGTCGGTGTGCCGGTGCCCGCCGCACCCGTTACCGTCGCGGTGAAGGTCACACTCTGACCCAACTGTGAAGGATTGAGTGAAGAGGTTACGCCCGTCGTCGTAGTCGCCCTGGCTACGGTAAACGACTGCGGCACATCGGCAGCGGCATTGTAGTTACCGTCGCCTGGCTGCGTCGCGCTGATCGTGCAAGAGCCGGCCCCGGTGATGTGGACCGTGCTGCCCGTGACCGTGCAGTTTCCGCTCGCGGTGAAGCTCACCACCAGACTGGAAGTAGCGGTCGCGCTCACTCCAAAGTCAGCATCGCCGAAGGTCTTGTTTCCCAAAGCTCCAAAGGTGATCGTCTGATCGGCCTTAGCAATCGAGAAACTCTGCGGCACATCGGGAGCTGGATTGTAGTTCGTGTCACCCGGTTGCTTGGCGGTGATCGTGCAAGAGCCAGCACCAGTGATGTGCACAGTCGCGCTGCCGATCAGCGTGCAGTTTCCGCTGGCGCTGAAGCTCACTGCCAGACTGGAAGTCGCCGTAGCGCTTACTCCGAAATCAGCATTGCCGAAGGTCTTGTTCGCCAAAGCGCTAAAGGTAATCGTTTGACTTGCTTTCGCGATCGTGAAGCTCTGCGGCACGCTCGCGGCCGGATTGTAGTTCGAGTCGCCAGCCTGAGAAGCAGTGATTGTGCACGAGCCCGCGCCAGTAATATGGACCGTGCCCGGTGATGGTGTAGTCACCGTGCACTGCCCGCTGGCGACCAGAGTCACCGGCAAACCGGAAGTGGCCGTGGCACTTACGCTGAAATCAGGATCACCAAGGGTCTGGTTCGAGAGAGCATTGAAGGTGATCGTTTGATTACCTTTGCTATTCGTTAGACTAAAGTTCGCTGTGCCGGTGATGCCATTGCCTGTTGCCGGCACAATGTATGGACCACCGGCCGTGCCATTGGCAGTCGGCGAAGCGCTGGCCTGGCCGCCGGCGTTAATGGCCGCACTGAAAGTGGTCACGCCGCCCGCGAAGGAAGCGCTCGCGCCGCTGCCCGGAGCTGTGAAGGTAACCTGGCCACCATTTACAGGCTCACCAGAAGCGCTGCTTACCGTAGCCAGCAATGACGACCCGAAAGCCGCATTGATGGCCGCCGTCTGAGGCGTACCGCTGGTAGCGGT
The DNA here is from genome assembly GCA_046728235.1 of Acidobacteriota bacterium. Lineage (GTDB taxonomy): Bacteria > Acidobacteriota > Blastocatellia > Pyrinomonadales > Pyrinomonadaceae > UBA11740. Next base: position 14,385 of record JBKPEE010000112.1, read on the forward strand.
AATAGTAAATCCGCGCGATTCGAAGGCGCCGATATCAACCGTTCCGTTGACTTGACGTGCAAACCCGCGCTGATCAGTTGCGAGTTGCGGAATGTTAGGATCGCCGCAATGAGCTGCGTCCGTAACGCAATTATCTCCGGCATCTATCGCCGGCGAGCCTGGTAAAAGCGCATGCGTTTGCGTCGGGCCGCCATAATTGCCGAGCACCGCCAGCAATGCATTGAGCGGCAAAGCAATAGTGCCGACCTTGTCGTTATTGACTCCGTTCGTCACACCGGCACTTCCGTCGCCCTTGCCGATGATGTTGTTGCCCTGCGAGACGAAATCGCCTTGAATGTCACCTACGGCACCGGGTGTGTTGGCCACAATAGTATTGCGGACATTAGTCGTTGATCCGCCATTGCTGGTAATGCCTCTGATTGAATTGTTTGAGAAGGTGTCGTTAGTAAGATTCGCCGTGGCCCCAGTGGCGTTTGACAAACCGTCGCCAGTGTTGCCGGAGATCGTGCTGTTAATCAGCGTTAGAGTTCCGGCATTAGTGATGCCACCTCCCTGAGGCGCCGTGTTTCCTGAAATCGTGGTGTTTCTAACGTTCACGGTTGCGCCAGTGGCGTTAGTG
>JBKPEE010000113.1:0-5215 GCA_046728235.1 Acidobacteriota bacterium
CGTTTTGACAGTGCGGACGTCGCGGCCCACAGCTTCCACTACTCCAATGGCCTCATGGCCCATTACCCGGCCGGTGTCACTGTTTTCCATCGTTTTGTATGGCCAGAGATCGCTGCCGCAAATGCAGGCACGAGTGACGGTCACAAGCGCGTCGGTCGGTTCAATTAGTTTGGCGTCAGGAACTCTCTCGATACGGACGTTGCCCGCGCCGTACATTACTGTTGCTCGCATAATGATCTACCTCGAATTTCCGATCCCCCCTGGCTTCGTCGAACCCGAGTGATGATGAAAGCTGCCGAATAAAGCCCTTGGCCTTTTACTCTAACCTCCCGATGGAATCAGCACTAGCGGCCATCAAGTATTCCGTTTTGCCTCACTGAGGAGTTTGACCATCGCAGGATCACGGTGATCAAAGAAGAGACTCGTCGCCGTATCAAGGGTCCGAATCGCTTTCATCTCCTCGTCCTCAAGTCCGAAATCAAAGATGTCGAAGTTCTCGGTCATCCTCTCCCGACGCACGGATTTAGGGATAACAACGATGCCTCTCTGTATCAACCAACGCAGTATTACTTGCGCAACCGATTTGCCATGCTTTTCGGCGATCGAGAGTAGCAGTCGGTTGTGAAAGATGTTGTTTTTCCCCTCGGCGAACGGGCCCCAGGACTCGATCTGGACGTGGTTCTCCTCCAGAAACTTTTGCGTTTCCACCTGTTGGTGGAATGGGTGGGTTTCGATCTGATCTACTGCGGGTACGACCTCGTTATGAACAATGAAGTCCATGAAGCGGTCCGGATGAAAGTTGCTCACCCCAATTGCTTTGATTAGCCCCTCGGTGTACAGCTCCTCCATGGCATGCCACGAACCAAAGACATCACCGTAGGGCTGGTGGATCAGATAAAGGTCCAGATAGTCGAGCTGAAGCCGGCCAATTGAGCGTTGAAACGCTCTCTTCGTTGCTTCATAACCCGTATCGGCGATCCACAGCTTAGTCGTAATAAATAGTTCATCCCGCGGTACGCCGCTGCTCTTGATGCCATTCCCGACCGCCTCTTCATTCTCATAGGAAGCCGCCGTATCGATCAATCGATAGCCTACTCCCAGTGCGTCAACAACGCTGCGTTCGCACTCTTTAAGGTCGGATATTTGAAAAACGCCAAACCCCAGCATCGGCATGTCAATACCATTATTCAACTTAACGCGCTGCATATTTTCGCCTTTACCTTAAAAGTGTTGGTGAACTTGAATCGCAATGCTAGCGTCGCAGGGAACTGTCTACAACTATTGAGACAAAGCCGTAACTCAATTTTGAGTGTTGCTCTCGGTAAAGACCGCAATTCTCGACTACACCGCTGCGTCAACCTGATAGAAAAGACACACCTGTAATCTCTTTGCACAGGCTCAGAAATCTCTCCTGCAACTCGACATCATCAGCTTCGGGGTTGTGGCGGCTTTCTTTCTGATGATGAAAGTATCGACCACTTACCTTTGCCGCTCTCTCGTTGCTGGCAGCAAGCCACACCTGCGTCTCATATCCTTTTTGCAGATCATCAGGCGCACCTTTCCCGCCCATCTTCGTGGGAACCCAACCGGGATCGACTGCGTTCGCGTAAACTTCGGGCCAGTTGCGTGCGACGGCCGTGCAAAGCATCAGCACATGCAACTTCGAATCGGAGTAGGTGATGCGACTGACGTCGGTTTTGAAACTCTCTAGCTTTGATCGTCCGTCGAGATGCATGCCGGAGCTTAGGTAGATCAACCGGTTGGGTCTCTCGACGAGGCACGTAAGGATATAGGGAGCTAATGTGTTGACGGCGAGTATCTCTTCTGACGACGCTTGATAGACGCCCGCGTTATGAATGACTGCGTCGAACTTCCCCAAAGCATTCACTTTTGAAGCCAACTGTTTTGTCTCGTCTACACTGCTGAGGTCGGCTGTTATTACGGTTTCTGCGCCGCGCACTTTGTCCAGAGCCTCCCGTCCCCGCTTGGTATTGCGCGCATGAAGTACAACCTTGTGGCCCCGGGCGATCAGTGCTTTTGCCGCCAACTGTCCAAGTCCATCTGCCGAGCCGGTGATAAATATTCTTGCCATTGTCGAATTGTGGTGATTCTGGTTTCTTAAGTCCCCGCACGAGGATCCTGCTACCAACTATGAGCGATACTGTTCGTCGCTGACTTTCTCCATCGGATCAGGCGCTTCGAACAGCGGATCTATTCGTACGTTACCGGTGAAATATTCTTCGTCCTTTAGCGGAAGCCTGTGTTCCATTTCTCTTGAGTTCCATTACGAATCCTCCGATGCGATTGCGATTCTACTTAGGTCCAGCGGGGCTGTCGCACAGGCTCTTGCTCCACCTGTGGTGATATTGCTCAAAACGGTAATGAACACAGGGCACCCTCATACTGTCCTTCATTAGTTACGGAAGAGTGTGTGATTCCTGCTAAATATTAGGTTTTTGCTGAAATCGCGAACGGCAATTGTCAGCGGGCATATGTCTCTGTGCGGGCTTTGTCTCAAAAGTTCGATTAAACGTGGTGATGAGTTTCGTGTAGTTCGTGTGATTTCGTGGATCGTTTCTCTTCGTTCGGGAAACAAGGACGATCCACGAAATCACACGAAGCAACACGAACGGAACACCTCTGACTGGAGAGCCAGATCTGACTTTTGAGGCAAAGCCGTAAGCTGTCTTGATTCGCAACGAGAAGTCTCCCGAACCCTTTGCAAATAATACAGGGTTCTAAATCCCCGAATCTCATAGGCGACAAAAGAACAAAAGCGGGCCAAAGCTGGCACTTTTTTTGTTTAAGTGTTGGCATGAAGGTTGTAAGCGGACCATTCGGAAAAGTACGCACAATAAACGACTTAGTAAGGTAATGATGAGCTCGATCACATTAGAGGTTCGGTTATGAGCGACACGGCTGCAGACATTCTGATTGAGAGCATTATCAGTTGGGGCGTGGACACCGTATTTGGTCTGCCTGGAGATGGGATTAACGGAATTATGGAAGCCTTGCGCACGCGCCAGGACCGGGTGCGCTTCATTCAAGTGCGCCACGAAGAGGCTGCGGCATTCATGGCCTGCGCTTATGCGAAATACACGGGCCGTCTTGGTTGTTGTCTCGCGACTTCAGGACCAGGTGGAATTCATCTACTCAACGGTCTTTACGACGCCAAATTGGATCAGGCTCCCGTACTCGCGCTTACCGGACAAACCTATTCCGACCTGAAGGGCAGCAATTTTCAGCAAGAAGTGAATATGGCAGCGCTATTTGAAGACGTGGCCATCTACAATCAGGAAGTTATCAATCCCAATCAGATCGAAATGCTGGCTGACGAGGCCTGCCGCCACGCCCTCAATCATCGCGGCGTGGCCCACATAACCTTTCCGGTTGATTATCAGGAAGTTGAGCCGTCGGGAAAAGGTTCAATGCATAAGCGCGAAGGCGCGACCACGAGTCGCTGGACGCCATCGCATGCTTGTCCTCCTGAGAGCGAACTAAAGCAAGCAGCCGCCATTCTCAATGAAGCAAAGAAACCTGTGATGCTGGTGGGCCAGGGTGCGCGCGGGGCTGGCGCTGAGGTGATCGAGCTGGCAGAAAAGCTCGGCGCGCCTATTGTCAAAGCGCTGCTGGGAAAAGAAGTCGTGCCTGACGACCATCCGCATTGCACCGGAGGTTTAGGATTGCTGGGCACTACTCCATCGGTTGAAGCGATGGAAGACTGCGATGCGCTGCTCATGATCGGCTCGTCCTTTCCCTACATGGAATATCTGCCGAATCCGAAGACAGCGAAAGGCGTACAGATTGACGATAAACCCGACCGCATTGGTTTGCGATTCCCAATCAGCGTTGGCTTAGTTGGGGACGCTAAATCGACGACGGCGGCGCTCTCACGATTTATTACGCGAAAAGAAAATCGCCGGTTTCTCGAGAAGGCGCAAAAAGGAATGAAAGACTGGTGGGAGTTGATGCGTACGCAGGCCACGACCGATGATGTGCCGATCAAACCACAGCGGGTAGCCTGGGAGTTATCGGAGCTGGCGTCGGAAGATGCGATCATTTCCACCGACTCAGGAACCATCACCAGTTGGATTGCTCGCGATTTCAAGATGCGCGGCACACAGAAATTTAGCTGTTCCGGAAATCTGGCGACGATGGCGCCGGGACTGCCGTACGCGATCGCGGCCAAAGTTGCTTTTCCTGAGCGTCAGTCAATCGCGTTCGTTGGCGATGGCGGCTTCACGATGTTGATGGGCGAATTTCTGACGGCCGTCAAGTACGATCTGCCGATTCTGGTCGTCATCATCAAGAACAACACTCTGGGCCAGATCAAGTGGGAGCAGATCGTTTTCCTCGGCAATCCGGAATACGGCTGCGAGCTGCACAATCCAAACTTCGCCAGGTACGCCGACGCCTGTGGAGGTGTCGGCTGGACGGTCGAGAAACCGGAAGAAATCAGGCCGACGCTGGAGCACGCTTTGAATTCAAACAAGCCGGCGCTCGTTGAGGTCGTCGTCGATCCTTTTGAGCCGCCGATGCCGCCGAAGGTCACGGCGAAGCAAGCTCTCCATTTCGCCGAAGCGTTGGCAAAGGGACAGCCGCGCGGCGGCCGGATCGCGCTCACACTCTTTCGCGACAAGCTGAACGAGTTGATATGAAATCGGGCGGCGAGAAAATCAAACACGCGGAAGCCAGGTTAATCCGCGTGCCGGTTGATCCGCCACGCGGTGACGCGATTCAGCAATTCGATGCGCTGGAATTGCCGATGGTCTGGATCACGGATGGCGCAGGACGAACCGGGCTAGGCTTCGGCTACACAATTGGCACCGGTGGAACCGCAATCCTCGAATTGCTGCGCGCGGAACTTCTGGACTGGCTCGTCGGTCAGGACTCGCGGCGCATTAGCTCTATTCATGAACATCTCAACCAAAGCATTCATGCGCTGACACCGGGTTGTGTTTCTTCAACCGCGTTGGCGGCGATCGATGTCGCGCTCTGGGACCTCGCGGGTAAACGCACCGAAACTCCCTTGCACATTTTGCTCGGTGGCGCCAAAGACCGAATGCTTGTTTATAACACGCATGTCGGCTGGCTGAATCGTCCACTCGACGAGATGGTTGATCTTTGCAGGAAGGCCGTAAAGAAGGACAGTTTTCGGGCCTTGAAATTGAAAGTCGGCAAGGAAGATCCGCTGGAAGACCACGAGCGAGTGGCT
>JBKPEE010000114.1:0-13361 GCA_046728235.1 Acidobacteriota bacterium
GCCCCGGTTCAGTGTAGCGTAGATCGGCGAATTGAACGAGGGCCCGGCCTATGCAGTTGTCGGAGCTGACTCGCGCCACGGGAAAACGCGCAAAGCCAAGTAATGCCTGCGCGCGACGATCCTGCTCGGCCAGAGAAATTAACTGTGCTTCCTGCCCTTCCGTTTTTTCAAAGCGCGTGACGTCGCCGCCATTGACTGGCGCGTGATCGTTTTCGAGGGCGACCGAAAACCTGTAAAACGCAGAATCCGTTTCGGCCACCGACTGCCAGCGAAATGGCGACGCCTCTGCAGGCATCGTCGCCGTGCGAATCACCCGTTCGGATCGAAGCGCCGCAATATTGTTTGCGACAGTAATCGTCTGCTCTGAGGCTGTGTGGTGCGCCAATCCCAATGCTGACCAATAGAGCACCAGCAAAGCGAGGGCCGTCTGCGCGGTGCCCCCGCCCAGGTGTCGTTGCCAGCGGAACACACGGAGCGTAATCACTGTCAGAAGCCCGACGAGCCACACTGCCAGTGCGATCTTCACTGCCCTATTTTCCGGAGCCGGCTGGCGACTGGCAGCTACCAATACGAGTGTCGCAATCAAACCGATAACCGACCAGCCGTATTGCTTCCAGCGCTTATCGCTCGACAAGAGAAAGGCGACCGCTCCCAGCCCCAACCAGATATAGGGATCGGCGATGAAAACCAGGTCGCCATAGAACCACCGGCCGCTCCACGGCAATAGCGGCCGCACCCCATAATTATTGGTCCAATCCATTAGGGGATGTGTCGCCGCCGCAACGGATGAAGCCAGCAACAGGCCAGCAAAACGGATTCGCGGCGCGCGTCCACGGATGCGGCAGACGACTCGTTCAATTAGAAATGCAAACGTTGGAACCAGGAGGGCGATCCCCAGCGTGCCGATCAGCGAATGGGTAATGCCGCGGTGATGCTGGAGCAGTGTCCAGCGGTCGCCGAAAAAAAGCGAAACGAAATCTGCGTCGGCGGCATTCGCGGAAATTACGCATACTGTCGTCGCGTAAGAAGAGAGTCGCTCGAGGCCGGCCTTAGCAGAAGTCAGGCCAACCAACGAATGGGCTAGATTGTCCATGCGGGAATCTTAGAACATGCCGAGCGGAGAGGGGGGCGCGGGCAATTGCGCATGTCGATCCGGATCGATCTTCAGAAGCTCCTGAGCGGCTTCGCGCGTGGCAGCAGGCTCCGGTAGCGGCTTGCCGTCTTTATCCTTCGCATTACGCGCGACCGAGATCATGTTGAAGAGGATATCGGAAGCCTCTTTCTTCTTGCCTTGCTTGTTGTAAACCACGGCCAGCCGCAGGTTCGCGCTGTCCGGAGTCAGCACCTGGGAATTGGCAGAGGCAATCTGTGAATAGAGCGCCGCGGCCTGGTCGAGGTTGCCGTCGGCTTCTTTGGCCTGCGCCAGAGCATATTTTGCCAGCACCGCAACGTCGCCGCTGCCGTTTGCCAGATTCTGCAAATCGGTCTCGGCCTTCAGACGATCGGTGACGAGTTCATTGGTGGCGATAAAGTACTGGGCTTCGGTGCGATAGGGATCGCCATACTTGGTCGCGATTTTTTCGAATTCCTGGATGGCCCGCTCCGACCGTTCCTGCTGGCTGGTAAAGAAAGGATCGCGCGATCCCGGCGGCGGGCTCGCGCCGATGTCGGCGTCATTGATGGCGATGGCGCGGCCCATCGCGGCTTCAGCTTCCTCGGCGTGTTTATGCCGCCAGCGAACGATCGCGTAGACGCCGATGGCGACCACAATTAGTCCAATAAGGCCGTAAAGAATCTGCTTCCGGCGGCCGGCCACGCGGTCGGCGAGACGGTCAGCGAGCAGCATGGTAGCGTCGCGAAACCGATCGTGTTTCAGCTCGCGCGCGCGCTTCTTTTTGTACTTAGGCAACCGATTTCCTCTTGCAAGAATGCACAGTCAGATGCGTTCAATTTGGTGTATGATCGCAGAAACAGCGAATGTAACGACCGCTAACAATGTTGTCAAGCGACGGATGGAAAGCATCGAGGGGTCACTTTGAGGAAATTCTCATTCTCGCCGCCGCTTTAGCGCGGCGATAATTCTTTCGCCCGAAAAAGGAAACCGTTTAAACGATTTCCTTTAACTTGGTGCCTCGGACACCGGGCTAAAGCTAAGGTAATGAATGAAAGAGACAAACTGAACCATTACCATGCAAAGACTGCTTAGATGGCAAATCTCTCACGGGTAATGAATTGAAATGGATTTCATCACGATCCGCTGGTAGGGTAATTGCTGGCAGGAACCCGACGGCATTGACCGGCCGCAACGCCGGGCGGGGCCGCCATCATCAAAGAGACTGACGTGCAAAGCCTTGCCCACACAAATAAGCGGGAACAAACCGGCCGCACGGGCTGTCTAAAAGGTTGCCAGTGCGGGAAGCAACGTTGCAAGCCGTCTGGAATGCTTCTCGATCGGGGGAACTCCGAATGAGCTACGGGGAGCAAGTAGCACTCCGCGGGCACGCGGACATTCAAACCGTTGCTTCGGCGGCGGAGATCGAGCTACGCACTCCGACAGAAGACCAGTTCCTTGAAAAATTGCGGCGCGGCGATGCCATGGCCTACGAGCGTCTGGTCGCTGAGCATTCGGGCGATGTTTACGCACTGCTGCACCGTTTGACCTCCGACGTCGAAGAAGCGCGCGACCTGACCCAGGAGACTTTCCTGCGGGCGTTTCAAAGCATCGATCGTTTTCGTGGCGATGCTTCTTTGAAAACCTGGATTTACCGTATCGCCATAAACCAGGCCCGGAATCGCTGGCGCTGGTGGCGCCGCCGCAGACGCGACGCAACTGTTTCGCTTGATGCAAACGGTGACCATCAAGAGCAGCCGCTCGCGGCGACCCTGGCAAACAGGAATTCACCGAGCCCTGAGCAGGAGACTCTCGCCCGTGAACGCGAAGGCCGCTTGCGTGAGGCTTTAACCGGGTTGCGACATTCGTATCGCGAAGCGGTGATTTTGAGGGACGTCGAAGGATTTAGCTATGAAGAAATTGCGCAGATGCTGCAAATAAGCATTGGCACGGTGAAGTCGCGCATCTCGCGTGGCCGAGTGGAGTTGCGGCGACAGTTGGAAGGATCTTTGTAAAGCGAATGGCTCGCCTGCCCCGGCGTCACCAAAACTCGGTGCCAAGTTGGGTCGAAGTGACGACTTGCGAAGCAGGGCCGGGCGATCAGCCGAAGGGGGAGCGTTAGTAAAGTGGCCAGCAACAACCGCAGCGCTTCGCTCCCAGGCTGAGTACGAACCAACGACCCCGGGGTTGGCGAGTCATTCGCTACATCTTCGATTTCCGATTGTTGGTTGCCGGTTAGATTTGGATCGGCAGTCGCGTGAAGACAGAACCAGCAATGGGAAATTGGCAATTGGAAATTTGGCCATGAACTGTGACGCCATTGAACATCTGCTTTCGCTGTACGTTGACGATGGCCTGACATCTGATGAGCGGGCTGTGTGCTACGAGCACCTGGAAGTCTGTCCTGTGTGCCGTGCTCGCGTCGGCGAATTACGAAATGTACGGAGCGGGCTGGCCATGCTTTTGAAGCCGGTTCCCCCTCCCGATTTGGTCCCGGCGATCAATGCGGCGCTGGTGACGAAAGCCGCCGAAGTGCGGGCCCATCGCAACGCAACCACGGTTGATCTAATCAACGATTGGGCGTTGAGGTGGCTGCAACCTCGACCGATGCGCTATGCGTTCAGTTCGCTGGCGTCGATTGTGATTTTTACCGCCGTCTTCGCCGCCCTCCGACCGCACATGATTGCTTTGCGCGAAGCGACTGTGGCCTTTGAGCAAGTTCAGATCACAACTGTGCCGGAAGACGATCCCAGACTCGCCGAGTACGACATCACGAAACCGATCTCGCCTGAGAGTTACGCCGCCCTGCGCATTCCTTTTAATACTGAATCGCCGAGTCTTAACCCCGCCGGCGCGTTAGCCATGTTGAGTTGGGAGCCTCGCGAATCGAATTACCGAGGGGGGAACCGCCAGGACGACATGATGATTGTCGCCGATGTCTTCACTAATGGCGCCGCCTCTTTGGCCAACGTCGTACAGGCGCCGCGCGATCGGCGCATGTTGCAGGATGTTGCCAATGCTTTGCACCAGGACGCCGCCTTTGTTCCGGCGTCGCTGGATCGCCGCCCGGAAACTATGCGGGTTATCTTTTCAGTGCAACGAGTCGATGTGCATGAACGCGGCTATTAAGAGCTAGCAGCACCATGCGTCAGAACCGCCTGCGGTAGCGGGCGGGCACTTCTTTTCACACTCCCGCCGCTCCGGTCCGACGAGGTGTTCGACAGCGTTACCGTCATTGGTTCGCGATTACCGAAGTCGATTCTTGCGTTTCGGGATAGATCGTTATGGCAACACTAGCACCGATATTGGCGACTCGTTGGATCGTGGACGCCCTGATTTCTGATCGGAAGTTTTGTGGTGACACGCCGCTTTCGTAGCCTACATCGAAGACCCGCGAACCGCATCTGTCCCAAACCTCACGGGCTTCATTTGGCAATGATTCTACAAGTAAGCAAAACGAATTTATCGTCGCGTCCGCATCCGTGCTGCCTCCAGCAATTGAAAAAGACGCATGTTGATAGCCCCTCATCTCGCCATGGATTGAACGAAAACGTCTTCACCAAATTCCTTCACGACCTTAGAGAGGTCGCCTTCGATTCGATTTCCAAGTCAGTATTGAGGTACCGGACTTCCATTAATTAGCTGTCGAACGTTTAGTTAACCGAGCGCGTAAATCCAAACGAGCTGTCAGGCGGACGTGCGCGGATAGTCGCATATTACCGATCAGCACATTAACTGCCTAAAGGCGGTACTCCGAAGCGCGGTTTGGTTGGACTACCGATTTCTCGCCGCGGCCAGCTTTGACTTGGTTGCCCTCTTTGACGGCCCGGCTCCTGAACGAAACCTCGCTTCGATCACTCCGCGATTCTCTTTACCAAGCAGACGCGTAAGAGTGGGATAGGTTTCCATTACCGCCGGCAGGTCCGCGGCGCCGATAATTTTTTCCACGCGTTTGATTTCCCGCACCGGCGCCTCAATCTCCATGAACAGTCCAAAGGGCAATTCATCCATTACCACCTTTGCGTTTCCCACTTGCCAGCGCGTCCGGTGCTTTTCGTAAACCAGGCCGGGGCGGAGATTCAGCTTACCGAGAATCCTGGCCATCGCGTCCGCGTCCGCCACCGTCACTTCCTGTTCTTCCTGATGCTTGATCGGCGACCTGCCTGGCCGCCGTTGTTTGAACGTGAGAATCGCGCGCCCATTCACGCGCCGCAGACGCAGCGCGCAACCCGGCTTGTCCAGAGGGCCGCCGCGAAAGATCGTGTTCTCTTCATGTTCGATTCGTCCGGGAACGAGCGACAGATCGCGCATACGCTGCTCGATCGCGCGGCGCTGTTTTTGGGTCAGCTTGTATTTCTTCTCGATTTCGATAGGCATGCGTACCAATTGAGAAAATTAGCCGCGGATTAACGCGGATTTCCGCGGATCAGATGGTTCGATATTCTTTCGCTGTCCTGTCCGCGTTTATCCGCGGTCAATTTCGGTTCTTTCTTCCCTGCCTCTGGGTCGGTCATGATTGTCGCACCCATCTGACGACTTCGGGAATCGTGGCTTTCTTCCCATACATCAACATGCCCACGCGATAGATTCGCGACGCCAGCCAAATCAGCCCGGTCGCCGTGCCAAAACCAATTCCCAGCGACAGCAGAATCTGCCACAGCGGCGGGGTCTCAGTCACGATGCGAACCAGCATGGTGATCGGCGAAAAAAGCGGAAACATCGACGCCCAAAACGCCAGCGATGAATTCGGACTCCGGATAATATTGAACGAGAGATATAAACCTGCAACCAACATGAACACGATGGGCAAGGCGAGCTGACCGCCTTCCTGTGTGGTTGTCACCATCGAGCCAACTACTGCATAGATAGTTGCGTAGATGAAATACCCCATTAAGAAGTAAATAACGAAGTAAAACAATATCATCGGCGAAATGTGCGGAACCGGAATTGACGATCCGCCAGCCCAGACAGATACGCCGATGAACGCCAGGGCCCAAATCGCCAGCTGTGTCAGGGCTACCAGGGAAACGCCAATCAGCTTGCCCATCATCAGCGGAAACGATCTCATCGACGAGAAAAGAATCTCGGCAATGCGCGTCTCCTTCTCTTCAATCACTGCACCAAGCACGAGTTGCCCGTAAAGCAGCACGCTGACGTAAATCAATAATCCAATACTGAATACCAGGTAGAAGCCGCCTTCGCCTTTGCTTTCGCCACCTCTTCCACCTGCCTCAAACGTCCGCAGATGCACCGGCTCTCGCATGCGACGAATCAACTTCTCGTCAATGTTCGCTTCCGCCATTCGCTGCGAACTCACCGCGCGGCTGATGGCGCTTGCCACGTGTCCCCTGGTAAACAAGTCAGCCGTATTGCGGGCGTGATATTCCGGCTGTCCGCTCTGAAAGAGATCGGCGGGCAGCACCACATAGCCGTCGAGTTGCTTTGTCTGCACCCGGCCATTTAATTCTTTCTTAATGTCGTCAATCGATCGATTGTCGATAGTCACTTGCTCGACCGCATAGTAACTGGGCAGCTGCCGGCCGATCTGTTGCGCTCTTTGGGTTGGGTCTGAATTCGTTCCCGATGGCTGTCGCTCTCCCTGCGACGACTGCTCATCCTGAAAAGCCTGGGTAGAATTGATCTCCAGCGCTACCCGCGTATACATCCTGTCGGTCTGATCGACGATCGCCAGTCGCGTCGGACCGCCGGCTCGAATCCCAAACATCAGGGCCGGCACAATGCCGAACGCGGCCATCATCAGGGGACCCAAAACGGTCGAAATCACAAAAAACTTCGTGCGCACGCGCTGGATGTATTCGCGCTTGATGACGGCGAAGAGTTTTTTCACGCGACTTCCCTCACCTTCTCAATGAAGATGTCGTGCAGGCTGGGTTCGACCAATTCAAACTTGCTCACGGCAACTCCGGCATCGACCAGGCGTTTCAGCAAAAGCTGGGGATTGGCGCCCGGCGCCAGCAGGGCCTCGAACTCCTCGTCGACCGGACGAATACTGGCCACCAGTTCCGGATCATTCAAGATGCCGTCGCTGCCCTCGAACCTCAGCGCCACGGCGTTGCGCGAAAAACTGCGCCGGATCTCGCGCAAACGTCCGTCGAGTACCTTTCGCGATCGGTTAATCATGCAGACGTCGTCACAGAGCTTTTCGGCAATCTCCATCTGATGCGTCGAAAGGATGATAGTTTTGTTCGCGCTGCGCAGCTCGAGGATCGTTTCTTTCAGTACTTCCACATTGACGGGATCGAGTCCGGAGAACGGTTCATCAAGAATCAGCAGGTCCGGATCATGAATCACCGCCGTGATGAATTGGACCTTTTGCTGCATTCCCTTTGACAGTTCTTTGGTACGCTTGTCTTTCCAGTCCTGCAGTTGCAGTTTGCGGAGCCATTTGTCGATGCGCTCGTCCGCCTCTTTGCCGCTGACGTCTTTCAATTCGGCAAAGAAGCGGAGTTGCTCGCCGACTTTCATTTTCTTGTACAGGCCGCGCTCTTCCGGCAGGTAGCCGATGCGATCTTGTAAGGCCGTCGTCATCGGCTGGCCCAGCAACTCAATGCGGCCAGAGTCGGGAATGGTGATGTTAACGATCATACGAATCGTCGTCGTCTTGCCCGCGCCGTTTGGCCCAATCAAACCAAACACGCGGCCGGGTTTTACTGCCAGGCTGAGATCGCTCACTGCAGTAAAGTCACCGAAGCTCTTGTTGACGCGATCGAGTATCAGGGTGGGTTTGGAATCGTCCATGTTGAGTGAAGTTTACGATTTGGACACGTGTGCGGTTTCAGGGAATGTCAGTACCACCTGCGTCAGCAGGTGGGTTAAAGGGGCTCTATGCCTTTCGCCGCACCTGGCCCCATCCGCTCACGCGGATGGTACTGACTTCAAGTGTCAGAAACCGACCCTATCAGAACCCCGAGCGTTAGGGAGGGGATCAAAGGTCACGATCGCACTTGATCCGGTCGCATCCACCACCCCGCTCCCGGTTCTGACACTACTGCTCGATCCTGAAAGACGAGTAGCTTCCCGACGGCTCGAGGTTTATCTCTTCCAGGTGATCGACCGATGAGAAACGTGGCCCGGCAGCAAGATCGTTACGGAATGCTTCGACACTCGGCGCCGGTCCTTCAGCGAGCGCTTCCACGCGCCCGTCATGAAGATTCTTGACGTAACCTACAATCTGATGACGGGCCGCTGCCCGCTGAGCAAAGAAACGGAAACCGACGCCTTGCACGTCGCCGCTGATGAAGAACCGTCGCGCTATCTTGTTGGCCATCTGATTTGTAAGGGGAAGCGTTATCTTAACGCGCGGTCACCAGTTGAACAACCGCAATGCCGCCGGGCGCAATCTTCAAGTTCACCGCGTCGCCGCCGTTTTGTTTCTGAACTGAAAGAGCTTGATCAGACGTCCACTCGCTCACGCTTATGATCGGTGAGTCACGCAGCGAAAGAGTTACCTCCACGCCGGCGCTTCGATCCACCTGCGCCAACCCCTGCTGCGGCTTGAAGACGCCATTGTCGTTAAAGAGCGTGATCACCCAACCCGCTGAGTTCCGGTTCACCATGTATTCAACGTCGCCGGCCACATGAATGGGCGTCGCGTCGGCGGCCAGGTGAACCAGCAGGTGCGCCACAAACGCCGGCATGCGTTCATCTTCACCAAGCAAATCGCGCACGGCAACCAGAATCACTTTGCCGCGGCCCAGCTGATTGACTGTAACCAGCGGCTCGTTCGCGGGCGTCATGATGAAAGGCTGCGCGCCGCGCAATTCGATGCGATCAAAACGAAAAACGCCGCCGCGCAAATCCTCGCGCGGTTCGTTCGCCGCGAGACAATGTGCATCGTCTGCCTCGCCGGTTTCGCCGGTTAAGCGAACGCCGAGCAGTGATGCGGACAATCCTTTTGCCTGTGCGGCATTGAGCAGCACAGTTCCCCCGGCGCGGACATACTCCTCCACCTTCCGGGCCCATGCATTGGTCCAATTGATCTCACCGGCCGTAATGATCGCGCGATAGTGATCGATGGCGTCAATTGCCGGAAGCGGCGCATCGGGCGCGTGACTGCTCACGGGCGAGGCGGCCGGGCCACTCGAGGCTACCAACGCATCAAAAATATTCCCAAAAATGCCCGGCACAAATGCCTGGCGTTCGCCGCTGGCCGGCTCTCCTTCGCGCACCGGGCCCGGGTAATAGGCCGCGCCAAACAACTCGCGTAGCGCGCGATCAGACCGGTTGATCTGAGAGACCCCAAACGGCCACTGCGGATAATCCGTCATGTCCCAGCCATGTGCAGGATCGAGCAAAAATGCGATCGGCGTGTAAGGCTCGCCGCGATCGGGATGCTTCACGGCAAACCGCATGAACTCTTCAGTGATATGGCCCAGCGGGTTCAACTGAAATGAATGCTCGCCGGGTCCGGGTTTAAAGAACTGGTCGAAGCCCTGCTCGAGATAAATCCCCGACGCTCCCGACATGTAATAGAGGTAGTAGCTTTTGCGATACCACGAGAGCGACGGTCCCATCGTCGGGCCATAGCGCGAATGAAAGAAGTTATCCGGGCCGGCAAAGTTCTGCTGTTTGGTGAAGGTCGTGGCAGTGTCGCCAAAGTTGGGCGCGTGATAATAGAAGAATTCACCGCCATATTGCCGCGCCGCGCCGCGCGTGAAAGCGAGCCGCATTGCCGTCATCGGCTGCACCGCTGAAGTCTCGATCCCGAGAAAGCGTACGCCCCATTCCGCCAGCGCGTGCGCGAAAGAAGTACTCGACGTTGATTGCGCGGGCATCAGGCGATCCCACATGGCGCCCGTTTGTGTCTTGAATGTCGTGCTCCATTTGCGCGCGAGCGCATCGGTGTAAAAGATACGATACGCCTCGAGCAACTGCGCGCGCGTCATGTTTGGCGTGATCTTCAGGTACGCCGGCGCCTCGTCCCAAACGAATCCCACACTCTCTCCGGAAATCCAGCCGAGAAACTGATCGCGCAATTCGCCGTTGAGAAGATTCCAGACGGCCTGTGCTTCTGCCTCAGAGCCAAAGCTCGCCGCGCCGTAATTAATCAGTACCGCAAACGGTGACTTCGTCTCAGTGAGATATCGACGAAACGCACTGCCGTTCTTCAGCAACTCCGGAAGATCGTTGATATAGACCACCGGCACGACCAGTTTCGAGCTGAAGATCGGAACATCGCGTTTGCCGGCATAGACGCGCACGAACTCGTCGACGGGCTCAGCATTGAATGGATAGAGGGAGCGTTCAGCGGGCGGTTTGTCATAAGCTCGCCAGAACTCTTTCGCGATATTCCACGGCATGAAGAAATCGCGCCCCGCCACCTTCGGCCGCGACCAGCCATTCCGCGCGTCCCTCGGCGGGGTTGAATCGATAAGCGGTGTGAAGGCGGTTCGGGTGGTGGACCAGTCGCGCAGGTAACGCATGGCCGCGAAGTCCGGTTTGCGGCGTCCGTCCGGAACGAACGCGAGATCGTTCGTTAAGAGGAAACAATCAACTTGTCTGCGGGCCTGTGCGGGTTTTGTAATCTCTATCGAAACAGTTACCAATCCTTTCTCCAGCCTGGCGACGGCGCTGTCCCACACAAAGGACCAACCCCAGTACATGCTGGTTTCATTGTGCGCATCGACAATGTCCCGGGATCCAAACCCGTGCGCAAATTCGTCGACCGGCCCCAGGGACATACTTGAGCCCCGCTTGCTTTGAAAGCGATATCGGGAAATGCGCAAGCTAAAATCCTCGCTCTTGCCGGCGAAGTCCGCGTAGCGAACCCAAATCCGGTAATCACCGCTGCGCGGGATTTCAACATTTTGCGAAATCGTCCCATGAGTTTCATCGGCGCTCGCGGCGACGGAATTCCATTCGCTCTCGCCACCTTGCGACCATTCCGCCGACACACCTGGACCACTGATTGACCAACCGGGGCCTTTAGCTGCCGGGATTTCGAGGTAGGAAGGATTCAGTTGCGGCTCGTGACGCGAGGTTTCAGTGATGCCGCTCATGTTTTCGGCTTCATACCAGAGATATTCAAGACGAGACACGGAGAGGGGGAGAGGCGGCGACGCGGGTACTTGGCCAGGCGAAAGTTGCGCCAATAAGCAAAAGAGGACGCTCCACGAAATTACACGAAACCACGCGAAGTGAAGATTGTGGATCATCTCTTGATTCCTACTCGAACTGATTGTAAACACCGAAATTTCGTGTTCTTTCGTGTGATTTCGCGGATCGTCATGCTGTTTCCTCCCACTTATGACAGGCTAAAATCGAAACGCCGCACCCAGGATGTGCCAACCTAATGCGCCATCTGCCAATTCTTCACCGCGCCTACGGGATGGACCAGCATCAGAATCTCCAACAGCAAACTGTCGCGAATCCAGAAAGTCAACCCCACCTCGACCGCCACAAATAAGGCGATTGCCCAGCGCCAGCCCAACTTTACCGCCAGCAGAAAGCCGAGGCCGCAACAGAAAATGTCGCCCAGCGAATTCAGCACTGTATCTCCGTCGTAACCGAGTGCAGCTGTCGCCTGCCGATAGTGCTGGATGACCGCGTTAGAGTTTTCGATCATCTCCCAGGCGCATTCCATTGCAATCGCCGTGACGAACCGCCAGGTTGCCGACATCTTACGGATTAAGAGTGCGAGCAGACCCGCAAACATCAGGCCATGCAAAATGTGGGTGAAACTATACGGGTCAAGAAACAGTTGAGAAGTCTGCGACCCCCACGCATCGTGGGTCCACAACAGATTTGGGCACACGCACTTCCCGAGGCGTCCTTCAAAGTGCTCGACGAACGCGGTTACAACCAGCATGAGCGCGATTACGGCGGCCGGCGCTAACTTTCGGTTTTTTTTCACGGAGGGTGAATCGCGAGGTTAGCGTCAGCCTAAGGCATCGAGGCAATCTGCGAGGTTGCGTTTGCGGCAGGTAAACATGGGGGTGTCGCGCAAAGTGAAACAACTGGCCTTGGTTTCGCGCAGTTCCTGGAACAGATCAAGAAAATCCGCAGGTTTGTCGGTTTCGAAAGCCACGACGAATTCCTGATCGTCGAGACCAAAGGAATATGTCGTGTGCAGCTTTACCGACCGGTATTTGGATCCAACCCGGAGATTCTCTTCCATCATCTCCAGCCGCTGCTCCTGCGGCCGTGAATACCATTCGCGAGTGCGCAGTAGCGGACAAACAAAAAGGTATTCAGACTGGCCGGGAACAATATGAATGCGATCCTCGCTCTGATCCGCGCACTCTTTTTCGATGTACATCGATCGCTTGGTCATCGAAAGCAACGAATGGGTCGGCTCGACGTACTTGGCCATGGCCGTCTGGTTCAAGCGTGCAGTCATCTCCTGCATGGGATCGAGATCGGTCCCAATCCTCCAGATCATAAAGTCAGCGCTGGTGCGCAGGCCCACAGTCGAATAGCTATGAATCAGCAATGAGTGGCGGAAATCATCGACCGCGGCGATGAAGGCATTCTTCGAATCGCGTTTGTCGCCTTCGCTCAGCAGACGCCAATCAGGACGCGCGCGATAGAAAGTGAAGTTGACGAATTGGCGTGGAAGTTTTCGCTTGTGCTCTTCCAGCTCTTCAACGTTGGGAGCCAGGCGCAGTGAGCCCCGCGCCGGGTGGTTATTGTCTTCGCGCTCACTACTCATAAAATTTATCGATCCGAAAATGACTTTCGTCCGTCTAATTCATGCGCGAGAACAACTTTGAAAAGCGCCCACCTATTCTGCCTTTGTCTGGCACAGTTCGCAACCGGCGATGTGGCATGGGTGACGCCCATGAACCGTGCAACGATGCGCGCGCGGCATCAAACCGCACCGCCGCAGCGTAGTCAAAACGTCGTGTTATACTCGGCGCGATTCGCCCAAACATTTTACGGAGAGTCTTGATGCTTAAACGCTCATCACTAATTGTCGCCGCCGGTCTGCTGCTGGCGATCGCCTCTGCCTGCAAAACGAATCAGACGGGCGTCTCGAACGCCGGCAACAGTCATCCTTCGGCGCCAGCCACACCCGATCAGTTTGCGGCGCTGCGTGGAACTTACGACAAAGAGTGCAAGGGTTGCCATGGACCAACAGGTGTAGGCGGTCCGGTGAAGTTGGAAGACGGGACCAAATTGAAAGTGCCATCTTTGCGCCAGGGTCACGCACTGCGCCATCCAGATTCAGACTATGTGAAACAGATCACCAAAGGCGGCGATGGCATGCCGGCATTCGAGAAGAAGCTGA
>JBKPEE010000115.1:0-12473 GCA_046728235.1 Acidobacteriota bacterium
GATTACTTTAGGTCTGTTGCTGACTCTGATTCTGGGCTGTTCCTTCTTGAAGAAATCATCGACGACGACGTCGTCCGGTGGCGGACTTTCCGGGTCCCGGGACTATTTTCCGCTGAGCGCAGGAAATTCGTGGAAGTACCAATCGACTACGGCAGACGGTAAGCAGTCCGAGTTTACAGTCAAGGTGCTGAATGAAGAGAAGGAAAACGGCAACCCGCTTTATCTCGTCGAGACCGTTTCCACCTTTCAGCCGATTCACGATTGGTACTCAAAGCCGAGTGGATGGGTCTTGATGCATAAAGAGGAGTACGTAAAGGCAGGAACCAAATCCGAATTTCAGCCCACCAAACAGCTCTTAAAAAATCCTCTGACTAGCGGCGACTCATGGACTTGGAAAGGCAAAGGAATGATGGGCATCGCGATTGAGGAAACGAACGAGGTTGCGGGGCCCGAGACGGTGTCGGTGCCGGCTGGAAAATTCACGGCGATGAAAGTGACGACGAAAGTTATTCAAGGCGGCGCCCCGGTGACCAAGACCTATTGGTACGCGCCGGGCGTCGGCCTGGTCAAGTCGATGACTGATACCGGCTCAGTAAAATCAAACACCGAACTTCTCGACTACACCGTCAAGCCTTAACGCGGGCTGATTCGCAGGTTGCCTCCCCTTACTGCTCACTGCATACTGCTCACTATTCATGAACATCGGCATCACGGTCTATCCAACCTATGGGGGCAGCGGCATCGTCGGTTCGGAACTCGGGAAAGAACTGGCAGAGCGCGGGCATATGGTGCATTTCATCTCATCTGCACTACCTACGCGGTTGACGGAACTGAACGAGCGCGTACGCTTTCACGAAGTCGAGATGATGTCTTACCCACTCTTTGAGCACCAGCCCTACACGCTCGCCCTGGCGACCAAGATGGCCACGGTCGCTGAGAATGAGAACCTGGATCTGTTGCATGTGCACTATGCGATTCCGCATTCGATCAGCGCGATCCTGGCGCGCGAGTCGATCAAGGCACACCGGCGACTGCCGGTGATTACGACGCTCCACGGAACAGACATCACGCTGGTAGGCGCTGACAGGTCTTATCTGCCGATCACGAAATATGCTTTGGAGCAATCAGACGGCGTGACCGCCATCTCGAACTACCTGAAGCAAGCGACGGCTGAACACTTTGGGTTCGATCGCCTGCAGGTGATTCCGAATTTCGTCTGCCCCGACGAATACAAACCAAAGATCGATTGTGACCTGCGCGAGTATCTCACTCCCGACGGTTCCCCCGTGCTGGTTCATGTTTCGAATTTTCGCCCCGTGAAGCGGCCCGTTGACTGTGTAGAGATCTTCGCGCGGGTACTGAAGAGGACTAAAGCCCGGCTGGTGATGGTTGGCGACGGCAGTGAGCGGATGAATTGTATCCACCGCGCGCGGTGTCTCGGCGTCGCCGATGAGTGCGTCTTTGTCGGAAAGCAGGCCCGCATTGTCGATTATCTCTGCGCGTCCGACATCTTGCTTTTGCCGTCCGAGCAGGAATCATTCGGACTCGCGGCCCTGGAAGCGATGGCCTGCGAATTACCGGTAATTGCTTCTCGCGTTGGTGGTTTACCGGAAGTCGTCGATGACGGCGAGACGGGATTTCTCAGTCCGGTCGGCGATCTCGATAAGATGGCCGAGGATGCATATCGTTTGCTGGCCGACAAGAAGTTCCGGCGGCAGATGGGTCGCGCGGCGCGCGCCTCAGCAATCGACCGTTACAGCACGCGTAAGATCATTCCGCAGTACATCGAATTCTACGAACGCATCCTCAAGACTGCATAACCAACAGAAGTTGCACCCTTTGCCTCAAAAGTAGATAGGCAGCAGATTTCATTCACACCGGGCTTCAGCCCGGTGATGGTCGCTTCGAGAAAATAGAGAAAACCGTTTCAACGGCATTAATATAGTTGACTCACCTAAGCGCAACCCGAAGGGTTGCGAAGAAAGTAGCCGGTGGTCGGAGTCCGCGAAGACCACCGGAAAAGTCGTTAGTCATGACCGCACCCCGGAGGGGTGCCAGACCTCACAGTAAATACTTCTCGTCAAACTCGATTCCGGCCGCGTCGAGAAGCTCTCTCAATTCATCAACAAATGAATGTTTACGATGATGCGCCTCCTGCGTGGCAATGTAACGCCGCACTGAGTCGGTCGCCGTGGGGCTTACGGTGAACGCCGCATAACCCTCTTGCCATGTGAATCTGCGATTAAAATTGTCTTTAGCCCACGTGGACGACTCCTTCTTCAAGTCGCGAAGTACATCCGCAATGCAATGCACTGGCCTGAGGCTAGCCAGGATGTGGACATGATCCTCAACGCCCCCGACGATCTCAGGCACTCCGTTCATGCCTCTGATGATCCCTCCGAGGTAAGAATGAAGACGTGGCTGCCATTCGGGCTTGATGAAAGGTCGTCGTTCTTTGGTCGAAAAGACGAAGTGATAGTGCAGACTGAAGAAGGTTGAGCCCATGATCTGCAGTCTAGATCACAGGTCAACGTAAAAGATCTTTACAACGAAGGATCTGGCACCCCTCCGGGGTGCGACCCAATTAATATCGCATTCCCGGTGGTCTCCGCGGACTCCGACCACCGGCTACTTTCTTTGCAACCCTTCGGGTTGCGCCTAGGTGAGTCAACTATATTAATGCCGTTTCAACGGCTTACTGTCCGATAACTGCTCTTTGATCACCGGGCTGAAGTCCGGTGAATGAGAATTGCCATTTTGAGACTTTTGAGGCAAAGCCGGTCCCAGGGGGAACTGGTTGGCGCGATTCACTGGAATCATCGAAGCTTCAAACCGCAAGATTTGCCGGGAATTTTTGAAACCTGGGGTACATCTCGGCCGTCTAATGAGTAACGCTGCGCAGGGTTACAGCTCGGTAAAGGAATCCGGAAGCCGGGGCGGTGACCAATATCTGAAGCTCATGAAAAAACTGTCGCCCTTTTTCCTGACTGCCATACTCACCAGTTCGATTCTCGGTCAACAGGTCGGCACACCGCCCCCGCCTCCTCTCCAGGGGCAAAAACCGGAAGATGCGGAGGTGGTGCGGATCACGACGAACCTGGTGCAGGTCGACGCGGTGATCACTGACAATCACGGCAAACTCATCACGGATTTAAAGCCCGAGGAAGTCGAGATTTTTGAAGACGGTCACAAACAGAAGATTACTCACTTCAGTTTCAACTTGAGTGAAACACCTCCCGCCCCAGAGCGCGCCGCAAAGGTTGCTCCGGTCGACAAAACCGCGCCCGTGGTACCGCCGGCGCAACTGCGGCGTGAAGACATTAAGAGAACCATCGCTGTCGTCGTCGACGATCTTGGGTTGTCGTTCGAGAGTGTCGCCTATTTAAGGGGGGCGCTCAGGAAGTTCGTCAACGAACAGATTCAGCCGGGCGATTTGGTGGCGATCATTCGCACCAGCGGCGGAATGGGCGCGCTGCAACAATTCACCGCCGACAAACGGCAACTGGCGGCTGCTGTCGAGCGCATCAAGTGGAACGCGCTTGGGCGATCCGGCATCAGCGCCTTCGATGCAATTCAGCCGCCGACGCCGGGTCCAAACGGGGCTGACATCGATCAGGCGAATCAGGATTTTGAGGACTTTCGCCGGGACACTTTTGCCGTCGGCACGTTGGGCGCGGTCAGCTACGTAGTGAGAGGCTTAAAAGAGCTGCCCGGCCGCAAGTCGATCCTGCTGGTGTCGGATGGCTTTAAGATTTACGACCACAACGACCCCAGCAAAACCTATCAGGCGCAACAACGATTGCAGCAATTGATTGACGCAGCGGGACGCGCCTCAGTCGTCATTTACACGATGAATGCTACGGGTCTGCAAACTCTCGGGTTCACCGCGGCCGACAATTTGTCAGGCCGTAACAGCCAACAGATACAGGATGCATTTAACGCGCGCCGGGATCAGGCTTATGACAATCAGGAGAGCCTGGACATTCTCGCGCACGAGACAGGCGGCATCGCCATTCGGAATACGAACGATCTCAGCGGCGGCATTCGACGCGTGCTGGAAGATCAGAAAGGCTTCTACCTGATCGGGTATCGACCCGATGAAGCGACATTCGACAAGCGGACCGGCAGGCGGACCTTTCATCACCTGACGTTGAAAGTCACGCGTCCGGGTAAATTCAACGTGCGCATGCGCAACGGTTTCTATGGCATGACTGACGAAGAAAAAGCCGCGCCGCTGACGCTGGCACAGAAGCTTTACCAGGCCGTGTCGTCGCCATTTGGCTCGACCGGCGTTCACCTGCAATTGACGTCCGTGTTTGCGAATGATCCGAGGGTTGGCTCGTTCATGCGTTCAATGCTGCACATCGATGCGCACGACCTGACCTTCACGGATGAACCGAACAACATGCATAAGTGCGTGGTCGATATCCTGGCGATGACCTTTGGCGACAACGGCATACCAATTGACCAGGTCGGCCGCACCTACACGATTGACCTACCGGAAGAGTTGTACAAGCGGGCGCAGCGCGAAGGTTTTGTTTACACCGTAACCGTGCCCGTGAAGAAACCGGGCGCATATCAACTCCGCGTTTCCCTGCGAGACAGTTCCTCTGATCGCATTGGTTCGGCCAGTCAATTCGTGGATGTGCCTGATTTAAAGAAAAACCGGCTGGCGCTTTCCGGACTTGCACTCACAGGCACCCCCCGGACGAACGCGCAGTCAGGCGGCGACGGTCCGGCAGATCAGGAAGGGGTCGGCAAAGGCAGTGCTGAAGCGAGCGCGGCGGTTCGTCACTTCCATACCGGGATGTATCTGAATTATGTCTATTACATTTATAACGCCCATTCGGACAAGGAAGGACCGCCACAACTAACGACTCAGGTGACTGTCTTCCATGAAGGAAAGCCGGTGTTCACCGGTCATCCCTCGCCGCTCCCGACTAACGGTCAGGCGGAGGTGAAACGGCTGATCGGCGGGGGCGTGATTCAACTGGGAACAGATCTGCCGCCTGGAGATTACGTGTTGCAAGTGACCGTAACAGATGCGCTCGCCGACAAGAAGCATCAGAGCACTAGCCAGTGGATGGATTTCTCGGTGGTGAAATAAATTTGAGCCGGCGGGCGAACGACTGCAACCGTCCCGGTTGCAGAATATGCAAGCGAGGACGCTTACGCTCCATTCGGGGTTCGGTTTGTTAATGTGGGTTCGTGGATCGTTCCGTTAGCCGATCCGAGACGCGACTGCCAATACCACCCGAGCTTCAATCGCCGCACATGTTCTCTGCAATGATTTCGGCTGCGAGCCGATGACCATCTGCGTTCCAGTGGCCGTTGCCAATCCCTTTGCCGAATCCGTGCAGGAAAACCTGCTTTTCATCTGCGAACCTCTGCATCGGTTGAGCGAGATCGATAACGTGGATCATATCGACCAGGGCGAGTTCCTCGAGTCTGAGATTGGGATATAACAAATCATCGACGCCGAGATATGACTTGAATCTTTCACGAACTGCGCGATCAGGATGCACCTGAATCGGGTTGCTGCCGATGACCAGAAGAAACCCGGCGCCCTTCTCATTCACTTCCTTGTGAATCTCGGCAATTAGACCTTCGGTCACATGCCACGCTTCGCTCCAGACGGCATCGCGCGGTTGCAGATAGATCATGTTCTCGACTGTGATTTCCGCTGACGGCTGCTTCGTGGGTGGCGCCGAGGCGGGGGCGGGCACCGGCGTTTGCTGCCGCGCGCGTCGCTCATCCAGCTTTGTCTTGATCAGTAACTGGATTTCATAACCGAGTTGAACTGTCCGCAGTTGGTCGCGAAACCAGGTGCCTATCCAGGTCAACGCCCGCCAACGAAAGCCGGGCGAGTTGCGAAACGAGTCATCTTCGATCAATTCATGATCGCGATAGTAGAAATACGGAACCTGGTCCGTCTTTTTCAGCGCGCGCACGTTGTCGCTGATATCGTTGTTTGTCGTCACGAGCAGCATGACCATGTCCGGCGAGTATTGCCATACCTGCTGCCGCAGCGTAATCAACTCCTGCGCGGTGCCATAACCTGAGACGCCAAAGTTGATCACTTCGACATGCTTACCCGCAAACGGGCTGCATGATTCCAGCTTTTGCTGCAGCAACCACCAGAAGGTTTGTTCCAAAGGCAGCTGCATGGCTTCGCAATATGAATCACCCAGCACCGCACCCCGTGTTGGCAGGCTTGGCGATCGGGTGTTCTCGATCGCGCAGTCCGGCGCTGTTGATGCTCACATAATTGCGGCCTTCGCGCTGATAAGTGCCGGCCACGTTTGGCCGCAAGGCCACCCCACGAGAATAATCCGGGGCGTAAAAGAGCGGCGCAGAATAGCCAACTACGCGCAGCAAGAACTCGCTCATCAGCAGACCGCAGATCAGCCCAAACAAAACCAGCAGCAACTTCTGTTTTCGCGATTTCTTATGTGGCTTGCGCGTCATGTCGCCGGCGACTTTTGATAAAGGAGCCAACACCAGGTCGCCAATTCAAACGGTTCGAACATACGATGCCAGAAGCCTGAACGCCACGCGGGTTGCGTAGTTGTGTGATGTACGACTCGCAGATTTGCCGCCCGCCCCAAAGCCTTGAGGCTATTGAGGGAAAACACGTAGTTATGATGGCCCAGCGCCAGGTGCTTGTATGGCCTGCTCTTCAATTTGAATTTTGAAAGCAGGTCCTTAATCCGCGTGTCAAAGCTTCGATAGTTGGGCACGACGACCAGCAAATAGCCACCGTCGTTAAGAATCTCGCGCGCGCTCACCAGGGTCGAAAGGGGATTACTCGTATGCTCGAGCACGTGCAGCATTGTGATGATGTCATAGGTGCGCTCGAACTTGATCTCTTCAATTGTGCCGTGATGGACAGCGAAGCCGGCTTTCCCAGGAAGAGTTTCGCTTACGTGCTTCGATAGGTCTGTCCCTTCGACCTCGTATCCGGATAGCCGGGCGAGGTGCGGCAACAGTCCGCTGCCGGTGCCCACGTCGAGCAGCGAGTGCCCGGACGTGTGCTGTTTGATAAAGGAGAGGTACTGCTCGACCTGCCGGCGCACCGCGGGTTCAAATCGCTGGTAGTCAAACTCCATGTTACATCCCCAGCCGTCGAAGTATTCCGGATCGTCATACAGCTCACTTGCACTCTCGGCCGTGCCCCCCGGTGTCATTACGTAGTCGCATTCGTCACAGCGGTAGATCTGTTTTCCCGCGAAGTCTTCGCCGATATGACGCAGCGGCCGTTCACAGAGAATGCAGATTAGGGATTTGGGATTCGAGGTCATGCGAGCCCGTCAGAAGTGCTGCTTTTACTATACGATAAGAGCGAAGCTCAAGCTCGTGTCCGCACAGTAACGGCCGACTCGTGTGCTGCTGAACAGGCCGCTAGCCGTGCCAGCAAATCGTTGAGGCACGTGTATTGTGACGGATTGAAACCACGAAAGCACACGAATAAAGACGAATCTCGTTTCGTGCATTTCGTGGTTCGCAGTTGTTTTTTTGTTGAAAGTAAGACGCAGCTTCCGACGGTCCTGGATTGTGTTAGATTCTCTTACCTGTCGTCAGCGAGGGCCGGTGCCTAAAGCTGACATCAAGTCATGCGAATCCTTCAAATCTGCTCAGCGCGCGAGATTGGCGGCGGCGAAAGGCATCTCGCGGACCTGGCCAACGCGTTGACGAATCGCGGCCATAAAGTCTTCGCGGCGCTCAGTCCTGCGTCGCCGGTGAAAGCCCAGCTCTCGTCGTTGCCGGGGCAGAATATTATCGAGTTGCCGATGCGCAACTCGTTGAATGTCGCCACAGCGATCAAGCTGGCGCGCTTTGTTCGCTCGCAATCAATCGAGATCGTGCATGCGCACGTCGCCCGCGACTACCTGCTGGCAGCTCTCACGACCGACAGATCAGAGTCACGGCTGGTCCTTACGCGACATGTGTTGTTTCCGTTGCATCGAATTCACCGGCTAATCCTGCGGCGCACCTCACGGGTAATCGCCGTGTCCCGGGCAGTTGCCGAGTCTCTGATTTCGCAAAACGTGTTCACGCCGGAAAAGATCGTCACGATTCACAATGGTATTGACGTCGGCAGGTTTGCGAGCGCCAATGTGCCCGGTCCCAATCACCAGCCTCGTGTCGGCATGGTCGGGCACATAGCGCCAATCAAAGGTCAGGAGGATTTCGTTCGCGCCGCCGCGATCGCGAGCCAATATCGCGACGATATCGAATTTGTGATCGCCGGCGAAGACAAAACCGGTTCACGCGAAAACCGACGCGCGCTGGAGCATTTGATTACTGAATTGAAGATGGATGAGAGAATAAAACTCATCGGCTGGACTGATGACGTGGCCTCGTTCCTGTCAACTTTGGATGTCTTTGTGTCCCCGGCGCGCTCTGAACCTTTTGGATTATCGATCGTCGAGGCGATGGCTGCCGGGGTTCCGATCGTCGCGACTGCCTCCGAAGGCGCTCGCGAGATTATTGACGACAATGAAACCGGGCGACTGGTTCCAATCGGTGAAAGCGAACCTATCGCCGGAACGATTCTCGATTTGCTGGATCACGAATCGGAAAGAGAACGGTTGGCGGAGAACGCCCGCGTGGCTGTCCGCGAGCGCTTTTCGCTTGAACGTATGGTCGAACAAACTGAACAGGTTTACGTCGAGGCGACCGGAACAGTCTCTTCGTGAAATTTAAGCGTTGGAATCAAGCGTCG
Source organism: Acidobacteriota bacterium (assembly GCA_046728235.1). GTDB lineage: Bacteria > Acidobacteriota > Blastocatellia > Pyrinomonadales > Pyrinomonadaceae > UBA11740. The sequence goes on from JBKPEE010000115.1 coordinate 8,726, forward strand.
AACGGCGCTTTATCAATTAAGTAGGCTATCAATTCTTCTCGGTTGGTCTTTGAATCCAGCCAATACCGGATTCGTTTGATTTCCTCGTAATCTTCTTCCCCGAAGCGGTTAACGTAGATCTGTTCCATCTTCCTTTTTCGTTCGAGCCGTTGCGCCTCGTTCTGCCAGAACGAAGTGAACATCAGGTTCAAATCATCGTGCAGGTTTCGCTTCTTCAACGCCTCCCATTCGTTGCCATCCAGCCAAATCCCTTTACAGCCCTGACAATGATCGATTGAGAACCCGAGGCCGCGCCCAACCAGATATTTCACCATGCGAAAGCGGCATTCGGGACAATCGAGCGGCAACCCCGGTTCAGCCAGCTTCAGCGTTTCATTCTCGACAAAGCGTTCCGCCAGGTCGATCTTATGTTTTTCGACCCAGTTCCAGTACTCGGCGCCGGCGATCCAGTTGCCGCGGCAGTTCGGGCATTGCTGAGAAGCAAGATTGTCTTCCAGTTGATTCCGGGACAATTCCGATGTCTTACAAACAGGACAATTCATGCGTCGATTGTAAGGTTTGGACGCTCGCGAAGACTAGTGAAGGTTCTCAGACGGGAGGGTCTTCTCGAAATAGACGCTCAGCGGGTCCAATTCGTATTCGCCAAATGGCGGCCGGCGTTGAAAACCATACCGCTCGTACAAACCGATGGCTTCGACTTGATAGATCCCGGTCTCGAGGCGCAGCCGATCCAGTCCATGCTGTTGAGCGTACCGGCCGAGATGATCGAGCATCGCTTTGCCAAGGCCGAGCCCGCGGTACGCCGGGCGGACGTACATCCGCTTCACCTCGCCATATTCGCCCGGATAAATCCTCAGTCCACCACAACCTGCCAGCTCATTTTTATAGCGGGTGACAAAGAAAGCAACGCCCTCGCGCAAGAGCTGATCGACACTGAACGCATGACGGCTTTCCGGGGGGTACTGATGACGGAACAGATCGGCGTCCAGCTCCGCCAGCAATTGCAACGCCGGCGGCAAATCGGGACGCGCTTCCGTAATCGTCACGCCACTCACGTGTGCATTATAGCGACCCTACGCGAATCAGGAACATGTGCAGTAGAATAGGCGTCAAACCAAACACGGAGGTCAGGTCACCCAGGGATATGGCGGCAGAACACAGCATTCCTGACGAGAAGTCGCGCACCACACTCATCGTAGTTGTCGCCGCAATCGCGGCAGTGGTCATTGGGGCATTCTTCTATTTGCTGATGCGAAAGTCAGCGGCGCCCTCGCCGCCCGCAACCTTGCAAGGCGCCACTCGGCCCGGCTCGCCGGATTGGGACAAGTACAATAAGTTAATTGTGCTTGACGACCCATCGGATTGCCCCGAAGAGGGTTCTCGTTTTTGCGCCTACGAATCCAAGCGAGGTTTGGGCGACATTCAAATGACTTTGCGCGCGACGGTTCGTAATTTCACGGGGCGCACGATTACCGGCCTCGAGGTAACTGCAGCGGTCATCGATCATCAGGATCAGCCCGTCAGACAACGTACCAGAATCGTCATCCCGACAACGACAGTCGCCGAACTGCTGCCGAATAAGACAACGTCAATCTCGGTATTAATCGATGGCTTTAGTGACAGCGACGATCGGGCAAACGTTAAGATGGACGTGACGGGATTTACAGTGAGGTAACGCGCGTTAATCGAGAAACAGGTCCTCTAGTGATTGTTTTACCGGGTTGACGGAAATCAATTTTCCGTTTGTCTCGCGCAGTTTTGCTAATACCAGATCGACGTTCTTCTCGTCGGTAACCTCAATTCGCAATCCGCGAGGCTCCGACGAGATGGTTGCCACTCCGGCGAGCAAGCGTTCCAACAAAGTATGGTCGGCACCCGCAGACGTAGCAATAATCTCAATGCTATTCGTCTCGTGCGCGCGCAACTCATCGAGCGAACCAGAACGCGCGACCTTTCCGCCTTTCAAAATCGCCACGTTGTCGCAGAGCACCTCGATGTCCGAAAGAATGTGCGAGCACATGAAGACGGTCTTCCCTTCACCGCGCAACGCTCCGATCAGGTCGCGCACCTCGCGCCGCCCAACCGGATCGAGACCGCTCATTGGTTCATCAAGAAAAACGATTTCAGGATCATTCACCAACGCTTGGGCCAAGCCGACGCGCTGCAACATACCCTTTGAGAATTTTCGCAGTTGTCGATCCCAGCTCTGGCGATCGAGATTGACCCGCACCAGCAACTCTTCGGTCCGTCTCGCGCGACTGTTACTGTCCAGGCCAAACAGCTCACCGCAGTAATTCAGAAATTCTCGCGCGGTCAGGTAATCGTAGAAGTACGGGTTCTCAGGGAGATAGCCGATGCGTTCATGCATTGAAATGTCGCTGATGTCGCAATCGAGGATGCGCGCCGAGCCGTTCGTGGGAAAGATCAGCCGCATCAGCAACTTGAGGGTTGTGGTCTTGCCCGCTCCGTTGGCGCCCAAAAAACCAAAGATTTGATGAGGCTCAACCGTCAGCGACACGCCGTCAAGCGCGCGCACTTTTCGCTTGCGCCAAAAACCGACTTCGTAATCCTTGGTCAGGTTGTTGATTTCGATTATGGGCATAACTGCTTTGGAATACCGGCTTCAGCCGGCGTTATTCCTACACTGATTCCGCCTAAAGGCGGTACTCCAAACGCACAATCACTTAAACGGCACTCCCGTGTTTATATCCAGTCCCACGTCGCAGCCATTCTTTATCAACTCATAAGGGGTTGACGATGGATCGAGAGGAGCGCCGGTTCTCGGATCGAGTGTTAGTTGAGCTGCCCGCAATTCGTTCGTGACATCGCGCCAAGAGGATGCACAGTGACCGTTTCTCGCCTTGTAGGCGTTCAGCAGATTACGAATTGCGTCACGCTGGTCCAATGAATCAATTCGCATCAACTGCTTTTCGACCATGTCCCTGACGGCCGTGTCATTCGACGATTCGTAAAGATGGCGATACATTTCGCGCGCGGCGCCACGAGATCCGCCTTCCGCCTTCATCCGCGCGCCCATCGCCGCCATCCACGCCGGGGCGCCCGGCAACCCGGCGCCGGCCGCGTAAGTGGCGCTCGCCTTCTCGTAATCGTTGCGTTTCCAGTAGATATAGCCGAGATGCTGGTACAGCCTCCAGGCCGTAGGATTGCTCGCGATGCCGGCAGTTACGAGCGCAATGGCTTCATCGGAGTTAAGTTCCGGCAGCACTAGCGCGCCGTATTCGTAAGGCGCGATGAACTGTGGATCGAGCGCTGTGCTTAACCGCAACAATGAGGGCAGCAGGTGCAGATCGAGATCGCTAATCACAAAACTTTCGGTATGCGTGTCTTCAAACGCCACGATCTTTCCGCCGACGTATTGCAGCGATCGCATCCAGTACCAATCCGAGGCCAGGCCGTTGAAAGCCAGGGCCAGATGTTTCGCGGTCGCCGCATTCACGTAAGGCGACTCGTCTGCAAACTGTTTCTGGGCGCCGTTCTGTCGAGCATCAATCACGCGCACCAACACGATGGCAACTCCGAGCGCCGATATGATTGTGAACGCCAGCAGGAGATTTTTGCTCACTTGAAATTCCTCCCGCTGAAAACAAGAGTCGCCGCCGCCAACAAAACGATGCTATAGACAACCGCGTAAGCCGTAGCCAACACGATCGACTGCGCGTCAGGCGCGATGCCATGCGCCGCCGGGGTGATCACGCTATAGGTCGTCAGATTAGGCAGTAGGTAATAC
>JBKPEE010000116.1:0-13719 GCA_046728235.1 Acidobacteriota bacterium
GAATTCGTCCAAAACTTCCCGGGCACCCTCGTAATCCCCAGCCCTCTCAAGCTGTCTTGCCAATACACATGACCGCTTGACCCTCTCCGGATCCGGGAGATTCCGATTATCATTGTTGAGACCCGCTGGTTGGGACTTCAACTTCATATGAGTTCGCCCTTTCAATAAGAATGATAAACTTCTTGCATCGTGAAGAGCATGGCTCCTTTGGCGCTTGGTAAACCCGAAGGATGAGTTACGTCACGTACCAGATTTTGTCGAAGTACTCGCAACGTCAATAAAGACCTAAGGAGACAAAAATGAAACGCCTTAAGAGAATGACCATGTGCGTACTCGTTACGCTGGTCGTCGGACTATCCGCCTTGGCCGGCGAGGTATCTAGCCCACCGTGCCCTCCTCCAGACCCAGGCGAGATGTCAGCACCCCCCTGTTCCGCCACTCAATTAACTTCTGACGATCCGGTCCAGGGGCAGACTACGGACAGTACCAGCGTCGTAACGGAAACTGTCCTTACGGATACAGCTATCGACTTAGCAGTAGGAAGCATTTTGTCGCTGTTCTAGACAACTGCCTTACTTCTTAAAAAGTTATCGTTGCCAACGCCCGACGTGGCAAAACGATATTGGTGTCTCTCTGCCCTTTTGAGATCCCGCGAGCAAGCTTGATGCGACGATCTTTGCGGGGCGTAGCATAATCCTGAGCTATCACAATTGCAACCAACTTTGCTGATTTCGTGCAAGTCACTGAGCGTGAAGCGATAGATGGTTGTTAATACTAATCGTGCAATCGCGTTTTGCCCTGGATTCTGCGCCCGATGAAGTCAAATCAGAGTCACGAAATGGAATTCTGTAACGGTGGCTGAGCGGAACATCGACGTGTGACCTGCGGAAAATCCGCTGCGCAGCGGGAGTCTGTCCGCCGCCGGACGACGCCCGGGAAATGAGATCCTGACGATGATTTGATCACGGGGTTGTAGACTTTCCGCCTGGAGTGAGTGGTGAGCGTTCACTTTGTCGTAATCCTAAATAGGCATGTCGCCAACGTACCGATAACCCGCCAGCTAGCTTGAAACCGTTGGCACATCATCGGCACGCTAAACAGGAAAAGGGCATCCGATCCGGATGCCCTCACTGGTTGATTCGAAAATGGTGAGCCGAGCAGGGCTCGAACCTGCGACCCGCTGATTAAGAGTCAGCTGCTCTACCAACTGAGCTATCGGCCCACTGACGAAACCAAAATTATACGTCGCGCATTATCTGAGTCAAGCGAGTAGCATCGGAGCTACTGATTCGGTTTGATGTGGCCCGCGCATCTTGCGCGTGATTGCAACTGCCGGGACGGCCGTGCAACTTTCCAAATTCAACCAGTACGGCAATCCGATCAGATCCAGTTCAATGCTATCAATTATTTTCCGCCCTGACTTTAATGTCTCATTTTGCAAAACGGATACACTTCGCAGAGAATGTCATCACGTCGATCGACCATCAAAAGCAGAGCTATCGCGCACTGATACGAACATGAAATATCACGAAAGCGTGCTCGGATTAATCGGGAACACGCCGTTAGTCAAACTCAATCGCTTGAGTAAAGGATTGAAGCCCCTGATTCTCGCCAAGATGGAGAACCTCAATCCCGGGTTTTCGGTGAAGGATCGAATCGGCATCTCGATGATTAATGCGGCCGAACGCGAAGGTAAGTTGAAACCCGGCGGCACCATTGTCGAGGCGACTTCCGGCAACACGGGAATTGGGCTGGCGATCGCGGCGTCCGTGAAAGGCTACAAATGCATTTTTGTGATGACCGATAAGGCGTCCGTCGAAAAATCGCGCTACCTGAAAGCCCTGGGCGCCGACGTCGTGATCACTCCGGTTTCCGCCAAGCCGGGCACGCCGGACCATTACGTGGCGACCGCGCGCCGGATTGCGGCCGAGACGCCAAATTCTTTTTATCCGGACCAATATTCACATCCGGCTAATCCCGAATCTCACTATCTCACCACTGGGCCCGAACTTTGGGAACAGACGGGAGGCAAGATCACACATTTCGTCTCGGGGATCGGGACCGGCGGCACGATTTCGGGCACCGGAAGATTTCTGAAAGAGAAAAATCCAAACATCAAGGTGATCGGCGCCGATCCAATTGGTTCGATCTACAAAACATACAAAGACACCGGGAAGATCCCGGAGACTACACCCTACCTGGTCGAAGGCATTGGCCAGGAAGTTCTGCCCGGAAACGCTCACATGCAGTACGTCGACGAAGTGATGAACATCAGCGATCGCGATTCGTTTGAAACCGCGCGCCAACTGAGCCGGATCGAGGGAATCTTTTGCGGTGGTTCAACCGGAACCAATTGCGCCGCCGCGCTGCGCGTCGCGCGGGACTTGGACGAGAACGCCGTGATTGTTTTTGTGGTTTGCGATACGGGCGAGCACTATCTGTCGAAATTCCATTCAGACGAATGGATGAAAGAAAAGCGGCTGCTCGAACCACAGAAGATCACCGCCGGCTTGATTGGCGAGACCAAGAGCAAAGCGGCGCCGCAGGAACTCGTGAGCGTGTCACCAGGTGACCTGGTGGCTGCGGCCCTCACCATGATGAACGAGATGGGCCTGACCCAGATTCCGGTGCTGGAAGACGGCAAATCCGTCGGGTCATTGCGCGAAAATCACCTGCTCTCGAAGGTCTTCAATGATCGTGATCTGCTGGAAGTGCCGGTGAGCAACGTCATGGACAAGAGCTTTCCTACGGTCGACGTCGATGATGACGTCAACGTCGTCTCGCGCAAGCTGCGCACCAGCCCGGCGGTCCTGATTGAAGAATACGGTCGCATCACGGGCATCATCACGCGGCACGACTTATTGGATATGAGCGACAACGGGAACGAGTGAGGCCATGCGGAAAATTCACAAGCGGGATGCCCGTGTTACTTTTCGTTCATAGAACTTCGCACGCAGATCGGTATCCAACTGTCTTACCTCGTACAATTCGAAGCCATCCAGAAAGTTTGCCGGCACAAAAGTGTCTGCCCCCTCAACAGATAAAGGAATCTCCGTGACAATCCAGCGATCGATATGCGGCAGGAAAGTTTCGTAAACTTTGCCGCCGCCGATGATAAAGACGTCACTGGTCAAGGTCTGCGCCAGCGTTAAAACTGATCTGACGCCGGGCAATCTGACGACCGCATCAACCGGGGGGAGATCCGTTTTTGTAGTGAGGACAATATTCAGGCGATCGGGCAGCGGTTTTTTGAGCGTCTCCCAGGTGCGATGACCCATCACCACTGCGTTTCCCATAGTTGTCTGTTTGAAAAATCGCATGTCGGCCGAGTAATGCCACGGCAGCTTGCCGCCTTTGCCGATGGCCAGATTTCGATCTACCGCAACAATACCTATGATCATCATTCCCCAAGGTGACGATTTAAGCTGACCGATCTTTAAGAGTGACCTGGACGCGGCGGTATCGTATCATCTGGTCGCTTCGAGTTCCGACCGGCAAACGAATATGAGCGGCTTTTATCTGGCATTTGCGCTGACAGTCACAGGCATGCTGCTGTATCACCTTTCACAAAAAGCAGTGCCCAAAGAAGCAAATCCTTTTTTCGTGGTCGTGATTGCTTATGTCGTCGGCATAGCGCTGTGCCTGGCAATTGCGCTCGTCTATCCGGCGAAGAAGGGACTGCTTGAGACCTTCAGAGGATCAAACTGGGCCGTGTTTACTTTGGGAGCCGCAGCCGCGCTGATCGAGTTGGGTTTCCTCCTGGCTTATCGCACAGGTTGGAGAATAAGCATTGCCGCCGTTGCGACCAATGCAGCTGCCGCCGTCGTGCTTATTCCGGTTGGGCTGCTCGTCTTTAAAGATCACCTGTCACTGCGAAATGTAATCGGTTTGATCTTCTGCATCGTCGGACTGGCACTCGTCGTCCGGCAATGAATGCTGCGGCTTGCGAATGATTACACCGCGACCTGCGCCGCGATCTTGGCGTGCGATTCGTAACCTATGAGCCGCAGATTGTCATAAGAAAAATTCAGCAGACCCTGGAGCCCGCGCAGTTTCCTTTCGGCGTCCAGAATCTCCAGACGCGGCAGCGGCAAGGGCTCGCGTGACAACAGTTCCCGCACCTGATCCAGGTGATTTTTGTAGATGTGATAGTCGCCAAGCGTGTAGATGAAGTCGCCCATCCGCAGATCGCAAACGTGAGCCACCATGTGAGTCAGCAGCGCATACGAGGTAATATTGAAAGGCACGCCGAGGAACGCATCCGCGGACCGCTGATAAAGTTGGCAATGAAGTAAATTTCCGGCCGGCCGCTCGTCGATCTTAAATTGAAAGATCGTATGACACGGCGGCAAATCCACATGGTCGCATTCCCGCGGATCCCAGCCGCTGACGATCAGGCGGCGCGAAAACGGATTAGTCTCGATCTGGTTGATGAGTCGCGCAATCTGATCGACGCCGTCGCGTTGGGGATAATGACCACCGAATGATCGCCAGAGGTAGCCATAGATTGGCCCCATGTCCCCCGCCTCGCGTCCAAATTTGCGAGTGTGTGCTTCATCAGCCCATTCCTTCCAAATATCGATTCCCTTCGCGCGCAGGTTCGCTTCGTTGGTATCGCCGGACAAGAACCAAAACAATTCTTCGGCAATCCAGCGGAAGGGCACGCGCTTGGTAGTGACGATCGGAAATCCGTCGCGCAGGGGGAAGCGTGACTGAAAACCAAAGTGCGAGATCGTGCCGACACCCGTGCGATCCTGATGCGAGGTGCCGTGGTCGAGGATTGAGCGAAGAATGTCGTGATACTGTTTCATGTTTCGTAAGAGCCGGGTACCGTTTTCACTTCGCAATGTCCTTGACCGACTCCATCAGGCGCTCAACTTCTTCGTCACTCGTATAGCATGCGCAACCTGCGCGCACAAGACCTTCCGGCTGCAGGCCTAATCGCTCAATCACCGTCTGCGCATAGAAATCTCCATGCGAAACGAACAAGCCCCGCTCGCTTAACTTGCGCGCGACTTCGGTAGAAGCGACGCCGTTAAGGACAAACGAGACGGTGGGGGTTCGCGCAACCTCGGGTGGTGGCCCGTAGAGGCGCAAGCCCTTTGTCTGAGACAACTCCTCCCAAAGTCGTTTTACTTGTGGCGCGCTGTGCTCACGCAAACCTTCGAAAGCCAATCGCAAACGTTCGCGACGGTTCGGGGAAGACTCGTTGATCCGGTCGCTGCCGCTGCGCCCCGCCAGCGACGCGTAGAAATCAACGGCCGCCGCTGCTCCCGCGATGCCCTCATGATTTAATGTGCCCATTTCAACGCGCTCGGGGGCGGCGGAGGGCGCCGGTTCCAACTTGGGAAAATCGATCGAGTCCAGCAAGTCCTGCTTCCCGTAAAAAACACTGACGTGTGGGCCGTAGAACTTGTAAGCCGAGCAGGTGAGAAAGTCGCAATCCATCTCTTTCACGTCACATAAAAAATAAGGAGCGTAATGAACGGCATCAACCAGCGCCAGCGCTCCGACCGAATGCGCGAGCCCGACTGCGCGCCGGTAATCATTAACGGTGCCCAGGGCATTACAACCGGCGCCAAAGGCCACCATTTTGGTCCGCCTGGTGACCAAGCGCTCGAAATCATTCCAATCGAGTTGGCCACTTTCCGGATCCATCTGCGCGACATTCAGCGTCACTCCGCGTTCAACGACTAAGGCCTGCCAGGGAGCGACGTTCGCGTGATGTTCCAGCTCGGTGATCACAATCTCATCGCCCGGCCCCAGCGTTCGTCCGAGCGCGCGCGACAGGTGATAGATGATCGACGTCGTGTTGGGCCCGAAAACGATCTCATTCGCCGATGCATTCAGGAAATCAGCCAGAGTATGGCGGGCGCTTTCGATGATGGCATCGGTTTCGTGACTCGTCGGATACTCCCAATGGGTATTCGCGTTGTGATGCACCAGGTAATCCGTAACAGCGTCAACGACTACGCGCGGTACCTGAGTGCCGCCGGGCGCGTCGAAGTAAGCAACTGAATACCCGTTATGCTCGCGTTCAAGTGCAGGAAATTGGGCGCGAATTTCGGTTGTCGAGGCGATGTCATTCAAGGCTTGGGGTGACGGTGTGCTCATACGGATCAAATAAAAAGTCAGAGGGTGATGCTATCAGAAAGCGATCCGGCATTACAGTTGCACCAGCGATCATTCGATTTGCGAGCATTAGTGAAACGGCTGTTTATTGGCCGCTAAACGACCGCTCAAATACAGGAGTGTACGCGAAGCCGACACGAAGATCTGAACTTCGGGACAGCTTCGCGTCACATAACTACTTCGAGAGGAGGAGGGATGGCAAAGCAAAACAGCACCACAAAAACGAAAACCGGCAAGCAGACAACGTTGCAAACTCGCAACAGCGACGAGATCGCTGAGCGAATCGCCGCCACGCCATTCGCGTTGATGAAGCGCTTCAGCGAGGAGATGGAGAATCTATTCGGCGATCTTGGACTTAGGCGTGGATTACTGGCGCCGGTGACCGGGCGGGCAAACCTGCCGCAGGGGATCTGGTCACCACAGGTCGAGATGTTTGAGCGCGATGACGAGCTGGTGATACGCGCGGACCTGCCTGGCTTGACCAAAGATGATGTGGAGGTAGAAATCGCTGGCAACGGTATTACGATCGAAGGCGAGCGCAAGCAGGAAGAGAAAGAGCAGGGTGAGGGTTATTACCGCAGCGAACGCAGTTACGGCAAATTCTATCGCACTCTGCCTCTGCCAGATGGCGTCGATGCCGAAGACGCCAGCGCTACGTTCCGTAACGGCGTACTGGAAGTCACGATGCCGGCGCCTAAGCGAACCGAGCGAAAATCGCGGCGACTGGAGATTGCCGGCGAAGGCCAACACCAACGCAGTCGCAAAGCGGCGGCATGATCCGGTTCAGCGAAGAGAGAAGCCAAATTCTGCGGAAGGATGCCGCGCGATTGAGGAAAGGAGTTATACGGATGATAGCCAGTGAAATTATGACGAAAAATCCGGAGTGTTGCCTGCCGACTGATTCAGTGATGACAGCGGCCCGGTTGATGAAATCAGAGGACGTGGGCCCGATTCCCATCGTCGAGGATAAAGAGGACAAAAGACTAACCGGCATCGTCACGGATCGAGATCTCGCGATCAAAGTCGTGGCCGAAGCTCGGGATCCGAAAACCACATCGGTTGAGGAAGTGATGTCGGAAGGCTTGGTTACGTGCCGCGATAATGACGACGTGCAAAGTGTGCTGGAGTTGATGGAGGACAATCAACTTCGCCGCATTCCCGTCGTCGACAAGAACGAGCACCTGATCGGCATCATCGCCCAGGCCGACGTGGCCACGCGGCTGGGCAGCACGCGAGCAACCGGTAAGGTGGTTAAGGAAGTTTCGCACTGAGCGAAACACTAACGGCTGGCATTGGAACTGGCGCAGCGGCGGACTCGGGACTAGACTTTCGATCACAAATGAAAGCCGGTGTGCTCAGTACGCCTGCGCCGGTTGACAAACGGCCCCTGCAGGTGACGGAAGTCGCGAAGCCAACTCCGCGGTCTGATGAAGTGCTGGTCCGCGTGCGCGCCTGTGGCGTCTGTCGCACCGACTTGCATGTGGTTGAAGGCGATTTGCCCGAGCGACTTGCGCACGTGATTCCCGGCCATCAGGCGGTGGGCGAAATCGCCGTGCTGGGCCAAAACGTCAGCGAACTGTCGACCGGCGATCGCGTCGGCATTGCGTGGCTGCGGCGAACCTGCGGCGAGTGTCGCTTTTGCCGTTCGCAACGAGAGAATCTATGCGAGCAAGCTGAGTTCAACGGCTGGACGGCAAACGGCGGGTTTGCCGAATACATCGTTGCCCCCGCGGGTTATGTTTATCGATTGCCGGATGGCTTCGACGATTTGCAGGCAGCGCCCTTGTTATGCGCCGGCATTATCGGCTATCGATCGTTACGGTTGACAGGAATTGACAAAGAGAGCTGGAGTGGCGCGCGGATTGGTCTCTATGGCTTTGGCGCGGCGGGTCACGTGGTGATCCAAGTGGCGCGGGCACGCGGGGCTGAGGTTTACGTTTGCACACGGGATCGTGAGAAACATCAGCGATTGGCGTCCGAGCTGGGCGCGGCGTGGGTTGGCGATGCGACTGAGGCGCCACCCGTGAAACTTGACGCGTCAATTGTCTTCGCGCCGGCGGGTGAACTGGTGCCGCCCGCCCTTGAGGCGCTGGATAAAGGGGGAGTGCTCGTGCTCGGAGGCATACACATGAGTCCAATTCCCTCGTTTGATTATTCCCTGATGTATCACGAACGTGTGCTTCGCAGTGTCGCGAATAACACCCGTGACGACGGTCGAGAATTTCTCGAGGAAGCGGCGCGAATTCCGGTGCGCACACATGTGCAGAGGTTTCGGTTGGAAGATGTCAACGAGGCGCTGATGGCGCTGAAGCATGACGCGATTAAAGGCGCTGCGGTGCTAACCGTTTGATAGCTCCTCCGCTCATGGGAGAGCGCTCCAGGTGAGGGCGATAAAAGAGATATTTGATTTCCGAATCAAGCCCCTCAGCTAACACTCTTCCCAAGCGAGAGGACAAGATAAATGTTTCGGCGAATCAACATAAGCGCGGCGCTGATTGCGCTCGTTTGCTTCTTTCTTCCGTGGGAGCAGGTTAGTTGTGGCGGCGCGAGGGATTCGCTCAGCGGCCTCGATCTGGCTCGTCATGATTACGCCTTGCTGTGGTTAATGCCACTGCTGATGCTGGCTGTGCTGGTGGTTGCGTTTCTTCGCCGCCGCCGTGAAGCCCGGGCACTGTTTTCCCTGGTGAGTATTGTGTCCGGCGGCATTACCACGTTTGTGATGAATACGGAACGGGTACGCGTTAACAATGCTGCGGGAATCATCTCGGCGCAGCTTACCGGCTGGTTTTGGCTGGCTTTCCTGTCGGCGGTGGCAATAGTGGTGAGCGGGTTTGGGATTCTGTTTAGATCGGGTGAGAAAGAACGATAATGGTACTGTCCCTGAAACCCGAACGACTCAAACGCTACAAGGATATTGTGGCGTTGCTGGTGAAGCACGGCCGATCGGACCTCGTCAATCAATCTGACTTGACGACCCGGTCTAAATCAAACAAACAACTCGCGCGCACCGGTGAAAAGGCTGCCGAGCTGGCTTCCGATCTGGAAAACCTTGGTCCGACATTTATCAAGTTGGGTCAACTTCTTTCGACGCGCGGAGATATATTGCCGCAACCGTACCTCGATGCGCTTGAGCGGTTGCAGGATCAAATCGAGCCGTTTCCATATGAAGAGGTTGAGCGGATAGTTTCCTCAGAGCTCGGCGCGCGACTTTCAAAGCTGTTTCTTGATTTCGCCACGGAACCTTCCGCCGCGGCGTCGCTCGCACAAGTCCATCGCGCGACGATGCGCGACGGCCGCGCGGTGGTGGTAAAGGTGCAGCGCCCGGGCGTGCGCGAGGTGATTGTGGAAGATCTCGAAGCTCTCGAACAGGTTGCTGAGTTCATTGACGCGCATACTGAAGTCGGCAAGCGTTATGAATTCACCAACATGCTCGCCGACCTGCGCACCAGCCTGCTGCATGAATTGGACTTTCAACGTGAGGCCGGAAACCTGCGCCGGATCGGCAGAAATCTCCGGGAATTCGAACACATTGTGGTGCCTGAGCCAATTGAAGATTATTCAACGGCGCGCGTCCTCACGATGGAATACATCCCGGGCAGGAAGATTACCGACATCAGCCCCTTGCGGCTGATGGACCTCAACACGCGCGCTCTGGCAGAGGAGATCTTCCGCGCCTATCTAAAGCAGACGCTGATTGATGGTTTCTTTCACGCCGATCCGCACCCTGGAAACGTGTTCATTACTGAGGATGATTGCATCGGCTTGCTCGATCTGGGAATGGTCGCTCACGTTGCCGCCAATTTCCGCGAGAACTATTTGCGCCTTCTGTTGGCCATTAGTGAGGGGCGCGGGGATGAGGCCAGCGAAGTTGCGATTAAAATGGGCGAGCCCAAAGCGAACTTTGACAAAAGGGAGTACGAACATCGGGTGGCGAATCTCGTCGCGCAACATTCTGATGCGTCGGTGTCTGAGATTCATGCCGGGAAGATCGTGCTCGAGATTCAACGAATTGCCGCGGACTGCTGGTTCCGCCTGCCGATGGAATTCACGATGATCGCCAAGACAATGATGAATCTCGATCGAGTTGTTTATGTTCTCGACCCGACCTTTGATCCGGGCGCCGTCATCCGCGATGAAGCTACTAACATCATGACGCGCCAGGTCGCGCAGAGTGTTGAGCCGGGCAGCATCCTGGCGCGGGCGATCGAAGTAAAGGAATTCGCCGAACGACTGCCGACGCGCGTGAACAAGATTCTGGATGCGATTGGTAACAACAACTTGAAGATTGGCGTAGACGCGATCGACGAGAAGGTGGTACTCGACGGACTTCAGAAGATCGCGAACCGCATCACGCTCGGTCTGATCCTCGCCGCGCTAATAGTCGGGGCAGCGTTAATGATGCGAGTTGAAACGACGTTCAAGATCCTGGGTTACCCGGGTTTCCCGACGATCTTCTTTCTGCTGGCGGCAATAGCGGGCATCATTCTCGGTATCAACATCGTTTTCACTGACGAAAAGCCGAAGAACAAAACGGATGATGAGGAGTGAACATAAACTCGCTCGATTAAATTCAATCGCGGACCAGGCCCGACTTTACGCCGCGCGCCGCAATGAGGCCGGCGCATCTTTGATATCCAACTCTTTCAAGAGATAGCCGGCGCCCCCGAATTTGTCCGCGATGAACAGAACGTAACGAATGTCGACAGAAATCGTGCGGCCCTTGGCGTCGTTGTAAAAGAAATCATTGCCCAGCCCTTCATAGTTTCCATCGAAAACGATTCCCACCTGCTCGCCGCGGCCGTTCATGATGGGTGAGCCGGAATTACCGCCGATGATGTCAGTTGTCGAGAGAAAATCCACGGGCACATTCTTTCCGTCAGGCGTCGCATAAGGACCAAAGTCGCGCGCGCGATAAAGCTGTTTCAGCTTTTCGGGAGCATCAAACGGTTCGCGCCCCGTGTCTTTCTCAATCACCCCGGAAAGAGTGGTGAAGGGCTCATAAACCGCGGCGTCGTGTGGCACATATCCTTTGACTGAACCGTAGGTAAACCGCAAGGTCCGGTTCGCGTCCGGATAGAGCTTGGCGCCGCGCATTTCGCTGATGCCATGCATGAGCACCGGCCGCCATCGCGCCACGGTGCTATTGAAAGTTCTGGTGCGCGCTTCGGCATCACCCGCCAGAGCCGTCATCTCGCTGGCGAAGTCAATCATCGGATCATGCAGTTCGCGTAGTTGCGCTGCCGACTTATCGAACAGCGCATTGACAGCTTCCGGCGATGAGAAATTCTTGCTCTCGACGACCGCGCGCGCAAAATCTTCTTCCGCACGAATCCGGGCATCGCCCGTGAGGTTTCCAAAACGCTTCTCGATGGGTTCAATCTTCTGACCCGATGGCAGCTCGGCAGCTTCGCGCAGCAGAAAGGCCAGGATACGGCGCTCGAATCCGGGCATACGTTCACCAAGAGCTGCGGGCACGACCGCGCGTGCTTGCATTGCGGTTGCCGCCAGATTCGGATTGCGTTCGGCCTGCGGCTTTTCTTTATCGGCAGCGAAGCTGGCAATCACGCCCGCCACTTCAAACGTGTCACTGAGACCGGCAATCTGCTGAACCAGGGTGTCGCGGGGCTGCGTCTTGTTGAGCTCGTCATAGACTTTCGCCAGCGACGGCAGCACGTCGCCGTATTTCTTCCGGCGATCGGGATTGGCATTTACCCAGCTGGTGAATTCAGCCTCCTCCTTTTTCTTCTGGTCCACTACACCTTCGCGGCGTAATGCGGTCACCGATCCCTCAAAGTCCTTCAGCGTATTTGAAATATCAAAGATTCTGCTTTGCAGCTTGATTTGCAGCTCGCGACTCGCTTTGCCTTCCTCCTGAAGCGCAGCCATCTGGGTACGGAGGAAATTGATCAAGAGCGGCATAAAAACGTCCTGGTTGTAGGCGACGGAATAACTTTCCCGATAGCGACGTGTCGAACCGGGATAGCCCATCACCATGACAAAATCGTTCTCCTTGATTCCGCCCATGGAAATCGAAAGGAACTTCTTCGGTTTGTAGGGTACGTTGTTAGGAGCATAATCGGCCGGCTTACCATTAGCGCCAACATACACGCGCATGAAGGTGAAGTCGCCATCATGTCGCGGCCACTCGAAGTTGTCGGGGTCGCCGCCAAAGAAGCCGATATTCTTGGGCGGTGCATAAACAATGCGCACATCTCGCAGTGTCAGGTAGCGAAACAGATAATATGAAAGCCCTTCGTTCATCGGCATTATCTGCGCCGTGATGCCTTCGGCCGGGTTGGCGTTGGTGATCTGCATGGAACGGACCTTGGAATTGATCGCGGATGCGCGTTCCGGTGCAGACATTGCATCACTTACGCCGCTCAACACTTCCGAGGTGACGTCTTTCATATCTACGGTGATCTGTGCGGTGTAGTCCTTGGCCGGCAATTCCTCAGCACGCGTTTTCGCCAGATAGCCATTACTCGCGTAGTTCTTGGCTGGATCAGAGGCTGAGACCAGCGCATCGAACGCGACGTGATGATTCGTTAACAATAACCCTTCGTTCGAAAGAAATTCCCCGGTTCCGCCGTCAACGATGACGACCGCATCTTTGATACTTGGGCCGCTTGGGTTGTAGATATCGGTCAGCGGAATCTTTAGCCCCATCTGCTGCAGCTTTTTGATCGGCAGATCATTGAGCGTGTCCGGCAAGAACATTCCTTCGTCACCAAGGACGCGGGCCGGAATGAAACTGATGAAGAGAAGGAGAGAAACGAAGAGCGCAGTCGCGCGCGAGCGAGTAAGACTCATTTAGGTTTTCCTTAAAGGAGATTCGATCGAGAGGTGATGTTAACAGACGTGGAAGTGAATCGGGAAACGACGAAACATCCGTAGTACGCAGCGGATTTGGAAGCAAAAAAACGAAAAGCAGCAACTTCTGTTTGCGAACAAAAGTTGCTGCTCAACTCTTTATGGGCGCCTATTTTTTGTCGGCGTTATTTCGGAACCGCACCGGGTAAGTAGGGCTTCGGATCTACCGGTTGATTATTGATGCGCACCTCGTAATGCAGATGCGGACCGGTTGAGCGACCAGTAGAACCAACGAGTCCGATGATCTCGCCCGTGCCAACACTCTGGCCGACACTCACAATAATCTTCGAGAGGTGGCCATAACGTGTCGACAGTCCACTACCGTGATCGACATAGACGACATTGCCGTAACCTCTCTGCCAGCCCGCGATGATGACTTTGCCCGAAGCAGCGGCTTCAACCGGCGTACCCCAGGCAGCGTCGATATCCTGTCCCTCGTGGTATTCATGGCCACGCCCGGTGAAAGGATTACGGCGTCCGCCAACGCCGCTCTCCAGCTTGCCGTACACCGGCCAGATTGACGGTATAACTCCGCGTGACCGGAGAAACGATTCGTACATTCGCATCTCGCGCTCGAGCTTTTCAGTCTTCGCTTCCAAAGCAGCCAGCGCCGCCGCGCTGTTGACCGGCCGAGCCGGTCCGCCCTGGCCGTGCGGTGCTACCGTGTCTTTGTCGACACCCGACACTTCGGCCAATTTGCGCGAGGTGTCTTCAACA
>JBKPEE010000117.1:0-44666 GCA_046728235.1 Acidobacteriota bacterium
TGCACTTGCTCAGACGCAAACCGGCGCGTTGGTCGGGCTGGTTCGCGACCAGGAGGGGCAGGCATTAGCTGGAGCAGAGGTCGAGCTCCGCGCAGATACCTCGCACGCAGTCACACATACTCAGACAGACACCACCGGAAAATTTGTTTTCGTGGGACTCCCGCCCGGGCCTTACGTGCTGAAGCTCTGGCGCTCTGGACAGCGCGACCCATACATAACTCAGCTGGACATCCAGTTGGCCCGTACGCTCGATTTCAACCTCGTGCTTCCCAGCGACGGAAGTAGCGGGAAGCAAATTCGTGACCGTCTCGTTGACCGAGACGTCTTAGGGGGCCGCCGGTTTGGCGAAGTCGCATTGCGTGAGCTGCCGACCGCGCGAAGAATATATTCGTTACTCGAGAATCAGGACACTTCAACCGTAACCCACAAGATCGACACTGCCGGTCTCGAGACCGGAGAGCACACACTCTTTGGAGTGCGAGGCCTTTCATGGACACAGAACGAATACAGCCTGAACGGCTTTGATGTGACCGATCCGTACCTTCCCGGTGCGGCGCTGACAGACCCTGATTTCGATGCTCTCGCTGACGTGATCACAATTGCCTCGGCGAGGCCGGGGTCATTGCCGGGCGCCGGATCTAATGTGATCTTGACGACGCCGGAACCAACATCGAGTTTGCATGCAGCCGTACGCGGGTTCTTTTCCAATCGCGGTTTGCAAAGTGACAACATGGACGCGCGGCTGGTCCAACTCGGGTTTCCGGGACCGGAGCGCTTGCGGCATCTCGTGGATGCGAGCGGACAACTTTCCGGCGAACTGCCGCTGGTTGAAACCAAATTACCTTTCTTCATTTCGCTGTCCAGCCAAAGGCTGTCCAAGACGCTCGGTGGTTTTGCCGCCCCGATCGACGTTCATGTTTTTCACGGGCTGGCGGAATTCACGCCCTTTAGACGTGGCCGCAAGCAGTTGAACCTCCTTTATGCCGGCCAGCATGTTTTCAACTCCGCAGAAAACGCTGACCCGCGTATCTCACCAGCCGCCACGCGACGGAGCAACGATAACTTTCATCAATTCCAGGCACGCTGGTCGAGTGCGCCGCGCGCAAACTCAACCTTCGAGGTTGGGTTTGGAGTTGCTCACGCAATTGTTTCATCAGGAGCACAGCCCGGAACTGCCACACCCAGCACCATCGATTTGCCACAACTGACGATGACCGGAGCAGCGCCGTTCTCGGTGGCAGGGACGCGCACGCGTTACCAGGCATACGGACAATTTCAAATCGTCCATGACGGATTTCTTGGAAGTCATAGCCTGGTTCTGGGAACCACAATCGATCAAAGCAGAATCGCGAATCGTTGGGATGTCACGGGTGCGTTCGAGCAGATCCTGGTTCAAGGCGGCGGCGCCGAAGTGATTCGCTGGAATGCCGCTACTCAAGCTCGGCAGCACGTGACAGATTTTGCGTTGTTCGCGCAGGACGCGTGGCGGCCCACTCGCTGGCTGGCTATTCCATTTGGCCTGCGTCTTGAGCACTCTGCCGGTCAATCACACGCGGCCGGCAATCGCATCAGTTGGACTACGATCGAGCCACGCGTGGGCTTTGTCACGCGGCTCCCCATGATCGGAGTGACCCTGCGCGGCGGGTTCGCCCGTTACGGCGACCTCTTGTACGGACGCGATCTTGATTTTGGAAATGCGGCGGCGCTGGGCGGGCAGGTGTTTCAATGGCGCGACGCGAACAGCGACCGAATGGCGCAACCGGTCGAGATAGGGCCGTTGCTACGCGTCTTTGGTGGTCCATATTCAAGCGTCGACAATCACCTGCGGCGGCCGTTGGCTGATGAAATCAGCGCGGAAGTGACCAAAGAGATTGGCGAGCATTTCATGGTTGGGGTCCGGTTCTTCCGCCGCGACGATCGCCGCCTGCTCGCGGTAGTCAATTCCGGCGTTCCTTTTTCAAGTTACGTTCCGACCGTGGTAATCGATCCGGGCGAAGATGGAGTCATTGGAACTTTTGACGACCGGTCGCTGACACTTTTTAACCGGGCGCCGCAGGCGTTGGGCAAAGATTTTTTTGTCCTTTCGAATCCGCCGGGCTATCGCGGCAGCGATAAGGGGCTGGAAGTAGAAATGTCCAGGCGCTTCGCTCAGCATTGGCAAGGCGCTTTGAACTTTACGGCCATGCATGCCGCCTATCCGACGAATCCGGGCAACGACGTCTGGCAAAATGATCCTGGTTTCATTATTACTGACCAGTCGGTTTTTGCGACGGCGAATGCTGATCCGAACACGTTACTGTTCCGGAACGGCAGAACCTATTTCGATCGCGGGTTCACCGGAAACTTGAATGTGTACTACGAGGCGCCATATCGCGTGCATGTCGGAGTTGTGGCCAGGTATTTCGATGGACTGGTCTTTGGACGGCTCTTGTTTGTCGACGGATTCACGCAAGGCCCTTTCTTTGTGCGAGCAACTCCGCGCGGAGATCAGGGCGCTTTCCGGACCAATTTCAGTTCTACTTTGGATCTGCGAGTGGCGCGGGCTTTCGGCATCAAGCGCAGCAAGCTCTCGTTGGATGTCGACGTTTTCAATCTGCTGAATTTGAGCCGGGACACTCGGGAATCGGATCTCACCGGCCCTGAATTCAACAAGCGGATACCCTTGGCTATTCAGGCTCCAAGAACGATTCGAATTGGGGTAGGATGGGAATTCCAGCGCGGGCATTGATTAATTCCGAAAAGCGTGTGAGTGACGCTGTCGTTGCGTCAAATCACCTGTTACAAAACTCGGAGGAATTCAAAATGAGAAGATCCTTATTGCTAACAGCATTCACGCTGGCTCTTCTAAGTTCAGTTGCCGTGGCCCAGGAACTCCAGGTCACACAGAATAAGAACTCTAAAACCAAGGTAAAGGGCGACCGCGTGGTCGTGCGGGACAAATCAAAACCGGTGCGCCGGGCGTTGGAAGAGCAGTATGCCAGGATCGCCGAAGCACAACGGAACAAAGACATTGACATGCTTCGCTCACTGCGCACGCCCGATTTCAGCGTGCAAATGCCGAACGGACAGACATGGGATTTGGAAACCTCTTTGAATTACTCGAAACGCGGGTTCGAGCAGGTACAATCCATCATCAGCATTTCGAACACGATTGAAACCTTAACTGTGAACGGCAATGAAGCCGTTGCGGTCGTGCATCAACAATGGTCAAGAATGCAAATGCTGAAAGACAAATTGCGTCGTGTCGAAACCAACGCCATCCAAACCGAAACCTGGATCAATACTCCGGACGGCTGGAAGTTGCGACACATCGGCGACATCAAACCCGGCACGTGGATTGTGGATGGAAAGCGAGTTGATCCTGCCAAGCCGTATGATCCCGACGCGCCGCCTTTCCGGCCGCAGCCAAATTAGAGTAATGATACATTTGACGCATCAAGTATCTGCTCTATGCCATACTGGTTCGGTTAACACTTGTAAGCCACATCCCTCTGTGAGAGGTTGGGTGAGGCGCTAACCCGTGGAGCCTCTTAGCCCCGGACGTTGCGAGAGATGATTTCGCTCTGTGGGCGAAATGATCTCTCGCAACAATCAACGTGTTAGCTCGTCGAGGCTTTGCCTCAACAGTCGATTAAACGTGGTAATGAGTTTCGTGTACTTCGTGTGATTTCGTGGATCGTTTCTGTTCGCTCGGGAGACGAGAACGATCCACGAATCACACGAAGCAACACGAACCGAACACTTCTGAAGACAAAGCCAGGATCTGACTTTTGAGGCAAAACCGCTCGTCGAGCCCAAGCCCTCATCCTTCTCCAAAATGAGTGTTGACTGTCAAGATATGGGTTATCCGAACACGGCGACAAATCCTGGCTGGATTCAACATGTTGATTGGTCAAGTATACTCTTGCTCAAATTAGACGCCGTAAGTTTGCGCCGTGAAGCTTCCGCACGATGAAACGACTTATTCCGGCCTCGTTGATGCTCTTAATTTCGAGTTCGCTGTTTGCGCAGTCCACGCCCGCATGGCAGCGCGTTTACACGCTTGATGACAGCATTATCGAGATGAATACCGAAGTCGTTACCTACGGCGGAAAAGACATTGCGCGGGTGAGGTTCCGCTGGACCTTAAGACAGCCCGAAACTCTGAATGGCGACGCGCGTCAGAAATACAAGACTCAACTGGAAGTCATTGAATTCATATGTGCCGACAAGCGCTACCGACCTTACGAAGTCACTTACTTCGATCTGGCGGGAAGCCCTCTGCGGAAGGATGAGATGAATCCGCCCCCGGAATGGCGGCATCCCGCAAGGGGCAACCCCGTGATGAGCACACTCTTCGCCGCGGCTTGCGAATTGATCAAGCGCAAGAGTTTACCTTCCGCCGAACCTGCGAAGGTATCGGAATCGGAAAAGGTGGCAAAGTTTGCGCTCGCGTTTTCCCAAGACCTGCAAAGGAAGAAGGATTTCAAGCCAGTCATGGCGAGCTTTTTTGCCCGGACTTACCTGGATGGATATCTGCAGGATCAGAATAACAACTGGTTCCTGAATCTTGATCGCGCTACCGCTGAAAAGGCCAGCCGGCCGGAACTTAGAAGATTCTACGTGGCGGCGCTGAATGCCAACTACTTGACCAGCCTCTATCTTATCAGTCGATCCGGGATGGCAGGTTCGGCATCAGACCGTAACCTCATCCCGTCCGACGCGCTGGCGTTTGTCGAGCACCATCCATACACCGCAAAGTACAAGCGCGGACAATCCAATTACGACTACATCGCTGAGCCGATCGATGCCGTCGACCGCATGCGCATTTATACAAGTCTGCTGGAAGGGATCGCCGCGCTGATGCGCAAACATGTCATCAGCATTGACGCCGAACATTCAAAACCATATCGCGCCATTGTTGAAGACTGGGTCTGGCAGCGCAGTCTATATCTACCGAAGGAGCGAACCTGCGCTGACGACTGTTTCGGTTTGCCTCGCGGGACGAAGATCTACGAAGTGGATGTGCCGATCCTGCACTTGCAAATCGCCGAGATTAATAACGAATTGAAGATCCTCTCAGCGACCGATTACTTTCACTAACGTCCCTGCTGTTTCGCCTCCCAGTCTCGTAACGCCCGGACGCCTCTTTCGAAGTCGGCTGAGTTGTTATAGAAGTTGTGCGCGCCGTCATCGCGATTGGGATCGCGAACGTAGTAAAGATAATCAGTGTCGGCCGGATTCAAAGCGGCATCGATTGAGCTCTCGCCCGGATTTCCCACCGGTCCCGGCGGAAGGCCGGAGAAAATCCGCGTGTTGTAGGGCGAGCGCCGGTTGACGTCGCTCAGATAGACTTTCCCGTCGTCACGCCATTTGCCGGCGAGCTTTGAAGCGTAGACGATGGTCGAATCAATCCCCAGCGCCATGTTCTTTTTCAGGCGATTGTAGACGACCGATGCTACCAGGGGTCGATCCTCTTTCAGCTTTGCCTCAGTTTCGATCAACGACGCGATGATCACGATCTGTCGCGGCGACATGCCCAGAGCCTGCGCCCGTTCCGCGCGTTCGGCGGTCCATTCCTGACGAAAGCGTTTGACCATGCCCGCGATTACCCCTGCGGCCTTGGTGTCAGGCGGGTAGCTATAGGTCGCCGGAAACAGGTAGCCCTCCAAATCCTTAGCGCCGGGATCGAGATCATGAATTCCCGAGGTATCGGCCATCAGTTGCAAAGCTTCATCCTTGTCTGTGAGGTTGAGTTCAGACATGTGTACAAGCGCATCGGCGATGTCCCAACGCGTCCAGCCTTCGATCACGGTAAAGCGACTCAAGCGCTGTTCGCCCTCTTCGAGCTTCTTCAGCACGCCGAGCGGCGTGATCGGAGAAGGGAAGCGATACTCGCCCGCCTTGATAAGCTTGGCACTGCCGGTCAGTTTGATGTAGAGCAGTAATGGCCACTGGCGACGGATCACGCCTTCGCCGGCGAGTTTGTTCACGATGCTTTCGGGAGTCGAGCGTTTCGGTATCTCGATATATTCATTGGCCATCGCGTGCGCAACCGGTGAACGCATTTCACGATACAGCCACAGCGCGAAAGCAGCGGGGGCTATAATCAAGAGCAATAGAATCGTAAGCAGGACTCGTCTGATTGATTTTTTAAGTGGCATCGGATGGTGAGCCAGGGCCCGGCCTCACAGTCGTGCTCCGGTCCCGTTCAGCGACAAAATCACGCAGAATAGTTGCGGCAGCCTCGCTGTCAACTAACCTCTTAATCTCGCTCGCGGCGACTCCGCGCGATTTTAAATCTGATTCGGCGGCCACACTCGTCAATCTCTCGTCCTGTAAAAACACGGGGACGCTTAGCGACTTGCCAAAGTTCTCAGCAATCCGCAGCGCCTCCTCGGCCGCAGAACCTTTGGTGCCGTCCAGATTCAGAGGCAAACCGATAACGAGCGCGCGCGCATCATAGGTCACGATGATTTCGGAGACGCGGCGCAGCAGGTCTTTCCAGCTGTGCCGCTCAATGTGTGCGAGGGCGCTTACCGTGATATGCAGCTCGTCCGTCACGGCGACGCCGACGCGTTTCGCGCCGAGGTCGATCGCCAAGAGACGACCCGGTGGCGGGCAGGTGATTTTGCGGAGATCCCCCGCGCTGTGTGATGAACGACCCGACAAGGCTTTCAGATGAAATTCACCACGCGCATGCTGCTTGCGCGTGCATCAAAGCAGAGGCTAATATACAGGGGTTCCGCTGAAGCTCGAAATTGGCGTAAGAACCAGCGGCCGCGGCTCGATTTTTCCTGAGGATTAACTGATGTCATTTAAAAGCAAATTCCTGATTATTGTCCTTTCGGCTTCGTTGGCGATGTACGCGATCGCCGGCGCCTGGCTGGCAACGCGGGCGCAACAGCCCGCGAACGATCCGAACGCGCAGCAAAAGATCTTTGAGAGCGTGCTGTCGCATATCCAGACCGACTATGTTGACGAGCCGAACATGGAGAAAGTTCGCGCTGGCGCGTTGCGTGGTCTGGCTTATGGCCTCGACCCCTATTCGACGTATCTGACGCCCGACCAGGTCAAGGATTACCGCGCGGGCGCCAAGAGCAATCAGGTGGGCATCGGCGCCGAACTTTCGCAGGCATCGTCCATTTTGTACGTAGTTGCTCCCATTAAGGGCTCACCGGCAGATCAAGCCGGCGTGCGCGCGGGTGACGTGATTGAATACATCGACGGGAAAGCCACGCGTGATATTTCTTTATACGACGCGCGCCAGCTATTGAATGGCCCGCCGGGATCCGAAGTGAAACTCCGCGTGTTGCGCGCCCGCCCGCTGACCGTCACGGTTAAGCGCGGCACTTTCCGCGCGCCGGCCGCTGAGGCGCACATGGAACCCGGGAAGATCGGTGTGCTGAGAATCAACAGCCTCGATAGTGGTGAAGCAGCCGACGCGAAGGCGCGGCTTCAGGATTTACTGAAACAAGGCGCGCAAAAGATTGTTGTCGATCTGCGCAGCGTCGCGGGCGGTGAGATTCAGGAAGGCGTTACGGTCGCCAACTTCTTCGTACGCGAAGGACCGATCGCGAAAACCATCGGCCGCGAGCAGAAGGTATTAAAGTCGTTCGATGCCGATCCCAAAGTCACTTTGTTCAATGGGCCTGCGGACGTGCTGATTGATACGGGTACCGCGGGCGCGGCGGAAGTTGTGGCCTCGGCTTTTGCCGAGACGAAGCGCGGCGACGTCGTTGGCGAAAAGAGTTTTGGCGCCGGCGCTGAACAGGAATTATTCACTCTTCGTGATGGTGACGGATTGTTGCTGACAACGGCGAAATGGGCGTCGGGCAGCGGCAAACCGTTCCTCGGTGAAGACCGCACTCGTTCGGGAATCTCGCCGACAGTCGAGGTCAAAAAAGCTGAAACCGCCGACACCGGCGACGTAGATGATCTGACCGGTGGTGACGAAGAGAAACCCAACCAGACCAAACCGAGCGCTCCATCGGAACCAGTGGTGCCAAAGCCGCAGCCGGACGATATTCAACTGAAGAAGGCGATCGAGATCTTGCGAGACAAGCCGGCCCAGCGACCGGCATAACTCGTGGGCAGCCGAGTTCATTGCAAGACCGGAGCGGATTCAGGTCTGCCCCGGTCTTTCAATTTTGAAGTTCTGCCAGGGTTCAGCCCGAGCACACCATGACTCTCTTAACCGGAATAATCGGACTCTTGCTAATCGTCGGCGTTCTCTGGGATGTGTTCGAGACCATTGTCTTGCCGCGACGGGTGACGCGCCGAATTCGCCTGACGCGCATATTTTACCGGGCCACCTGGCGGCCGTGGCGCGCCATCGCCACCGTCATTAGAAGCAAGAAAAGACGCGAAACGTTTCTCGGCATTTATGGCCCCATATCGCTGCTGGCACTGCTAACCGTCTGGGCGGTGAGCGTTATAGTGGGATTTGCCTTCCTGCATCTGGCGATTGGATCGCAGATTGGTCCAACGGCTCATCAAGGGAATTTTCTCACCGATCTCTACTACAGCGGGACAACTTTCTTCACACTTGGTCTTGGCGATGTCACACCGCTTGGCGCCGCGGCCAGAGCGCTGACCGTCATCGAAGCCAGTATTGGGTTCGGCATGCTGGCGCTCGTCATCGGCTACCTTCCGGTTCTTTACCAGGCGTTTTCGCGACGCGAAGTGAATATCTCGATGCTCGACGCGCGGGCGGGCACGCCACCCAGTGCCGTTGAGCTTTTTCGCCGGCACCAGGAAGCACAGGCGATGGCGAAGCTCGACGAGTGGCTGCGTGATTGGGAAATGTGGGCGGCCGATTTAATGGAGAGTCACCTGTCATATCCGGTGCTTTGCTTCTTTCGATCGCAGCACGACAATCAATCATGGTTGGCGGCGCTCAGCACGGTACTGGATGCTTGCAGTCTGGTAATGGTCGGCATCGATGGCATTCCCAAGTGGCAAGCGCAGCTTACTTTCAAGATGGCGCGGCACGCGCTCGTCGATATCTCGCAAGTCTTCAATACCTCGCCCTTGCAACATGACGGCTCACGAATGAACCGCGAGCAGCTGGTCGAACTGCGTGCGCAACTGGGTGCGCGCGAGATACTTCTAAGCGCTGATGCGGAGGACGAGAAGACGCTTGACGAGCTGCGCGCGATGTATGAGCCTTTCACCCAGGTGTTATCGCGGTATCTGATCATGCCGCTGCCGGATTGGCTGCCGAAGGGCCGCGCCTCTGATAACTGGCAGACGAGCGCCTGGGAAATTCGCGCACCTGCTCCTGACAAAACTTTTCAGAAATGCCTCCTCAAACAACCTCGATCCCGTGCCAAGGTTCACGCGGCGCTCCCCAAACCAGAGTGACATCCTGCTCCGGGCAACAGATATCCTGACTGAGTAATCAAATCTGTTTCACTACACGTCGAGTGATCATTTGGAATGCTTTGCAGTCCATATGGTGACGGGGCCGTTCGTGATATGGGTTTCAAGAAAGCAAGCGGCTCGCACTCCGTGTTGTAATTTTCTTGCGACCCCTCAATGTTGCGCAGAAAAACAGTGCCTTGGCGAAAGATAACAAAAATATTCGGCTGGTTCAGCCGCGAAGGAATGGATATTGCCGTTCTCCGGAGCGGATTGTTAATTGAGACACCAAACGATTCGCAAAAGGAGACTTAGACATGCTCGTGACAAAGAAGATGTTAATGGCTTTGACGTTGGTGGGCGCGCTCGTGGGCGCCGGAATCGGAACCGTTGTCACGCGGTCTGCGCAAAGTACCACCCCAGCAAACGCCAGCTATGACACGACGGCAAAGACTGCCGCGATAGATGACACCAGGAGTCCTAACCAGATCGCGGCGAATAACAGCACGCAATACAGCACTACTGCCGAGCAAAATGCGTATCGGCAGGGGTTCGACGCAGGATATTCTGCCTGCACGGATAATACGGGGAATTCCTCACGGGCAGTCGCTTATCAACCGGCAGAACGGTCCACCTCGTCGTCACGCGTAGTGCGCCGGTCAGGCTCGCGTCGCGTTTACTATGATTACAGCAACACGACGCACGGCCGCACGTTCTGGCAGAAGCATCGCGACAAGCTGACGCTGGCGATGGGCACCGGCCTGGGCGCAGCGGTTGGCGGTTTAGCCGGAGGCGGAAAGGGCGCAGGAATCGGTGCCCTGGCTGGACTCGGTGGTTCAGCGCTCTACACGTACAAGCTGCGTCACAGAACACCTCGCTACTAAACGGAGCGGGCTTGAACATAACGTCGAAGATAGCAACGGCTGTCGTAATCGTTGTGGCAATTGGCGGAAGGGCAGTTTCCCTGGGAACTGCCCTTCACTCGTCACCGCAACGAAAACCTAACAGAGCCAGACCTGCCGAGGCCGTTTCACGCCCCGTCGCCCTGCCGCACTCCGTAACATTTCGAGAAGTTCATGGCCGCGGATTGCTCGTTACCACGTGGATAAATTCTACCGGGCCGTTCACATTCGCGCTCGACACAGGTGCGGGGATTACGATCATCTCGCCCCGCGTTGCCGCCGAAGCCTCGGTACCAATTCAGGAGGGGCCGGGACCGTCGATTGCCGGCCTGAGCGGCGCGATAGTTTCTGCCAGATCCGGGACCGTGCAGACAATCGCGCTCGGCGACAGCCACAACAGTCTGCCCGCGCGGCGCACCGAGGTCCTCGTAAGCAGCGGTTTACCTCGGGATCTTGACGGGTTGCTCGATCCTAACGACGCGTTTGGGCAATTGGGGTACTCGATCGACATTCCGCACCAGGAATTATCTTTCTTCGATCCGCACGCGTCTGCCTTGAGCACCCGCTCGCAACCAGCAGGAGGCGCGGTTGTGTCCTGGCAAGAACAAGGCAATAGTCGCCGGCCTTTCGTTACGTTGAGTACCGGCGAGCAGGCGCTAATTGACACCGGCTCGAGCCTTGGCTTCGCTGTCCGCGATTCGGGCCCACCTTCGATGGCTTCGCGATCATCCGCGGTTCACGACGTAGGCGGGACCGTGTCAACCCACCGCGTCGCGCCGCGCACCGTTTCAATTGGTGCTCTCGTGCTGCAGAATGTCCCCACTGATATCATCTCAGGAGCGACCTCGGATGCACCCGTGCTTCTGGGTTTGAATGCGCTGCGTCCGTTCAGATTACGCTTCGATCCTCTGCATCGCCTGATTGAGATAGCGCCGAGTTATTAAGTCCAGGAAAATCCTGTTGACACACCGAATGAACTCTTGCATATTCTCGCGGGCTTACTCCCTGCAACTTGAACCTGGAGAAACGAGATCAGACGCAGTTTTTAGCCTGCGTTGCTGGCGAGCGGCGAACGTTGCTTGACGCTCGCAGCAATTTGGAGTGCGCCGGCTTGACGGCGCTTTGGATTGGGTTATAAAAGCGGCGGATTCGCTAAGAAAGGCGGCGTCAAGCCGCCGCACTCCAAAACTGAAGAAGATTATGGCAACTACAGTTCGAGCAGCTTTACCGATTATCACAATCATGCTTGCACTCGCGCAGGGCCATTCTTCGCGGGCAAATAATCCTGGCCCCTTCGGGGCGGCAATTGCTCGCTCATGTACTCACGAGAACCTGAAAGTAAAAGCGGGTGAGGGCAATGCCGCGATGGGCGGCGTGCGCGAAACTCCGTTCATCTTTACCAATGTCTCAGCATCGCCCTGCACGCTTGAGGGGTATCCAAATCTCGAACTCTTGAACGAGAAAGGATCGCTGGTAAAGCGCGCCACCAAACAGAAATCAGACGAAACAGTTGCGGCTGTGACTATCGAGCCCGGTAAGACTGCCTGGTTCAATCTCAATTACAACGCGGGCGGCGCTGGTCACATGGGCAAGCCATGCCCGACTTATCCTAAGGTTAGGATCATAGCCCCGGGCGTCACGCAACCGTTTATGTTGCGCGCAGAGATTCAGACCTGCGCCAGGACTGACTTTGCCGTTACTGCTATCAGTTCAGGTGCGCCCCAATGAACGGCAGGAGCCGAAACCGACGAGATATGCGCTGACCAGCTGATAGCAAAATCCATACGTCGATGAGCAAAAATCGAATGTTCCGAGTGGCTCTGTTGACCTGGTGCTTCGTTGTTCTCAGTTGCGCGTGTTTTGGTCAGGACGAACCGGCTAAGATAGACAAGTCCCAAATCCCGGCCACAGGCAGCGACCCGCGTGATTTCATTCCGGCGGGATGGAAGCTCGAAAAGCAACTAACTGCCGACCTCGACGGCGATGGTGTGTCCGATTATGTGTTGAAGTTGATCGAGAACAAGCCGTCGAAAACTGCGGAAGATGCGGTCAATGATCGCGCGCGAGCGCTGGTCGTGCTGCTGGCAGATGCCGGCGGTAAATTGACGCGCGCCGCAGTGGCCGACAGGTTGCTGCAGTGTACCCAGTGCGGCGGTGCGTTCTACGGAGTTGTCGAAGCCCCGGCAGAGGTGACAATTGATCCCAAGGCGGTGATCGTAGTTGCACAGGACCACGGTTCGCGCGAGGTTTCTAATATGACCTTTCGTTTCCGCTACGACGCGAGCAGCAAGCGCTTTGTTCTTGTCGGTTTCGATTATGCGGAGCGTGACCGCGCCACCGCTAAAGTCGTCGCGGAAAGCACTAACTACTTGACGGGCGTGCGCAAAACAAATGGCCGCGCGTCGACGATAAGTAAGGCCAAAATCTTCATGGACGACATGGATTACGAAAAATTCGAAGAAGATGCCGGCAAACGACTCGGCATTCAATAGCTGTTCCTGATAATCGCCCCCTGACTACAACCAAACAGAGAGGATCATCATGCGCAGACCGAAATCAAACCTGATAATTTGTGGGGGATTGCTGCTGGCGATTTTGATCGCATGCAGTTTTAGCACAGTCAACCTCAGCAATCTGAAGATCGGAAAGGACAAGACGGTTTCGTCCGAGAGCAGCATCTTTGCGCCCCACGATACGATTTACGCGGTGGGCACGGTTGCCAATGCGCCCGGAGCGGTAAAGGTGAAGGGGTTGCTCGCCGTTGAAGATATCGCGGGAGAGCAAGCCGGGCCGATTCGGGGTCTCGAAAAGACGCTGGATCTCCCTGGCAGCGGCACCGCCACCTACACGTTTACGCCGCCGCCGTCAGGATGGGCCAAAGGAAAATACAGAATTGAAGTAACGCTGATGGATGATTCCGGCGCCCAAAAGGACCAGAAGACGGCGACGTTTACCGTTTCGTAGTCAACCGTATTTGGAGTGCGCCTACAACGGCGGCGCTTTAGCTGCGTTGATCATAATCATGCAAAGAAAATTCAAGGCGCCGCCGTTGTCGGCGCACTCCAGATTAAAAAAAAGAAGGCGCCGCTGCGTACTCGCTTCGGCGCCCTCTTTCGCTTGGGGGATTTCTTAAACTAGCCTAAAAGATTCGTGCCAATAACCTCTCCGTAAACATCCGATCAAACCACGAGAGTAATGATTCGACCCGCGGCGTCTGCTTCTGGGCTGTTGCCGAAAGGTTGTTGGTGCTTGCAGCTCCGCCATTGTCACCGCGAGGCGCAAAAGCAACGTTCCGGTCCACCTCGCCATAAATCGACAGGTACATTTGCGTCTCAGCCGGAATCAAGGTGCGCCAGTTGGAGCCGCCATTCTTTAGATACACAGGGAGTTTCACCGGATTTGAATTGTACCCGGCTGCCAGTAATTCAGGTTTCGTGGCGATCCCGGTGCGCAGTGCGTCCTGAACCTCTGTGCTTTCACCCAGCTTTGTCCAGGTATCATTCATATAAAGGAGCATCGCCTCGAGCGCGTTCGCGTGATCGCGCATGCCGCTGACAAAGTCCGCCTGCAGCTGTACCGCAGGGTGCTGCTGCCGCACAGCTTCGTAGGTGCGGGGGATCATCTGGATCATCCCGCCGGCCCCTGCCGTGCTGACTGAATAACGAAAAGTATTGCCCTGATTCAGCGCATACAGCGAAACGATCTCAGGCAGCAAAGCCTTGTGATCTTCTGTCATAAAGCGCTTGTGATCGGTGTGTTCGACGACGCACAGGTGTTCTGCGATATCGACTATATCCGACGGAACATGCACACCCTTCGCATCCAGATCCTGTGCGGCACGGTCGATCATGGTGGTGATGTATGTCTCACCGGCAGTAGCGACGCCGTCCGACACCAATGCCGGGTGCGCCGAGCTGTAATAGGCAACCTCTGTGAGTGTGCCGCCTTTCACGATGGGGAAGGCCACGGTAAGCGGAGTCA
Source organism: Acidobacteriota bacterium (assembly GCA_046728235.1). Classification (GTDB taxonomy): domain Bacteria; phylum Acidobacteriota; class Blastocatellia; order Pyrinomonadales; family Pyrinomonadaceae; genus UBA11740. The sequence continues at coordinate 14,226 of JBKPEE010000117.1, forward strand.
ACTCTCGCCCGGAAGACGTGTCGCTGACGCGAACCGCGGTATTCACACCGTTTGCGCGCACGACCGTGACAAAGAAGCTACGGCCGCTTTGGGAAGTCACCGCCAGGCTCGCCCCTTTGGTCAGAAAAGAGTCTTTTTGTATCGGCAACAGTTGCAGCTCGGACGTTTGCGGATCCAAAACAGCGAGGGTCACCGAATTACCGCCCGATACGTCGGCGTGAGCTTTCAGCAACTGGGTTGCCTGAGCCACCTTGTCATGGAGATCCGCCGTCGTCAGCGGCTGCGCGTTCTCGGCAGCAGTCGATAATACGGGGGCGCCTTGGGCAGTAACTACGGAATTGGGGATCCCGGCTCTCGCACCGACCTGGCTGAGCGCAAATACACCTATAGCGATGAGGACTAATAATCCTTTTTTCATTGTCTTCAGTTATTGCCTTACAGGATTTGGGGGAATTGCCGGGAAATACTCTGATGCCATTTCTTACTTATCGGTTGCAGGGTTGTTGCGAGCAGTTGTCTTCAAAGAGACTGCATCAACATGAGACTGGTGACGAAAGTCCGAGGCGTTTGCATTTGCTGCACCCGCGGTCGTGCGCTCTTAATGGCTCGGCCATGCTGATGCGCGGCCAGTCGTCTTTGATGCGATTGACTTATGCCGGCTTTTCGCATAAAAGCCTTATAACCTCTTTTCCCTCGTCAGTTTACCCCCCTGAGGCCCAGTTCAGTTTTTTAAAACCACGCTTTTGCTCAAGAAGGAAACGTCCATGAGCGCCCAATCAGTCCGCGTCTCGGCATTAGTCGTGCTATCTCCACCGTTTACGGCCTGTCATCGAAAGGTGCATGCAGAGCTCCAGGAGATTGACACAATCGATAGACGATCCAATCTGCCAATGGTCGGTCCCGTCAGTCGCGATTTGGAAGATATAAGGAGAGGCGGCACGCTGGTCGTGCTGGCCCTTACAACTCGACTACATACTTCATTTATCGTGGTGAGCCGCTCGGTTATGAGTACGAACTGCTGCAATCGTTCGCGAAATCGGAAGGGTTGGAATTGAAAATGATTGTAGTCGCCGATCCCAAGAGCCTGTTCACGATACTGAACAGCGGTGAGGGAGACATTGCGGCTGATCGTCTGGTGCCATCCCCGGACAGTCAAACCGATGTGTCGTTTACCTCCGCTCTCTACCGCACCGAGCCAGTCCTCGTGCAACAAGGTGCTCCGCCCGAAAAAGCAGGCAAGGGAACTGAAAAAGCATTGAGTCCCGGCCCTGCCGACCAGTTGCCTGAAGTGGATATGCAAGCCCGGCTGGTTACGAGGCCCGCGCAATTATCCGGACAGACAGTTACCTTGCCAGAGCAATCGCCCTACAGTCGCACTCTGGTTGAAGTCAGTGACGAAATTTCCGGCGAGATTCATGTCGTCGAAATAGGCGGCCAGATACAGGACGAGGCGCTGGCGGAAAAGGTGGCCAAAGGTGAGGTCCAGTTCACGGTAATGCAGAAAAATCTGGCCGACCTGGCCTGGGCCGTGAGGAAGAATTCACCCGATTTATTAAGCGCCTTGAACAAATGGATTCACGAAAAGCAGAACGGCTCATTCTTTGACAAGCTCTACCAAAAGTATTTCATCGATCGCCGCAACTATCTCGAGCGCGTCGAAAGTGGCTTTCTCACTTCGAAGACCGGGAAACTTTGTCCTTACGATGATCTGCTGAAGCAGCACGCCGGCGAGATTAGCTGGGACTGGCGCCTGCTGGCTTCGCAGGCATTTCAGGAGTCCGGGTTCAAGCCTGATGCGCATTCGTGGGCTGGGGCCGCGGGGCTTTTGCAATTGATGCCGGAGACGGCGAAGCAATACGGAGTAAAGAATGCACTCGATCCAGAGGACAATGTTCAGGGCGCGGTCAAGTTCTTAAAATGGCTCGACGATTTTTGGCGAGAGCGCGTTGCCAACGACAACGAGCGGATGAAGTTCATTCTCGCTTCTTACAACTGCGGGGCCGGCCACGTGCAGGACGTGCAAAGACTCACGGAAAAATATGGAGGCAATTCACAATCATGGGAAGACATATCGTATTGGTTGCTGCAGGAGTCGACTCAGGAATATTCAACCGATCCGGTAGTGAAGTTCGGCTTCTGCCGCGGCCTTGAGCCGGTGAATTACGTGACCCACATTCTGGAACGCTACGATCGATACAAACAGTTTCTCGTCCGGCATAAGAGCGCCGAACCAGCACCGGCAATCAGCCGGGTCAAGCGGGCACAGCGGCGAATGATAGTGAAAACCTGAAGTCCCATAAAGCGCGGGTCAGATTAGATGCGATATTGCGATTATGGCTTGGCCATGCTGATGCGCGGCAAGTCTATGACTTGCCGAAGCGCCCGCACTCCACAAAACTTCAGGGTCTCCGACCCTGAAGTCTATTGCGGTCATAGACCGATTGAGTTTGAGTGACGTATCCGGCAAGTCGCAGACTTGCCGCGCATCAGCATGGCCGAGCCACGTGGCAAGGATCTCCTTACGGCAGTGGTGGCCTAAAATCGCAAAACGCAGGCCTGGCACCATCTACAGAATACGTCGTAAAGAAATTGGCTTCGTGCCCAAAGCCGTTGACACAGAGCACCTTATCAAACTATATTTTGGCCGCTTTCAAGACGACCGCACTGGAGGTTCCTCATGAGACGGCTACATCGTTTGGTCGCAGGCTCCTTGCTGTTGATTCTGTTCCACAGCGTTCCATCATACGGCTGGTTTGATCTCGGGCACATGGCCGTGGCTTATGTCGCATACCAGCAACTTACCCAGGATAAGAAAGATCGCGTGGATGCGTTACTGGCCATGAACCCGGACCGTAAGAACTGGCTGATACTGATACCTGCATCCGCTTCGGACGACGATCGAAAGATGATGATCTTTATGATCGCGGCCACCTGGCCGGACCGGATCAAGAAACTAAAGCAGATCTACAGGAATGACACGGCGAACGGAGACGTTCCGGACGGCAAACCCAGCAACAGCCAGAACATCGGCTACAAGGATCACTTCCTGCATAAGTACTGGCACTTTGTCGATGTGCCGTTTGCGCAGGATGGCACCAGTGTCAAGCACAAGAAAATTCCGAAGCCGAATGCCGAAACCGAGATCGCCATATTCCGGGCCGTGCTGGCCTCGAATAAATCCGATGCTTTGAAATCTTATGATTTGTCCTGGCTTTTACATCTGGTCGGCGATATTCATCAGCCGCTGCATGCGATCACTCGCTTCGGTCACGGGCAACCGACCGGCGACGCCGGTGGCAACTCGGTCAATATTTGCAAATCGTCAAATTCTCCGTGCCCAAAAGCAGATAAGGGTGAGTTGCACGCGTTTTGGGACGGCTTGCCGGGTGACAATCCCAGTCCGCTGGCCGCCATCACCTACGCCAGCAAGCTCACCGCTGCCGATACTACTCTCGCCAGTGATCTCGTGGTCGCTGATTGGTTGAACGAGAGTGTCAACGACGCTAAGCAATTTGCTTATGTCGATCCAATCTTGTTGGGCCTGGGGCCATTCACGATTACTGATACGTATCGAACCAACGCCCACCAGATTGCTAACCGGCGCGTCGCGCTCGCGGGAGCGCGTCTGGCAAAGATCATCAATGAAGAACTGAAGTAGGCATCACGCAGTCACTTGGCCGGTACGGGCGGTGACGGTGCCGGGTTGTCACCACAGTCGGAGAGGCCGCCGCAGGAGGAGGTCAGTTGCGGCCCGGCAAAAAGTGGGCCGATAAACTGGACTTGCGTGGGCCGCCCGGATGACTCGCAAGTATCGCCAAACCACAAAAAGCTTCCACACTGCGGGCATTGTGGCACGCTCTGAATCACCATCTGGCAGGAAGATATATTGGAACAGTCAGTGTGCTTGGCGATCACAGTATAGAAGGGTCCACTGGTTTGATGACAGAAAAGGCCGACTCCTGATACGCCCTCAAACGATGACAATTTGAAGGTGCGCACTTGCAGTGTTGACGTTTGCGCCGGGTTACCGAATGGCTGATTGTAAGCCTCGAGTACCGTGCCGTAGTTTGGATTGCGGGTACAGACAGTTACCGGAAAAAGTACCTGACTATAGAAATTCTGATCCACCATGCACTGCTTTGGCTCAGGTTTGACGATTGGTTGCGGCGCCGTCCGGTCGATCGGCGGCTCGCTGACGATCAGATCGGTATTCGGGATCCGCTTAAGATGGGCGGCGCTTTCCTTCGGCAGCTCCTCGAGCTTTGTGACATCCACCCCAGGTTCAGCCGGTTTGTTTTTCTGGCAGTGAGTGGTCAATAGCAACAAAAGCGATAGTGCAGCGAGCACGAGCACATGACGAGACATACTCAACACCTCCTGTGGAGTGGGCGATAGTGATTCGAGATGCGAGGTTTACTGTCTCGGGGATCCGGCGTTATATATCACAAGATGGTAGCGTGCGCACGGAAAAGTTCCGGGGGGCCTGTGCTTCAGGTAAGAGTGCTGGGTTGGAAAACCAAGTGCCTTCTCAAATGGCTCTGCCATGCTGATGCGCGGCAAGACGGTTTTCAATGCGATGAGACATGTTGAGCAGGAAAGAGGCTCCGTTCGGAATGGCTCTGCCATGCTGATACGCGGCAAGTCTATGAGTTGCCGAGGCCGCCTCGCTCCTAACCTCAGGGTCTCCGACCCGGCTAACTCTACTGCGACAGCCTGGATCCTCTGGCGGTCAGAGACCGCCAAAGTTTGAAGGGCCGTAGCCGGCAAGTCGGAGACTTGCCGCGCATCAGCATGGCCAAGCCATAAGCCAGGGAGTTCGGTGTGCGGACAAAACTCTACCTCACTCTGGAGACTTGCCGCGCATCGGCATGGCCGAGCCATTAAGTGTGATCTTCGTTTTGCTCAGGCTGTCGCGCAACAGCGTGGTTGAATTCTGGCCGGTAGCTCGAAATTCACAGCGGAATGTTCCCGTGCTTCTTTGGCGGGTTCTGATCGCGCTTGTTCTCGAGTAGCGCCAGCGCGCGAATCAATTTCGGGCGAGTTTGGGCAGGTTCAATTACTTCATCAATGAATCCGCGCTCCGCAGCCACATAAGGGTTCGCGAATTTTTCTTCGAACTCATTCACGCGGGATCGGCGGGCCGACGCTTTATCTTTTGCTTCAGCGATTTCGCGCCGGTACAGAATATCAACTGCTCCTTCAGGTCCCATCACCGCGATCTCAGCCGACGGCCACGCAAAATTGATGTCGGTGCGAATGTGCTTTGAGCCCATCACGCAATAGGCCCCGCCATATGCTTTGCGCGTAATCACCGTAACCTTGGGCACAGTCGCTTCGGCAAAGGCGAAGAGCAGCTTCGCGCCATGCTTGATGATGCCGCCATGTTCCTGTGAGATCCCGGGGAGGAATCCCGGCACGTCTTCAAACGTAACTACGGGGACGTTGAAGCAATCGCAAAAGCGCACGAAGCGCGCGCCTTTCGTCGAACTGTCGATGTCCAGCACGCCGGCAAGGTAAGCAGGCTGGTTGGCGACAATCCCAACGCTGCGCCCATCAAGCCGCGCAAACCCCACGACGATGTTCGGCGCAAAGTCTCGATGGACTTCAAAGAAATAGCCGTCGTCAACAATCAGATCGATTACTTCGCGAATGTCGTAAGGCTGGTTCGAAGCTTCGGGTACGATCGAATTGAGCTTCTGATCCATTCGGTCGGCTGAATCCCTGGGCGTAACCCGCGGCGGATCGTCGAGGTTATTCGCGGGCAGAAATGAAAGCAGCTCACGCACCATGCGCAGCGCGTGCTCGTCTGAATCAGCAGCGAAATGCGCGACCCCGGATTTGCGATTATGCGTCGCTGCGCCTCCCAGTTCTTCTTTGGTGACATCTGCATGCGTCACCGTCTTAATCACGTCCGGGCCGGTGATGAACATGTAAGAGGTGTCCTTGACCATGATGTTAAAGTCAGTGATCGCCGGACTGTACACCGCGCCACCCGCGCAGGGTCCCATGATGCAACTGATTTGCGGCACGACGCCGCTGGCCAGAGTGTTGCGCAGGAAGATGTCGGCGTAACCCCCGAGACTGACCACGCCTTCCTGTATGCGCGCGCCGCCTGAATCATTCAGGCCAACAATCGGCGCGCCCACTTTCATCGCCAGATCCATCACCTTGCAGATTTTTTCGGCATGCGTCTCGGAAAGGGAACCGCCAAACACGGTAAAGTCCTGAGCAAAGACAAAGACCTTGCGGCCATCAATCAACCCGTGACCCGTAATCACGCCGTCGCCCGGATAGATTTGCTTGTCCAACCCAAAATCGCGCGAACGATGCTCGACCAGTTTGTCGAACTCCTGGAAAGTATCTTCGTCGAGGAGGAACTCGATCCGCTCGCGCGCCGTCATCTTGCCGGCGGCGTGCTGTTTCTCAACGCGCGCGCCGCCGCCGCCTTGTTCAGCCTGCTGCTCCCGCTCGCGTAATCGATCAAGCTTTGAAAGTTTGGCGGGCCTGCCGGTTTGTGAGCTCATACAGGTTTTTATTGATAGGTGGCGGCAAAGGCTTTGGCGTCTTCTTCCGAACCGAATAGAAAGACTCCGGCGTTACGAAAATGGCTAACGCAATTGGCCGAAGTCTCGGTTTTGCCGCAGCCTGAACGCAGGAAGATGCGAATGCGGCCCGTTCGCGCCGGCACCCGAAACACCCCGAATTGTTTGACCCATTCATCAGCGGCGCCGGGACGCTTCTCCATCTCCTGACCTGCCAGGTTGGAAAGGAGGGTCGCGCTGCGCAGTTCGCCGCCAGTCAGGAAGTAGCCATGGATAGAAGGGACGCCGAGAGCTTTTGGAGCTGCTTGTTCGATCTCGGCCAGACTAATAAAAAGAGCGTACATTCCCGTGGCGCTGTCTGTGACATCGATGTCCTGATAAATAAATGCGTCCTGATTGATGGCAAAACATTTTCCCCCAGCGCTACAGTCTGCCGCTGACGCATTGCCAAACACCCGCCAGAACTGCAGCCCGTCGTCGCCAGTTGGATTCCGCACCAGATTGTTCGACTGAGCTGAAGCCGACCCGAGCATCAACAACACAAAAACTGGAACGGCAATTCTTAACATCATCTCCCTCCTCGAGAAACGATTAGGCCACCATTCGCTTCCGTAAACTCCGCATGGCCCACTCACACGCGACCGCGGCTGATATTACCAGATAAATGGCTTCGAATATGTATCGCGGCAGGAAACGGCCGGTCAGAAAGGCGCGCGTCAGTTCGATCGCTTCCGTCAGCGGCAGAACCCTTGAGGGAATTCGTAGCCACACCGGCAGGACTTCGAGCGGGAAAAACGCGCCGGAAACATACATGGTTGAGAAGAACAGGGCCATCACCACATTGAAGGTGTCTATGTCATGCACGTGCGCGGTGATGCCGAGCGAGAGACCAGCCATAAAGGTCGCGCCAATTATTAACGGCAAGGGCGCAAGCACGGCCCATGGCGAAGTCGCCGCGCCGAAAATCACCAACACAGTCATGATGATGATGGTATCGAACAGAGCGTGGGTCAGCGCCCAAAGGATCTCTCCCAATGCGAGTGATTCGGCATCTACCGGCGTCGCCAAGATTGCGTCGTAAGTCGACTGATAGACCATCTTAAAATACGAGCCATAGGTGGTCTCGAACATGGCTCGCATCAGAACGGTGATCGACAAGAGTCCTGCGCCCACGAACGAGAGATAAGAGATGCCGGCGACGCGGCCGGCAACCAGCGCGCCAATGCCCAGGCCAAATCCCATCACCGAAATCACTGGCTCGATAATGGGCGCCACCAGATTTAATTTCCAGACGCGCAGGTGCACGATGATATTGCGCCGCCAAACGGAGAGCGCGTCGCGCAGATTAGCTTGAGTCGTAGCCAACATGATGACGTAACCACAAAGGAAAGCCTTGCCTCAAAAGGCTTCGCGATCCAATGTTGATTTCAGCCGCGTAGCGGCAAATGAATTTAGCCGGGCCTTTCAAGGTCCGGTCACGAACCGAAATCGAAACCGCGTCGCGTTAGCGACGCATGAAAATCGCGTGTTCAGGCGTCGCTAACGCGACGCGCATCCGCTGATGTCACTAGTCCCGGCCTTGAAAAGGCCGCGCTAAATTCAATTCGGCGGCGACAAGGCAGTCCAGCTCCAGGCGTTCAGTGCACAGACTCTTGAGGCAAAACCACAAAGCAACCTAAGAATCGAAGGGGAACTCGCGCGCTTCAATCATCGAGGTCAATTCATCAACCGCCCCCCGCGATCTGAGTTTGATTTCCTCTGAATACCCATACCGGGTCACGTTCCTGTCGAATTCGTCAAGGTCGAGAATCTCATACGAAAGATCAGGCAGCGCCAGCACATCAATGTCCAAATCCACATAAGTTAATAGCACACCCTCCATTTTCGGAGGCGTCGTCACGTTACAGTAAAAAAACCTGGTCGATCCGTCGTCATTAAGAAAGCGCAGGACGTTGTACCAACGATCCAGCCAGTAGTACTCGACCAATCGCGTGCCGCGGCGAATGAGTCCGAGTGAATGATGAGAAACCTCGATCGAGAAGGCGGCATCCAGCTGGAGCAGGGAACCGTCACGCCGGGAAACTGTTCCCGACCATTGACGATAATCTGTGCCGTCATACTTCAGGACCTTAACCGTGATTCGCTCAGACAATGACGTTCTCATGCGTTCCTATTACCTGGCTGACTCGTTGTCGCTTACCAGTTGCAGGAATACGTCCTCCAAATTCGACAGCCGAATCATGCGACGACGGCCTTCGTACTTGTGCATCAACGGCGTCAGCATTTCAGCTTCCGCCGCGAAATAAAAATGCGCGTTATTCCTGGCCACCGCATTGATCCCGTTTCCGGTGGTGACCAGCGGCAAATCGGCGACGTCCCGCACTTCGAGCGCGTATCGCGAAACCTGTGCGCGCACCAGATCGCGGGGAGTGCCGGCGGCGAGGATACGCCCATGGTCGATGACCACCAGGCGCTCACAAAGCTTCTCGGCTTCTTCCATATAATGGGTCGAGAGCAGGATCGTAACCCCGCTCACTCGCCGCAGCTCTTCCAACTTTTGCCAGATCTCCTGCCGCACCTGAGGATCGAGACCGGTGGTGGGCTCATCCAGCACCAGCAGACGCGGTTCATGCAGCAGCGCGCGGGCGATCATTAAACGTCGCTTCATGCCGCCTGACAGCTGATCGATTCGGGCATCGGCCCGGCCGCTCAAACCGGTGAAATGAAGCAGTTCATCCGCGCGCTCAGCGGCTTGTATCTTCGGAATCCGATAGTAGCTGGCATAGATAATCAGGTTGCGAATGACATTCAGATCCGGATCAAGATTATTCTCCTGCGGCACCACGCCGATAAGCGAACGTATCCGCCGGCCCTCGGTGCGGACGTTACGACCTTCGACAAAAAGTTCGCCGGCGGTTAAGGGTGTGCGGCAGGCGATCATGCGCATCGTGGTGGACTTGCCTGCGCCGTTCGGACCTAGTAATCCGAACGTCTCGCCCTGGCGCACCGAAAAATCGACGCCATCGACGGCGCGTTGCCCGTCATAGGTTTTGGTGAGTTTTTGCGCGAGAACGACTGAGGGCGCCTGCGGGTCAGAAGTCAGACGTTCCCCTGCGTGCGTAGAGCGCACGCCGGGGCGATCGGCCGGGAGATTTCCTATTTCTTCCAACATCTGACATCTGACCTCTGACTTCTGACTTCTGATCTCTGCGCTCAGGCTTTAGCGGCGACCGTCTTCTTCCAATCGGCAAGAAATTGATCCTGGCCTTTATCGGTCAATGGATGCTTCAACAACTGCTGGAACACCTTGAACGGCATGGTCCCGATGTCCGCACCCAAACGGGCCGCTTCGATCACGTGAATGGGGTGACGCAGGCTCGCTGCCAGGACTTCAGTCTTCCACTGATAGTTGTCATAGATCTCAATAATCTCTTCCAGCAGCCGTAACCCATTGTCCCCAATGTCGTCCAGCCGACCCAGAAACGGGCTGATGAAGGATGCCCCGGCCTTAGCGGCACATACGGCCTGGGCCGCAGAGAAGCAGAGAGTCACATTCACTTTGATTCCTTCATCGTTGAGAATGCGCGTGGCTTCCAGACCATCCGCGGTCAGCGGGCACTTGATAACGACATTAGGTGCGATCTTCACGTATTCGCGGCCTTGTTTTAGCATCTCGTCGCGCTGGGCCGTGGTGACTTCAGCGGAAACCGGTCCTGTCACGATCTTGCAAATCTCTCCGATATGCTGCTTGAAATCGACATTGCCTTCTTTGGCAACCAGCGTCGGATTCGTCGTGACCCCATCGCACAGGCCCAGGGCTGCCGCCTGACGGATCTCATCAAGGTTTGCCGTATCCAAAAAGAACTTCATGTGCGCCTCCTGCTTTGTTTTGTTAACAATATAAGCGAAAGCGGAAGGGAATTACAGCGCCGCGGGCTTTGCTGCAAAGTCGGCGAAGCCGACGAATGATAATAGCCCACCGATTTATCGGTGGGACGGTGATTCAGATTTTTAAGTAAGTCCGTGTCGCGGACGGCTGAACAGTGTCAGTACTCCGAGTGGTAGCGAGATGGATCATCACGCAACCATCCTTCTTCGACGCTGTTCTGTGAGCCATGTACGCAAGTGGTCTTCTCAACAGGAGAAGAATTTGTATCACTCCATGCCTCATACGGTTCATCTCACGACGATATCGGTTACATCACAGTAACTTTTGATGCAGCAAGGGAACTTACTGCGAGTGGAACACGGATTGCACTTTTGGGAGTCGAAATCTACCTCTCCTCAGGTTTCCCAGAGAAGGAGAATCAGCCATGAAGAATCTAAGTCGCCTGTTATTGGTAACTTCGCTGGGTCTCGCCTCCGCCGTCCTCACTAACGCTCAGGACGACAGGCGCGGCCGGCGTGAACGAGGATCGGACAACCAGCAACAGTCACAGAATCAACAGCAACGCAACAACGACGATCAACAGCGCCGTCAGGCGGAGGAGCAGCGGCGAAACAATGAAAGACAGGCGCAGGATCAGCAACGCCGTCAGCAGTTCGAGCAACAGCGACAGGCCGACCGCCAACGGCAGGATCAACTGCGGGCGCAACAACAACAGCAGCAACAACAACAGCAGCAGCAACAGCAGCAGTTGCGGCGTCAGCAGGATGACCAACGCCGCGCAGAAATAGAACGGCGCAAGCAGGACGACGGCCGTCGCTCAGATCAGGAACGCCAGGGCGAACTGCAACGCCAGCGTGACTGGCAACGTCAACAGGACCAGCAGCGGACCGCCCAGGAACAGCAGCGCCGCCTGAATGACCGGCAGAACCAGGATTGGCAGCGACGTCAACAGGACCAGCAGCGGACCGCCCAGGAACAGCAGCGCCGCCTGAATGACCGGCAGAACCAGGATTGGCAGCGGCGTAACCAGGACCAGCAGCGCGCTCTGGAAGAGCAAAGAAGGTTGCAACAACAGCAACAGGATGCGCAGCGCCAGCAATGGGAACGCCAACGGGCTAATCAGCAGGCTATCAACAACAACGACCGCTTCCGGCGGGATAATCGCGACAACGGCTTCAGGTTATCGGATCAACAGCGCGCCGCGTGGCGTCAGCAACAAGCGCAGTTGTGGCGTCAGCGTCAGAATAATTTCCAGCGTCAGGACCAGCTGAGGTGGCAGCAATGGCAACAGCGCCAGGCTTATCTGCAACAGATGCGACGCATTAACCAGTGGCGCTTTGAACAACAGTACTGGGAACGCCGGCGGCAGGATCGTATTCGTCTGCAATCGTTTAATTACTACGATTACGGCGATCCGACTTACAGCTATGCCCGCAATGGCAGCTACTACTATTTGAACCAGTATGGCGCCGACCTGCTGCAGCGGGCGATTAACGATGGCTACGACGAGGGCTATCGCGCCGGATCGGCAGATCGTCAGGACGGGTGGCAGTTCGATCCCGAAAACACCGACGCGTTCCAGGATGCGACCTACGGTTACGACGGTTACTACGTAGACATCGATGAGTATCAGTACTATTTCCGTGAAGGATTCCGCCGCGGATATGAGGACGGATACTACGGCCGTTATCAGTACGGCACATACTCGAATGGCAAGTATGCGATTCTCGGTGATGTGGTTAGAGTGATACTTGACCTCGCGAGATACTAATCCGCTTCCTCGCTTAGAAGAAAAGCCCGGTTACCTTATCGTAGCCGGGCTTTTTGGCATTAATATAGTTGACGAATCCGCTCCAACGTCACACTCGTAAACGCCGAAGGCGTTAGCAAATTCCAGCCCAGGGTTGCGCGCGCACTTCAGCGCGCTACCCTGGGCAACAACGGAAAACGATTTCCAACCCTGAAAGGGTTGCCGAGTGAGGCATTCGCTCTTACCGATTCTGAGAGAAGCTCGCGAATTCATTGAGCGGCTGAAATAACATTCAGGCCAACCCTTTCAGGGTTGCGAACGAAAATTTGTTCAAAGCCCCCAGGGTAGCGCGCTGCCGCGCGCAACGCCGGGCTGAAATTAATTAACGCCTTCGGCCTTCACTTTAACTGGTTAGACGAGTTCTCGATTACTCAAGTATGTCATTGCCTTTTTTTTCCATCCGCGTCGCCTGCTCTGTTGTGGGATTACGGCACTGTCTCAGAAACGACTCGTGAAGGCTTACTCGGGTTTCCGGCTGTATCGACGGCGATCACGTAATAATAATAGGTCTTCCCGGTCTCAACGTTGGTGTCAGTAAAGGTGGTCTTCGTATAAATCTCCGGAGTGAGCTTGTTCCACTTATTCGTCGGAAGATTTGGATCCGTCGAGCGGAACAGAACATACCCGGCCAAATCCGGCTCCGTGTTCGCCGACCAGAACAGGGCAATGCGGCCCGTTATGGCGTTCGGGGTGGCCAGGTCCGGCGACGCAGGCGGATACTTATCGTCCTGGGAAATTGGCACTCTGCTTGAATCCCGGCTGTCGACGTGTTTGCCTTCTGGGCCGAGAGAGACCGAGCGAACAAAGTAAAGATACTTCTCCCCGAACTTGAATGTCTTGTCCGCGTATTGAGTGGCAGTCACGGGATCCTTATTCAATGGATCCGGATCCGGATCCGGTTTGGACTCGAGCACGCGATAGACGTTGTAGCCTAGCAGGTTTACTGGAGTTGATTGGTCAGTGTTCCTGGTTGGCGGGTCCCATTTGATCGTAATGGCCCTCTCTGAATCTTCGTGGCCCGTCACCGTGGGCGGCTCTGCCACTTTAGCGGCCGGCTCCATCAGGAAGAAATTGGAAAATGCGGCCCGCTGTCCGGCTGCGTTGACATACCTGATTGCGTAACGCAGCCGCGCCGGCTCGCCCGCCAATTCGAGCTTGTCGGTATAAGTCAGAGTCGGGCCGGCTTTTTGAATCTGCTCGTAAGAAAGCGAGCCCACGAGAATTGAACGCGCGGCGAACTGATCTTCCGTCAATGGCAACGGTGCGGTCGGCTTTTCCGCCACCCGGTAAACATCGACGCGTCGAATACTCTGAACGCTGCCGCTGCCCGCGTTTCGCAGCGGCGCCGGCCACAAGAGGATTACCTGGTCCCCGCGCTGAACGCCAGTAAGCTGATCCGTGCGCTGCGGCACCTTCTCGATTGGCGGCAGAGGCGGCCGTCGCTTGCCGCACGTGGGCGCCAGCGACAACGCGCACAGCCCGAGCATTAACATTAAATGACGGGCGGCCGACTTACGTCCTGCTCCTGAAGTTTCGAGTTGCGCGGGCACTTGTGTTGGAGGAATTGGTTTAGAGAATGTAGCGGCTGAGATCCTGATCCTTGACGGTTTCGGCAAGCATCTCGTGAACGTAGGCGGAGTCGATCGTCCGGTTCTTTGGTTGCAGATCAGGTCCCTCAAAACTGATTTCGTCCAGCAGTCGCTCCATGATTGTATGGAGCCGGCGCGCGCCGATATCTTCCGTCTGCTGGTTAACCCGCGCCGCAAAGTTGGCAATCGCATCGATCGCATCCGCAGCGAACTCGAGCTTGACCCCTTCGGTTTCCATCAGAGCGCGATATTGAGTGACGAGTGAATTCTTTGGCTCAACCAAAATCCGTTTGAAATCGTCGATCGTCAGCGATTCGAGCTCAACCCGAATAGGGAATCGCCCCTGCAACTCGGGAATCATATCGGACGGCTTGGAAACATGAAACGCCCCGGCCGCGATAAAGAGAATATGATCGGTACGCACCATGCCATAGCGCGTGTTCACCGTTGTGCCCTCGACTATCGGCAGGATGTCCCGTTGCACACCTTCACGCGAAACGTCAGGGCCGTGGCCGGATTCGCGCCCGGCGATCTTGTCGATCTCATCAAGGAAAATAATTCCCGAAGATTCGACCCGCTCCAGGGAGGCGCGCGCGACTGCATCCATGTCAATCAGGCGCTCTTCCTCTTCCTGCATCAGATACTCCATCGCTTCATCCACGCGCATCTTCCGCCGCTTGCTGCGCCCCTGAAAGAGATTGCCCAACATATCCTTCATGTTGATGCCCATCTCTTCGACACCCATGGGGCCGGCAAATTCGATGGTGGGGAAGTTCTTCTCGCGCACTTCCATTTCGACCAGCCGGTTGTCCAGCTTGCCGGATCGCAATTGAGTGCGCAGCTTTTCACGCGTGCGCGCAAAGTTCTCGTCCTTGGGTTCGTTCTCCGGAACCAGCACCGGGGCCGAAGTTTCGCCTGATTCGAAATCGAACATCGAGCTCGTTCCGGATTTGGGCGGCGGCAAAAGGATATCAAGGATGCGCTCTTCGACATTGAGCTCTGCCTTGTCGGTAATCTCTTCCACCTTTTCCTGCCGGGTCATCTCGACGGCGATTTCGGTGAGGTCGCGGATCATGCTTTCGACATCGCGACCGACATAGCCGACTTCAGTGAACTTTGAAGCCTCGACCTTGAGAAAAGGCGAGTTCGACATTCGCGCCAGCCGGCGGGCAATCTCAGTCTTGCCGACTCCGGTCGAGCCGATCATGATGATGTTCTTGGGAATCACATCCGCGGCCAGTTCAGGGGCCAGCTTCTTTCGGCGCACACGATTGCGCAACGCGATCGCGACGGCGCGCTTGGCGGCTTTCTGGCCAACCACGTGCTTGTCCAGTTCCGCGACTATTTGGCGGGGAGTTAGCTCGTCGAGCCTGACTTCCTGATCCTCAGTTTCGCCTGCGAGATAAATAACCATCCAATTTCCACAACTGTCGGCGGCCCAACGCTTCAAGTTGCGCCTTCAAACTTCACAGCTCCTCGACTATGATGTTCGCATTGCTGTAGATGCAAATTTCGCCGGCGATGCGCATGGCCTCAAGCGCAATGTCGCGCGCGGACATTTGAGTGTTGGCCAACAACGCCCGAGCCGCAGCCAGCGCATACGAGCCGCCCGAACCAATCGCCAGCACGCCGTCATCGGGCGAAATCACGTCGCCGTTGCCCGAGAGCAGAAACGAATTCTTTTCATCAGCGACGACCAAAAGGGCCTCCAGATGCCGGAGGATTTTGTCGGTGCGCCATTCCTTGCTCAGCTCGATGGCCGCGCGATCAATGTTCCCGTGATATTGTTCGAGCTTGCCTTCGAAGCGGGTCAATAACGAGAACGCGTCGCCTGTGGCCCCGGCGAAGCCGGCAAGAATCTTGTCGTTGTAAAGCCGGCGAACTTTCTTGGCGCTGGCCTTCATCACCGTCTCTCCGACGGTCACCTGGCCGTCGCCGGCCATCGCTACGCGGTTGTCGCGACGCACCAGCAACACGGTCGTGCTGCGCACCACCGGAGAATTTTTCCTCTTCATCGGCAAGTGAGCACTATAGGAACTGGCGCAAACAATAGTCAAGCGAGCGCCGGATCGAGTACTGGTTTAGCTTGGAGTTTTCGACGCGTAGCGTCGGAATGACTGTAGCCCGGCGTTTTAACGCCGGGTCCTCAGTCCGCAGGTCATCCCGTCGCGTCAGCGACGGCTGAACTATGGCGCGATTCAGGCGTCGCTGACGCGACGCGGTAATTTCGGCTGACGTTTTCCCCGGCTCTAAAGAGCCGGGCTAAACTCACGTCGACGCTACGCGTCGAGGCATTTCGCCAAATCAAACTGCACCAGTACCGAATCTCCTTCTCTGGAGCGCCAGCGTCTTCGCTTGCAATGAGCGCGAAGCGCGAACTAAAGACGGCAACCGAGACGGTTGCGCTCCAGTCGTTGGCGCGCTGGCCATGGTTGGCATCCAGCTGCGGTGCCCAAGCAGGCTTCGCCGCGAAAAAGTCCGGCCAGGCTTCGTCTTCGGAAACTGTGCGATACTCGAAACCGTAATAACTGCGCTATGATGTCAGCGGCGAAGCGAGGCGTTGTTTACATAGTCCGTAACTCATGAAACCTGACACGAGACCGCGCATCGGGATCACGATGCGACTGGAACTGGAAAGTAATCGATTCTACCTGGCGCGGTATTACAGCGAAGCAGTGGAGGCGGCCGGCGGCCTGCCGGTCCACCTTCCGCTGATTCCGAATCAGGAATACATTGCCGGGGTCATGGCAGGACTGGATGGCTTGCTGTTACCGGGAAGTGATTCCGATATCGACCCAGGACGTTACGGGCAGGAACCACATCCACAGCTCGGTCACGTGGTTCCTGAAAAAGACGAAACGGACTTGATGGCGCTGGCTGAGGCTGAACGGCTGGCGGCGCCGGTGTTCGCGATTTGTTTCGGCGTTCAATCGCTAAACGTATTTCGGGGCGGGACGTTGATTCAGGATATTCCGAGCCAGGTTCCCAACGCCATCAAACATGAGCAGGGAGCGCCACGTGATCGCCATTCGCACCGGGTAACAATTCTTGACGGCAGTCTGTTGGGCCGGCTCGCTGATGCCGAGAGCGCGCCGGTGAACAGCCACCATCATCAGGCAATTGAGACATTGGGAAGGGAATTGGTTGCTACTGCCTGGTCCTCAGACGGTCTGGTCGAAGCCGTAGAAGATCCCCGCGACGATCGATTCGTGCTCGGCGTGCAATGGCATCCCGAGCTTGGGTGGCAGCGGGACCCGCTCTCGCAGGCGCTTTTCTCGCGATTTGTTGAAGAGGCGCGCAGGTTCGCCACGCTTAAGCGGACGGAACGTGAGGACACTGTAAATGCCTGAACCGTCAGTCGCGCCGGAATCCGATCTCCTGATCGAGATGTTGAAATTGAAGGACCGCGTAGCAGTGGTTACCGGAGGATCGCGCGGCATAGGACGCGCTGCCGTTGAATGCTTTGCGAAGCTGGGCGCTCACGTGGTCGTCAATTATGTGCAGGACGGCGACGCTGCGAAAAAGGTCGTGAGTGAAGCTGAAAGTTGCGGTGTCGGCGCGTTGGCAGTTCAAGCAGATGTTTCGCTCAAAGGCGATGCTCAGCGACTTATTGATGCGGCCCTGGCAAAGTTCGAGCGGGTTGACTTTGTGGTTTGCAACGCCGGCATCTGGGAAGGCGCTCCTATCGATCAGATGAGCGAACTGGTTTGGGACCGGACCATCGATCTTAATCTGAAAGGGACCTGGGCCGTCTGTCGCGCGGCAGTGCCGCTGATGAAGCGACAAGGTTTCGGGCGGATCGTCATCGTCAGCTCCACCGCTGGTCAGCGGGGCGAAGCGAATGTATCCAACTACGCAGCGTCGAAAGGGGGCCAGATTTCATTCACCAAGTCGCTGGCAGCGGAGTTGGGGCCGTTCGGCATCAATGTGAATTCAGTCGCGCCCGGATGGGTGGACACAGATATGTGCGCGGATGTCTTTTTACAACCCGGCTATCGTAAGTCAGTCGAGGACGGGATACCAATCGGACGTGTCGCCACGCCCGAAGACATCGCCTGGCCAATCGTCTTCCTTTGCACCGAATGGGGCCGGCACATCAACGGCGAGATTCTCAACGTTAATGGCGGATCCGTTCTCTGCGGATAGATAGCGTATGTTTGAACGATACACGGAAAAGGCGCGGCGCGTGATCTTCTTCGCGCGCTACGAGGCGTCGCAGTTCGGCGCCGAATCCATCGACCCTGAACATCTCCTGTTGGGACTTGCTCGCGAGGACGAACCCTTGCTCAGGCGATTGCTGCCGAACGGAAGGGGGTCGGTTCACCATCTGCGCACGTGGATTGAACGCCATCGTCCTCAACGCGAACCAATTCCGACTGCGGTTGAAATGCCCTTAGCGCCTGAAACAAAGCGCGTACTTCATTATTCACACGAGGAGAGCGACCGGCTCAGGGATCGCCACATCGGCACTGAACATCTATTACTCGGGCTCATGCGCGAAGAGCGTTCTATCGCTGCCCAAGTGCTCCACGAGATGGGGCTGCGTCTTGACGGCGTTCGGGAAACTCTGGCCCAGAATGGTGATGTGCGAACCGTGCAGGCAGCCGGAGCCGGGCACACGCTGGATCATCGCGGCCGGGTTCGCATCGTTCTGGGAGTAGAAAAATTGCTGGACGCCCAGGTCGAATCGTTGCAAGGCGCACGCGTCGGTCTGGTTGCCAATCAGGCCTCAGTCGATCACGAGTTTCGCCACGCTGCCGATCTGTTTCACGAGCATCCGGAGATAAATCTAACTGCCCTCTTTGGGCCGCAGCATGGAATTCGCGGCGACGTGCAGGACAACATGATCGAAACCGCGCACGGAACTGACCGCAAGACAGGGTTGCCGGTCCATTCGCTCTATAGCGAGACGCGTGAGCCAACGGCCGAGATGTTGCGCGACGTAGATACAATCATCTTCGACCTGCAGGACGTCGGCACGCGCATCTATACTTTCGTTTACACGATGGCGAATTGCATGCGCGCTGCTATGAAGCTCGGGAAGAAGGTCATTGTCTGTGATCGGCCCAATCCGATCGGCGGCGTCAAGATCGAAGGCGCAGTTCTCGATCCAGCTTTCGCATCATTTGTCGGGCAGTTTCCCATTGCTACGCGGCACGGCATGACCGTTTGCGAACTGGCCCGCATGTTCAATGAGCAATTTGGCATCGGTTGCGACCTCGAGTGCGTGACAATGCTCGGCTGGTCGCGTGACTTGTGGTATGACGAAACGGATGGGCCATGGGTGATGCCCTCGCCCAATATGCCGACCGTCGATACAGCGTGCGTATTTCCAGGGACAGTGCATCTGGAAGGAACCCAAATGTCGGAAGGCCGCGGCACCACGCGCCCGTTTGAAATCGTCGGCGCGCCGTACATCGACGCGGATGATTACGCGGCGGCGTTGCTTGCCTTGAATTTGCCCGGTGTGTATTTTCGCTCGTGCGTGTTCCTGCCGACCTTTCAAAAACATGCCGGCAAACCCTGCGGCGGCGTCCAAATACATGTTACCGACCGCCGGCAGTTTAAGCCCGCGATTACGGGTATCGCCATTGTCAAGACCGCGTTCGATATGTACGGCGACGATTTTCGCTGGAAGGACCCGCCGTATGAGTACGAATACCATCGAAACCCGTTTGATTTGATTGCCGGAACCGACAAGGTGAGGGAAGCGATTGAGCGCGGCGCTTCGCTTTGGGAAATCGAGTCGTCCTGGGACGAACCCCTTGCAGATTTTGGCGGCGATCGCGCCAGGTTTCTCCTTTATTAATGGGTGAATCGTGGTATTGCCGACAGCTAAAGAGCTTTGGGAATTAGCGGATGCGAGGATAAACAATTACATTAAGTGCAAGCCCGTTGTTAGGAGGTTAGTTTGGTAACCAGGGAAATGGATCGGACCGTGGCGAAGGCGCCTGGCCGCGCATGGGTGTTAGGCGTGGCAGCCTGGGCTGTGCCGGGACTCGGTCATTTACTTCAGGGTAAATGGGCGCGGGCCCTGCTGTTGGGAGGCGTGGTGTGGGTGATGTTTTTTGTCGGCCTTGCATTTGGCGGCCACCTTTTCCGTGTGAGCGGAAACGACCAGGGCCTTGCAGCGATACTTCAACTCCTGCCCATGAGTGCGAACTTTGGTGCCGGGCTGCTGTACATCGGCTGCTGGTTGACGAATACCGGTTTTGTCGAACAGGCGCAGCGAATCACTTATGAGTACGGCAATACTTTTCTTCTGGTGGCCGGACTCTTGAACTACCTCGCGATGCTTGACGCGTTTGATATCGCGGCCGGGAGGAAGCAATGAGACACGTTTTGTGGATGACACTCTTCGCTTCGCTCACGGCAGTCGTCTTTGGTGTGGTGGCCAAAGGTTCAGATCGCCAGCGGCTCATTTACGGAGTTAAGGTTTTTGCCGAATTCCTGGTCATCGCTTTTGTTCTCGGATGGGTTTTGTATTTTCTCCCGCTGCATTGACCTAATGGATCACCCGAACTGTTCATGCGTTTAGTAACTACAGACGCAATCGTCCTCCGCACCTACAATCTCGCCGAATCTGATCGTATCGTCCTTTGTCTCACGCGTAGTTCCGGCCTGGTGCGGGCGGTAGCGAAGGGCGCGCGCCGCATGAAGAGCCGCTTCGGCGCGGCGCTCGAGCCGTTTACGCTGGTTAAGCTCACGTTTCACGAGAAGGAGAACCGCGAACTGGTGACCATGTCCGCGGCTGAGATACTTGAATCGCATTTTGACCTTAGCTCTGACCTCGAGTCTGCCGAGGTTTTGGCGTACATGGGTGAGTTGGTCGCCGAATTTGCGCCACCTCATGAAACAGATGAACGTCTGTTTCGAATGGTGACTGCCTGTGTCGCAGCGCTAGCACAGCAGAAAGGCCGCGAGCGCGGCCTCACGCGATACTTCGAGATTTGGCTTTTGCGTT
This sequence comes from Acidobacteriota bacterium, assembly GCA_046728235.1. Classification (GTDB taxonomy): domain Bacteria; phylum Acidobacteriota; class Blastocatellia; order Pyrinomonadales; family Pyrinomonadaceae; genus UBA11740. The sequence continues at coordinate 35,020 of JBKPEE010000117.1, forward strand.
TGGCAGGCTTGTTTCCCGACCTTCGCTCGTGTGCAGCCTGTGGCATTGCGCTTGACGCACCGGCGAATATAGCCGTAGACACCGAACTGAGGCCGCGTTGCCATAACTGCAGCCCGGGCAATGCTTCATTGCTGTCGCCCGAAGTACTGAAAATTATTCGCGCAACACATCAACTGTCGCCCGCAATTTTCGCCGAGCAGCATCGTCTCTCCGAACGTCAATACGCTGAAATCGGCGATCTTACCCAGCGCTTAATCACGCGGGCAATCGAGCGCCGGCCGCGCACGCTGGTAGCCTCCAGCCGCTAGCATTGATATGGACCAACGAAGACTGATCGAGCGCTATGTTCTGAAAACGATTCTTCCGTACTGGATCGCCGCGCTGCTACTGCTGACCGCTATTCTCTTTGTCCAGCAGATAGGCCGTTACTTCGACACCGTGTTTCACGGCGTCATGCCGGCTGAGTTAGTCTATGGCCTGGCGCTGGCCCTTTTGCCCACGGTGCTTATCTTTACGATTCCGATGGCCGTTCTCTGCGGCACGATCATCGGCCTGGGCCGGATGAGCAGCGACAGCGAACTCGTCGCGATGCGCGCCGCGGGGATCAGCACCTGGCGCACGCTTTGGCCCGCGCTCACCGTGGGACTGATCGCCACCATAGCGGCCGGTTATCTCAATTTGATCGAGGCTCCGCGTTCCCAACAACATTTGCGGGCCGTGGCTTTGCGCAGCGCCTTGTACAAGCTGGATTCTCCGGTTGAGCCACGCACCTTCACCAATGATATTCCCGGCTATGTGATTTACGTCCGAGACGGCGACAAAGCGCATGGCCAGTGGGGCCGCGTCTTTATTCAGACTCAAGAGCCTGATCATTCGACCGATCTGATAACCGCGCGCGCCGGCCGTATCGATTCATCTTCGGAAAAGTCTGAACTGGTCCTGCAGGATGCGATGAAGACCAGGGTGCCCGCGCCCGGCGCTCGGGATCAATCCTATGCGGTCGATCGCCTGGAAACATTGCGCTACACATTTCCCACCGGACGCGCCGATTTGATCGCGAAATTGCAAAAGCCGGATCCAAATCCCGATGAAATGACTTTCACCGGCCTGCGCCAATACGTTGCCCGCAGCACCGGCGTTGAGCACCGCGAAGCGAGCATAATCTTTCACAAACGATTGGCTTTTGCTGTTGCGCCGTTTGTCTTTTCGCTGTTCGGTTCAGCTCTTGCGCTGCGCATGCGGCGCGGCAGCCGGGGCTTCGGAGTACTCGTGTCGCTACTCATTCTCGTGGCTTACTATCTGGTCACCCTCGGCGGGGATCAGGCAGCACGCGCGGGCTCGGTCCCGCCCGCGCTGGGCGCGTGGCTGGCGACAGGGGTGATTTTGATGGTTGGCGTCTTGATTCTGTTTTCACGCGAGAGACAGTTTCGGTTTTGGTTCGGCTCGCATCGCGCGCCGGCTGAGGCCGGGCCAGTCGCCCCAGAGCAAGCTTCGAGCTCGCGCCGCAGGTTCAGACGACTATCGATTGCCAACTTCCCGACGCTGCTCGACATCGGCATCGTCCGCACGATGACCTTGAGCTTCATTTTTGGCTTCATCGCCCTGGTGCTGATTTTTGATGTCTTTACCACGTTCGAGCTGTGGCGTTTTATTTCGGCGAACCGGGCCACGACGAGAGTGGTCGCTGAGTATCTTTTCTATCTGCTTCCCCTCGTCAGCGTTGAATTGTTTCCCGGCAGCGTGCTGGTCGCGGCGCTGATGACCTATGCGCTGATCGCCAAACGTAAAGAGGCTGTTGCCTGGTGGTCCACCGGTCAAAGCGTCTACCGGCTGATGGTGCCGGGATTCGTTTTTGCAATCCTGATGGCGACCGGATCATGGTTTATCCAGGAGCGAATAATGCCGCAGTCAAATATTCGGCAGGATGCTCTGCGGGCGCGCATACGCGGCAACATTGCGCAACTGAGTTCCGGCGCCGACAGGCGCTGGCTGGTGAGCTCAGATGGATCGCGGATTTACGCTTACGACTTTGATGAACGCCGTCAGGTACTGATAAAGCCGGCAATCTATGAATTCGATGATCAGCAGATTCAGCTAAGACGAGTAATTAACGGCGAAGAAGGGAAGTGGCTCGCCGGAAATAAGTTCGAGATTACCAGGGCGCAATGGATCAATCTCGACCAGCCAACCGTGGCGCGCGAAGCTGCGGAGCAGTTGCAGATCACCGGCGTGGACCCGCCGTCGGCGTTCAAACCGACAGTCGATCGTCCCTCGCAACTCGACACAGTCGGCCTGCGCAATTACGTCGCGGCTTTGAAAACACGCGGCGCCGATACTGCGGCGCTAGCCGTGGCTCTGCAGCACAAGTACGCCTCGCCATTTACGGTACTCGTAATGGCCCTGATCGGCATGCCGCTGGCGATTGAGTTCGGCCGAAAGAGCACTGTGATCGCTTTATGTTCGGCGGTCGTGGTCAGCCTCGCGTTCTGGTTGATCTCCAGCGGCTTTCAACAACTGGGTGAGCATTCGTTATTGCCGCCTCCGGCGGCCGTGTGGACGCCTATCGTAATGTTTGCGTGTGGCGGACTGTATTTCATCTCGCGCGTGCGGACCTGACCTTTGCCGAAAGGGCCGGCGGCCGCGCGTCGCCTAATCCTACCCCACCCATTGACACCGTTGAACTTCAGGAGGATAACCATCGTAAAGGGCCTTGAGGAGGTAACCCCCAATGTACTGCTCATCTTGCGGCGTGGCTGTCGCCCAGAACCTCACTTACTGTAATTTTTGCGGCGCAAAACTGAATGACGAGAAAAGCGACAGCCTGGTTAAGACAACGGAATTAAGATACGAATCCTTCGTCATGGCGGTGATGGTTGGCCTTTTTGTTTTCGGTATAGTCGCGATCAGCATCCTCCTTGGCGTCGTGAAGTCAGTTCTCCATTTTGACTTCGGCCCGCTGATGGCTTTCGCATTTTTAAGCTTCCTGATCATGATTGTTCTCGAGGGCGTACTTGTCTCGCGACTTTTTCGGCGCAAACCCAACACGGCCGATTCGTCGAGTAAATCACCGCCAATTCACATTACGAAAGAATTGGCAGCGCAATCACGATTAGCATCCGAACCCGTCAGCAGCGTTACCGACCATACAACCCGCACGTTGGATCCGATCTACAGCGAACGAAAATGAAACCGGCAGTATGATGTGCCCATGAAAAAGACGGTCGCCGTATTTCTGAAAGCCGGCACGCAGTGGGACCATTCGAAGGGAGTGCGCGAGCAGGCGTATTGGGACGAGCACGCGCGCTTTATTGATGATTTATTCGAGCGCCGTTTGATCATGATGGTGGGCCCGTTTGCGCCGGAAGGGACGGGCGCGCTGGCTATCCTGAACGTCGACACCGCCGAGGAAGCGCGCGCCATTTATGCCAAAGATCCATGGGCGCATCACGATATCCTGGTCACCGATGAGGCCAGAGAATGGACCATCTTTCTCGACTCGCGCTCCGCGCCAACTGTCTCAGCAGGCTGAATGACCGAGTGAGCGTGATCCACGAAATCACACAAAGCGACACGAACCAAGCAATACCAATACAAAAAGCCGCGGAGCAGGGAAGCTTCCGCGGCTTGTTTTTTTGCGCTTCGCGCCCAGTGCGGACGAGGACGTCCGCGCTCGCGGCGCTGCGGCTAGGTTCCTGTCTCCCAGCTCGACATGTATTCAAGCTGTTCGGACGTAAGCGTGTCGATCGAAAGCCCCAGCGCCTTTAATTTCAAGCTGGCAATTTCTTGATCCACTTCGGGCGGCAGCAGATGGACGCCGGGATCCAGCTTGCCTTTGTTCTTAACCAGATACTCGACCGACAAAGCCTGGTTGGCAAAACTCATATCCATCACGCTCGCAGGATGCCCTTCGGCGGCGGCGAGATTGATCAGGCGGCCTTCGCCCAGCACCGCGATGCGGTTGCCGTTTTTCAATTTGTATTCCTGCACGAACGGGCGAACATCGGTAGGTTCGCTGGACAATTCTCGCAACGCAACCAGGTTCAATTCCAGATCGAAGTGGCCGCTGTTGGCGACGATGGCTCCGTCCTTCATCTTGGCGAAGTGATCGCGATCGATTACGTGACGGTTGCCGGTAACAGTAATAAAGATGTCACCAATCGCCGCCGCCGACGCAATCGGCATAACTCGGAAGCCATCCATGACCGCTTCCACGGCTTTGATCGGATCGATCTCAGTCACAACGACGTTCGCGCCCATGCCGCGGCCGCGGAGGGCCACGCCCTTACCGCACCAGCCATAGCCAACGACGACCAGGGTGCGGCCGGCCAAGAGAATATTGGTAGCGCGGATAACCCCATCCAGCGTCGACTGGCCAGTACCGTAACGGTTGTCGAAGAAGTGCTTGGTCTGGGCGTTATTAACGGCGATCGATGGAAAAGTAAGCACTCCGGCCGTCTGCATGGCTTTCAGGCGAACGATGCCGGTAGTTGTTTCTTCAGTAGTGCCGACGATCTTATCTTTCAGATCCGGCTTCTCCTTGATCATCGTGGCGACGACGTCTGAACCGTCGTCGATGATTACGTCGGGGCCAAATTCGAGCGCCGTTTGCACATGCCGCCGATAGGTGTCAGTCGATTCACCCTTGATCGCGAAAACCGGAATGCCGCAATCCGCGACCAGCGAAGCCGCCACGTCATCCTGAGTAGAGAGGGGATTGGACGCTATCAACAAAGTGTCTGCGCCCCCGGCTTGCAGCGCTCGCGCCAGATTGGCGGTCTCAGTGGTGATATGTGCGCACGCCACCAGGCGCACGCCCTTCAATGGTTGCTCGTTGCCAAAGCGCTCGCGGATCAAACGCAGCACGGGCATCTCTCGTTCGGCCCAATCGATGCGCTTTTTTCCCTGTGGCGCCAGCGAAATATCTTTTATGTCATGTTCAATTGCAGGCATTGCGGTACTCATTTATGTTTCCTTTTTATCTGAAGTTTTGGAGTTGCGGCCTTTTGGAGTGCGGCGGCTTGACGCCGCTTTCGCTCTCACAATAGAAAAACAAAGCGCCGTCAAGCCGGCGCACTCCAAATTTGTCGCTCGCGACATACGAAAACGTTTTTCAGCAGCCGGTTAGACACCGGCGGCCGCGCGCAACGCTTCCGCCTTGTCGGTACGCTCCCACGTGAATCCGTCACCAGTGCGACCAAAGTGACCATAAGCAGCCGTTGCTTTGTAAACCGGACGGCGGAGGTCCAACTCCTGAATGATCTCTTTCGGCGTGAGCGGGAAATACTTGCGCACCAGATCGGAGATCTGGGCTTCGCTAATTCGTCCCGAGCCTCTGGTGTCGACGTAAACCGAAACCGGTTCAGCCACGCCAATCGCATAAGCGAGCTGCACTTCGCATTTGTCTGCGAGCCCGGCCGACACGATGTTCTTGGCAATGTAACGCGCCATGTAAGCGGCGGATCGATCAACCTTCGTCGGATCTTTGCCTGAGAAGGCACCGCCACCGTGAGGCGCATAACCGCCGTAGGTATCAACGATGATCTTGCGACCCGTTAACCCCGAATCACCCTGGGGACCGCCGGTCACGAACCGTCCCGTGGGATTGATGTGATACTTGGTATTGTCGTCGATCAGATCGCCCGGCACCGTGTGTCTGATGACCTGTTCTCGAATCTCTGAGCGGAGCTGCTCATTCGTAACTTCGGGCGCATGCTGTGACGAGATAACGACGGCGTCCACGCGAAACGGCCGGCCATCACGGTACTCAACTGTCACCTGAGATTTGCCGTCCGGACGAAGATAAGGAAGCTGGCCCGACTTGCGGACTTCAGAAAGTCTTAGCGCCAGCTGATGCGCGAGTTGAATCGGCAACGGCATCAACTCCGGCGTCTCGTTGCAGGCAAAGCCGAACATCAAGCCCTGGTCGCCGGCGCCGCCGGGATCGACTCCCATGGCGATGTCCGGAGACTGAGCGTGAATCGCGGAAAGGACCGCGCATGTATCACAGTCAAAACCGTACTTGGCGCGATCATAGCCAATCTCGCGAATGGTCTCGCGGGCAACCTGCGCGTAGTCGATCTTCGCCTTGGTGGTGATTTCGCCGGCGACGATGACTAAGCCCGTCGTCAGCAAAGTTTCACAGGCTACGCGAGAACTGGAATCCTCGCTCAAGGTCGCGTCTAAAACTGCGTCAGAGATCTGGTCTGCGATCTTATCGGGATGACCCTCGGTGACAGACTCGGACGTAAACAGAACTCCACGATGATTATTCGTCAATTCGAACTCCTCCGAAAAACGGATTATTCAGTGCTTTAGGAAAGAATAAACCGGAAAACTAAAAGACCGCGTACGATAGCAGTCAATTTCAGCGAGTGTCAAGGAACGGTGATTGAGGAAAGTGGTTCAGTTTCCCTCTTTCATTCACACCGCGGCTTTAGCCCGGTGGTCCGGGGCACGAAGCTTTAGGAAACCGTTTAAACGGTTTTTTTCGGACGAAAGAATTGTCGCCGCGCTAAAGCGGCGGCGAGAATGAGAATTCTCTCAAACTGACCCACTACCCGATTCAGGTTATTGCTCTGTCCTTTACCTTAAGGCTCAGTGCGCTTGAAAGCGTCCCATTCGATACCTACATTTTCGTATACGCGTCGGGCGCAAATCATATAGAACTGGAATCGGCCCGACTTAAACAGCTCAGTTACGTAAATGTACATGACAGCCTTCAGCATAAATGCCAACTGCATGATCCAAAGGTCGAAGTGCTGAGGGACCTCGCCTCCCAAAGGAAAGGTCCAGTTCAGCAACGGGTAAAAAGGCTGAATCACAACATAGAAATACAACACGATAGGAACGATCGGTAGCAGCCCGGTGGCGCCCAGAAGTCTGCTGTCAAGCCGGCTGATGAAGAGGGCCATGGCGATGCCGCCGACAATGCCGCTGAGCAAGTCTGAGCCAAACAAAACCAGGGCCGCATAATCAGAGTGGCCAAACCGCTCGCACCACCCCACCAGAATCGCTTCGAATAATGCGAAGCCTCCAACTACACACAGGCCCCCGATCAAAGGGAGATCTTCGACCTCACGACCAGCGACCCGAACGATAGTTGGCCGATTGAGAACCAGATAACAAAGGACCAGCATTAAGGCGCTTGAGTTATTGAGAAGAGTTGTTATCACCTGCAGTGCCTGCCCCTGGAAGTTGACCGCGTTGGCGGGAGTTAACACGAGCTCCTGTGAGACCAACAGGGTTATGTATAGGCAGCACCATGAAGCCAGCAGCAACCTCCAGCAGCGCCGCAATTGCTGCAACGCTACCCGCGCGCGTTGCCCCTCGGCGTCCGCAGCCTTAGGTGCGCTCGACAGAAAGAGATCGTAGCCAATAGCGACGAGAATCATCAACGCCTGAATGAAGCCGATCTGTTTGGTAACGTTCTTCCAGCTACCGGCGGCGAAAGCCAAACCGAAGGGAAGCAGCAATACTGCGGCGCTTATCAGCAGCGCGATGATCAGAAACGGATCTCGTCTTCGAGGTGTGACGGCAAGTGTTTGCGCGGCGGGCTGTGGCTCGCCGTAGTGTGAAGTTGCAGCGAGGTTCGCAGGATTAATCTCTGGATTCGCGCGCGCAACTTCACTGGTCTGGGCAGGCAACTCCGTGACCTCACCGGTGAAGCAATAACCTTTCGAGCGCTCGGTTTTGATCAGCTCAGCATCATGCAAAGTTCGCCTCAACTCACGAACAGCGCCATGGACTATGTTTTCTGAGGCGCGCGGAGATTGGGTGACGCAGTCCAGGAGATCCCGCGTCTTGATGAACTGACCCCGATTTTCCAGCAACACGCGAAGGATGGTCAGCTCGCCCGTGGTCAGACCGACAGCATGGCCGTCCGACAATAACGACATGTTGCCGTTATTCTCGACCTGAAGAGTAAACCGGCCAAACTGGTAAGAGTATGCCCGCGCGCTTCTGAGCTCGACCATTTCAGTTTGGTTTGTGGCCATTGGCGCTCTCGATTAAGCCTGTTTGAGTCCTTAGCCAGGAACTTCCAGTTCGCCGCTCCGGTTCCTGAAAAGGTTCGTCACAAATCTACTCGAACCTTTCCAGCAAGACAAAGAACCTTTTGATTGACCCGAAATTTGCTGCGACTTAGGTTGGGCTTGAGGACTTAGCTTGCGGTCCTAACCCCGGTGCGGCTGGCGGGCAAAAAGTATACAGGCAACGGATGGACACAATGAATGACGAAAGACCTTCCGGATTGCAACGAACAGTCGGGCTGTATGGTTTGATGTTCGTTTCATTGGGTTCGATCATCGGATCGGGATGGTTATTGGGCGCGCTCAACGCCGCAAAGGTGGCGGGGGCAGCGTCGATTCTGTCCTGGATTCTGGCCGCCGGCATGTTGTCACTGCTGGCGCTGACATACGCGGAGCTGGGCGCAACTTACCCGGTCGCCGGTGGAGCCGCGCGATTTCCTTATTATTCGCATGGGCCGATCGTTGGGTTCACCGCCGGATGGGCAGCATGGCTGCAAGCGGTGTTTGTCGCGCCGATCGAAGTGCTCGCAGTAATCACATACGTGAACAGTGTTGGTTGGGTCAACCAGCACTTCAACATGGTCAACAGAGCCGGGGAGAACGCCGGACTTCTCAACGGCTCCGGCCTGGTCGTGGCAGTCGCGTTGATGTTGATTTTTACGGCGATGAATCTGGCCGGCGCCAAATTCCTTTCGGACAGCAATGTGATCGTGGTGATTTGGAAGACGCTGGTGCCCCTCCTGGCCATAGCGGTGGTGGCATCGCTGCAGTTCAACCACGCAAACTTCCATGCCGGCGGAGGTTTCATGCCGTTTGGCTTTCACGGAGTGTTCGCGGCTTTGACGGGCGGCGTCGTTTTCGCGCTGCAGGGTTTCGAGCAGGCCGTCCAGCTCGCGGGCGAAGCGCGGAATCCGAAACGCGATGTGTCGCGCGCGATCATCATCGCGATGACAATTGGCGCGCTGCTGTATTCACTACTACAGGTGGCCATGGTCGGCGGATTCGATCCCCGGAACATTCGGAACGGCTGGCAGCAACCGCTGGGCACCGATCCTTCCAACTATGGGGCATGGTACACGCTCGCGCTCGCCGTGGGCGCCGGCTGGCTGGCCAAGGTGATTATAATCGATGCGGTAATCTCACCGGCCGGAACCGGCGTCGTGTATGTCGCGACCAGCGCGCGTCTCTCGTACGCGTTGGGTGAAGAACGCGAAATCCCAACCGCGTTAACCCGGACAAATGAAAGGGGAGTGCCGGTAGTGTCGATTATGGTGTCGGCACTGGTCGGATTACTGGCGTTTGGGCCCTTCAAGAGTTTGAGCGCGCTGGTCAATGTCATCACCGCGACGACCGCGATCATGTATGCGTTCGCTCCGGTGTCGCTGGCAGCGCTGCGCAAAGTTGACAGTGAACGGCCGCGCTCGTATCACGTGCCGGTGCCGGCGCTGCTGCTGCCGGCAGCCTTCTGCTCAGCCAATCTCATCATCTATTGGGGCGGATTCGACGTCACCTGGAAACTCGTCTGCGCGATCGCGGCCGGGCTGATACTGTTCGTTGTTGGCGTCTGGCGTCGGAAAACGGGCGCGCAAAATACACTGCGAAACGCTCTATGGATTGGGC
>JBKPEE010000118.1:0-45493 GCA_046728235.1 Acidobacteriota bacterium
GCGCAGCAATCGCTCGACGCAATGATCGATCGCGAGATCACGCAACTAGTCACCACCTACAAGATGCTGCACGCAGCGCCCGAACTGTCGCATTATGAGGTTAAAACTTCAGCGTTTGTGGCCACCCAACTGCGCTCATTCGGTTACACCGTGACCGAGAATGTCGGCAAGTACGACAATCCACTTTGGAAGGGACACGGCGTAGTCGCCGTGATGAAAAACGGCGATGGGCCCACGGTCCTGGTGCGCACAGATCTTGACGCCCTTCCGGTCGAGGAAAAGACCGGACTGCCATACGCCAGCACGGTGAAGACAAAGAACGACGCCGGCCAGGACGTCGGCGTCATGCATGCCTGTGGTCATGACGTGCATATCACAAGTCTACTTGGCACCGGCAAGATGCTCTCACAGTTAAAGGATCAATGGCGTGGCACTTTAATCTTAATAGGTCAACCGGCTGAGGAAACAATTGACGGCGCCAGGGCGATGCTCGCCGGAGGTCTCTACTCGATGATTCCCAAGCCGGACTTCCTCATCGCATTGCATGACAACGCGGAATTGGAAGCCGGCAAGGTAGCGTATTGTCCGGGTTTCGCGTTGGCGAATTCTACTTCAGTAGAAATAACTATTCGGGGCCTCGGCGGTCACGGCTCGAAGCCGGAAGCGACCAAAGATCCAATCGTCGTGGCGGCGCAGACCATCCTGGCGTTGCAGACAATCGTGAGCCGCGAAAATTCACCGCTCGATCCAGCCGTGGTGACGGTCGGGTCAATCCATGGCGGCTCAAAGTCGAACATCATCCCGGATGAAGTGAAGCTCTTGCTCACGATCCGGTCTTATAAGGAAGAGGTTCGGCAACATATTCTCGCTTCGATTGAACGCATTACCAGGAACATTGCGGCAGCCGCCGGAATTCCGGATGACCGCGCGCCGATCGTAAAAGTGAGCGACTCAGAGGTAACCCCGGCAACTTACAACGATCCCAAACTGACTGAGCGGGTCGCGGGCGCGCTCCAGACTGCCCTGGGCGCGAGCAACGTCGTGAAGTGGCCGCCGATTATGGGAAGCGAGGACTTTGGCCGCTTTAGTTTGGACAACACAATTCCGTCCTGTATGTTCTGGCTCGGGGCGGTTGAGCCGGCGAAAGTCGAAGCCAGTAAGAAGTCGGGAAAGCCTCTGCCCTCCCTGCATTCGAGCTTATTTGAACCGCTGCCGGAACCAACTTTGCGCACGGGAGTCAAAGCCATGACCACGGCGGTTCTGGAATTGATGAAGAAGTAATCTGACACTTTCTCGATGGCCACGCCGGTTAATCCAAACAGGAGGAACTTTTAGATGGGTAAAGGTGATCAAAGATCGAGACGCGGAAAAATCTGGCGCGGCACCTTTGGCAAGCGCCGGCCGAAAAAGAGTAAGACCACTCCGTCCGCCGCCGCTGGGCCGGCGGCGGAAGAGAAGAAACCGCCGAAGAAGGAAGCAGCTGCCGGAGAACCAGGTTAGCAATGAAAACCGAGACGCTCGTTTCAGATAGGCAGGACAGCCGGGCACAGCCTTTTGAGTTGGGCGCGCGCGGTGAAGCGCTGGCCATTGAACATCTCGAGCGTTCCGGTTATTGCATCGTGGCCGCGAACTTCAGTCTCCCAATCGGACGCAACACGCGCGACGCGATCGTCAATGCCGAGATTGACATTGTCGCATACGATGGACCGACTCTTTGCTTTATCGAGGTGAAAGCCCGAGCCTCAGACGAATTCGCATCGCCACAAACGAACGTTGATTTGCGCAAGCGCCGCCAGATTGCGCGGGCGGCGCGCTGCTATCGCCGGATGTTCGGCTTGATGAATTCGCCCTTTCGTTACGATGTTATTGCCGTAGTTGGGAAACCTGACGATACCAACCCGCGTATCAGTTTGCGAAAGGCGTTTTGGAACGACGACCAGCTGCGCCAAACTAAATGGCGCGATCTTTACTGGGATTAATAGTCCGAAACCGCCTGCGTTAGCGGGCGGTTAATCGTGATACCGATCAGTCTGTCCGCTACCACAGGCGGTTCTGATTAATGACATCACTCGAACAATACGTCGGACAAATTCTCGACGATAAATACCGGCTTGAACTCTTGCTGGGCAAAGGCGGCATGGGCGCGGTCTATCTGGCCACGCACCTCGGTACTGACCGTTATGTCGCGTTGAAGTTGATCGTGCCGCAGTTCATGCAGAACGAAGAGTTTGTCGAGCGGTTCAAACGCGAAGCACGGGCGGCGGGTCGTTTGCGCCATCCCAACGTCGTCGACGTTACCGATTTCGGATTTTCCGGCGATGGCGCGCAGAAGGTCGCCTATCTGGTGATGGAGTATCTCGATGGCTGCACCCTCAGTGACGTACTGCACGAAGAGAACCGCCTGCCGCTGTACTGGGTCGTGGATATTTTGGAGCAGGTCTGCTCGGCGGTCCATGAAGCTCATCAGCAGGGGATCGTCCATCGCGATCTGAAGCCCGACAACATTTGGCTCGAGCCCAACGGCCTCGGCGGTTATCGCGTGAAAGTTCTCGACTTCGGCATCGCCAAACTCGGCGAGGCCGCCCCTGCGGATTTGGATTTCATCCCGCCTGCCCGCCTCGATGAAGACCCGGCCACGTTGATTCCCTCTTCGCGACCTGGACGGGCAACCGTTGCTGCGGGAGGCCGCGAGATACGACCGACCGTCGCCGCGCCGATCGAGGACCTCGAAGCCGCGACGCTGATTCGACCAGCTGCGGACAGCGAAGAAGCGGCAGCTGACAACGGTGATCAGGCGACGCAAATGTTTCCGCGCGCCCGCGCCACAGTTGCAGAGGCACGGTCGACCGCTGTGCCGCTGTCGCCTGCAGGCGCCGACACGGGACTGACGCGTGTGGGCGCAATCCTGGGCACACCTCTCTACATGTCGCCTGAGCAATGTCGCGGCGAGCACCTCGATGCGCGTTCGGATGTTTACAGTCTCGGGGTGATCGCTTACCAGATGCTCACCGGCGCAACTCCTTTCAATGGAGAGACAAACGCCATCATTCGCGCGCATAAGGAAAGTCAACCGACGCCGATTCGCCAATTGAACAAGAAGTTACCAGAGCGGGTGGCGCGCGTGATCATGTGTGCCCTGGAAAAAGATCGGGCGGCCCGGCCACAGACGGCAATTGCTTTAGCGAGCTCAATGCGCGCGAACGCCGACGGGCTGGGAACGCTCTATCGCCGGGCATTCGCCCTCTACAGCGAATACTTTCCGAAATTCCTAAAGCTTTCGCTGTTCGCACACATTCCGGTGATCATACTAACGGTGATACTGGCGGCTCTCAGTTTCGAGCAACCGCGTCTCTCGAAACTAGCGTTTGGGATTGCCGCGGGCTGCATCGGCCTGCTACAAATTCCTGCTACCTTGTTTGCCGCCTGGATGATTTCGGCAGTCACCGCGGTGATCGTGACCCAGTTGGCTGCCGCTCCGCTCAAACCAGTCGAGCTGCGCGTCGGCTTCGAGGTTCTGCGCCGGCGATGGCGTCCGTTCCTGCGCACCGGTGTGCGTGTGTTTCTGCGGATCATGATCGGATGGATTCTTTTCATCATACCCGGCTTCATCATGACCATTCGCTATGTGTTCTGGTCGCCGGTCGTTTTGCTCGAAGGCATGACTGGCAAACCCGTCTTAAAGCGCGCGCGGCAACTGGCGGCGCGTTCGTGGTGGACGGTGATTATTGTTTGCGTCTTTCAGTTGCTGACGCCGTCAATCGTGAACCTGATCATGGCCCGCCTGATCGGCATCAATACAAACATTAAGGTGGGCCGGGGGGTGAAGGTCACAGGACAATTCACTTCGCTATCCACGATTTTTGTAATGCCGTTAATGTCGATTGTGCCGGCGTTGCTTTACTTAAAGATGAGGCAGTTGGGTGGCGAGACCCTGGCGCCGTTGATGGAGCAGATTGAGCAGGTGGAAGGCGCGCACAGCCATTGGCAACAACGCATGCGTTCGCGATTAACAGTTACGCCACAAACTCGTACTCCCACCTATTAACGCGTTGCAACCTTCGCCAGACTGCTGCCACTTACTCATAACAGTGAAGTCACATTTCATGAAAAAGGGGCGGTTCAGGTCGCGCAGCTTTGTATGGGTTCTTATTTTCTCCAGCCTCATCATTTCGTCAGTCTGCTCCGCCCAAACGGCTCATTTGTCCTCTGTGAATGTCCGGTTGGTTACCGACGAAGCTGAAGCGGTGCTGGCGATCCTCGCAAAGAGAAAAGCAAACCAGTCATTAACCGAAGCGGACTGGCAAAGAGTATTTTCGAGCGAAGGTTACGTGCGGTTGAAAAAAAGAGAAGCTTCGCTGAAGCGCTCTTTCGAAGACAATGACTTCAAGTCGTTCGTTCTCTCCGACGAAACTGCGAAGCGGGCACAGGCTCTCGAGGAAACGCTGACCAGATGGAAACGCGCTGACATCACCAGAGCCGCTCATTTGGCCTTGGCTTATTTGCCGAAAGAAGCGCATATCACTGCGAAGATCTATCCAGTCATCAAGCCGAAACAGAACAGTTTTGTCTTTGACGTGAAGACCGATCCGGCTATCTTTCTTTACCTGGATCCGGCTGTGAGCCGCGACAAGTTTGAAAACACGCTGGCGCACGAGCTGCACCATATAGGCTATGGCAGCAGTTGTCCTACTGCGGAAACATCGGCCGCGATCGCCAGGCTGCCCAGAAACATTCAGACTGTGATTGAAATCGTCGGCGCCTTCGGTGAAGGTTTTGCGATGCTGGCCGCGGCCGGTGGTCCTGACATCCATCCACACGCCGTCAGTTCTCCCGAAGAACGTGCGCGCTGGGACCACGACATAGCGAACTTCAGCGATGACCTGAAGAAGCTGGAAAAGTTCTTTGGCGATGTGCTGGCCGACCACTTGACCGAAGAACAGATCGAGAATACTGCTGCTTCATTCTTCGGCGTGCAGGGACCGTGGTATACCGTGGGGTGGAAGATGTCGGTCGTGATCGAAAAGACCCTCGGGCGAGCAAAGCTCCTCGAATGCATTTGCGACCAAAGAAAGCTGCTGCCAACTTACAACCGTGCGGTGGCAAGCTACAATCAAAAAAGTGGCGAGCACCTCGCGACCTGGTCACCAACTCTGCTTGAGGCTATTCAATCACCACCAATATCACTCGTCCCGGCCTTGAAAGGCCGGGCTAAGTTCAATTCGCCGCTACGCGGCGAGAAAGCAGTCTAGCTCCTAAGCGTTCAGTGCATAGACTTTTGAGGCAAAGCCGGTTACTCCATCGTCGTTACTTATCGTCGAAAGAGACTCTGACTGTAGCTGATACGAAACGTTAACTTCGGTTGGGTTATTAACTCTATCGCGAATCAGCTACGTTTTGCTTCTCCCGAGGCGGCGCGTTCTTCACCCACTTATCAAACCACTTGATTCGTTCCGCCAGCACGTGCAGCAGCGTTTCTCTTCCCGCATAACCATGCGCCTCAAACGGCAGCGTGATGTAGCGAACGGTCGCGCCCTGCCCTTTCAGCGCCATATAGAAACGTTCCGACTGAATCGGAAAAGTGCCCGAGTTGTCATCCGCCTCGCCATGCATCAGCAGGATCGGGTCCTTGACCTGATGGGCGTACCAGAAGGGCGACATCTTCTCGTAGAGCTCCGGCACCTCCCAGAAGGTGCGGCGTTCGTTCTGGAAACCGAACGGCGTCAGCGAGCGATTATAGGCACCGCTCTCCGCAAAGCCGGCGCGGAACAGACGCGAGTGGGCCAGGAGGTTAGCCGTCATGAACGCGCCATAGCTGTGACCGCCGACACCGATGCGATCGCGATCACCGACGCCCATGTCGACAACTTTGTCGATCGCGGCCTGGGCGCTGGCCACCAGTTGCTCGACGTAAGTGTCGTTTGCGGTTTCACCCGGGCCGACAATCGGCATCGTCGGATTATCGAAAATCGCGTAGCCCGACAATAACAGGAACAGGTGTGAATACCCGGTGACGATCGTGAAGCGATTTGGCGAGCCGGTTATTTGACCGGCTGAATCGGGATCTCCAAACTCGCGCGGGTAAGCCCACATAATTACCGGCAGGCGCGTTCCCGGTTTGTAACCCGGCGGCAGGTAAAGCGTCGCGTTTAACTTAACGCCGTCCTTACGCTCATAAGTAACGAACTGATGAGTGACCCCGCGCAACTGCGGTTGCGGATCCTTAAAGTCCGTCACCGCGCGACGCGCATTGTTGCTCAGATCGCGAACATAGTAGTTGGGTGGATCAGTCGGCGTTTCAGAGCGCGTCAGAATCGTCTTCGCATCTTCATCCAAGGGCGCGACCACCGTCTCGTATACTCGGGCATCGCTCCGGAACAGCCGCTCAGTTTCGAAGGTCTTCAGATTCAAACGATCGATGAAGGGACGATCGCCTTCCGGCGATGAACCGGCGCCGGTCAGATAAATGTTGTCGCCGTTCTGCATGATGGCCCCAGCCCCACTGCCGGCGCCGAAGCCGCCGCCACCTCCGCCGCCGAACGCGCCGCCGGCGCCGCTATCACGACGAGTGACTGGTGTCCCGGGATTCTCATAAGCTGACTCCTGCCGGCGGTCCCACAACTTGCGCGGCGTTGAAGCGATGACCCACGTGCGAATGTGACGACTCGGCCGATCGGTCTCGGTTAAGAGCGCGACTCCCTTCTCAGTAAATGAAATGTTCGCGTAGCGCCATTCAGTCTTGGCAAACTCTGACGGCTCACCGCTGAACGGCGCGGCCAGCGACATCACCTTGTCACGGAACGGTACTTTATTCTTCAAATCGCCACCGTCGAGGGCCTCGACCCACAAGACGGTCGCCGGTTGATCCTGCCGCCAGTGAATCCCTCTCGGGCCAGTCTGCACGCCCGTAAGTGAAACGCCTTCGCGCGAGGGAAGGTCGGCAATCTTCCTGGCCAGTTGACCAGTGTGCGACCACACTTCGATGTCCTGCGGAAAGCCATTCATCGGAATCAGGTGCGAAAACGGCCGTTTGATTTTTGTTACCAGAACAAAATCACCGCTCGGTGAGGGGGTCACGTTATCGAAGATTGCTGGTTTGCCGATCGGGGTCTTCCGCCCCGTGGTCGCATCAATCGCGGCCAGTTGGCTGGTGAAGTAGTACTCAAACAGCGCTTCATCGTGAAGGGTCTTTATCATGTCTTCATAGGTGGCCGCGGGCACAGCTTTGGCCATGTTTTCCTGAATGTTTGGACCCGTAGGCACGGTTGCTTCGGCCGGTGCTCCTCCGCGGCCGGCCGGCACGAATTCGCAAATCAAGGTCTTGTTATCACGCAGCCAGTCGCACGGATCGCCGGTGGTGGCATTCAAGCGATCCATTCCGCTCAGTAACTTTGATTGACCAGACGCCGTATCGGCAATCCACAGCTCGATGCGATCATCCTTGCGATTGAGAAACGACAAGTGCGTGCTGTCGGGCGAGAAATGAACATTCGAGATGTTGGCCTGCGGCGGGACAGTGACTTTGACTTCACTGCCGTCTGCGATTTTCTTCAGCGTAATCGCATAGATTTCCGCCGCGCGCTGCGGTCCATTGTTCTTTGGATTCACCCGCGCGCCTGCCAGTCTCAGGATCGGTTGCGATAATTCCGCGATGGTTGGATAAGGATGGCGATATGTCAGCGCCAGCATCTGTTTCGACGGGCTCAGGAGCGCCTGCGGCAATGGCGGCGCATCAAAGGCGTCGATGACTTCCTTAGGCGGCAGTTGGTAACGCGGGACATCAGCGCTCTGCGCGTGAATAAAGGAAGCGGCTGACAGAACCAGAACGGCTGCGAAAGCAAGATTGATTTTTCGCACGGGGAAACCTCCTGATGAAATTGAGTCGGTCCGATGGGCGCGCGGATTCTATCAAAAGTCAGGTGAGGCCGCTAACTGAGACGGTATCGAGGCCGGAAACGCGGCTTCATTGAATTATAGACGATTCGTTCAGTTTGCTTTTGATTTGTCTCTTAATTTGCTAACCACCCAATCGAGATGAATTGTAACCACGAACACACACGAACAAAGTCGTCGCTTCGTGTCACTTCGTGGTTCAAATTCAGGACACCATATCCGCAGGATTGAACCACGAAAGCACACGAACAAGGTCCTGCTTTCGTGTCACTTCGTGGTTCAAATTGGTTTGGGTAGTGGACGAATCGTAAGCCGAAATATCGTAACTTCAAACTACGGCATTACCTTGGTTCTTGAGTATTCAAGCGTCGCCCTATCCTTTCACGAACTCATAAATTATGTGAAGGGTAATGGCGGACGCAGTTATTTCCGTCCGCACTTCCCTCGCCCGCAATTGCAGCGCACCACCGGCCGGCTGAATCTCGACCCGCGTCGAGAGCTTGTCGAGGGTAAAAAGTTCGACCGGATTGTACTTGCGATCGATCGTACCCTGGACCATAGTCAGCAGTGGTCCATTCAAGATTGCCGGCGCATTGTTCAGATGAACATCGCGGACATGAAAGTGAGCGACAACTGCGCGACGCGCGCTGTCATAATTCAGATCGACGTCAGTATCGGCCCAGCCAGTGAACTCAATGCAACCCATCAAACTCGCATTATAAGCGCCGGCGAATGCGAGTGAGCCGACGATCTTTCCATTCTCGAAATGGACCGCGGTCCGCGTGCCACTGATCTCGCGCTTCATCCGAATTTCGCTGGCGCATTGTGGACTTGATTGCGCGCCGCCCATCGTCAGCGCCATTGTTGGTTCGTTCAGGTTGTCGAACATCCCCGTAAGGAACGAGTTCATAAACTGTTCGTTAATCGTGACCGTGGCTTCCGCCGTTGGACCGTTGGCTGCGCGGCGCTCGCGCGTGGCGTTGGATTCCTGGGCGGCTACCGGTTGCGACAAGAACAGCAGTAGCGACAAGCAGGCGTATAAAGTCTTGGTTTTCATTAACACCCTTTTGAAAAAAATACCTATTTTTTGGAGTGCGCCGGCTTGACGGCGCTTTTGGTCCCATTACCTGAAACAACAATAAAAGCGGCGTCAAGCCGCCGCACTCCAAACTTACAACCCACTGCGCACAATATCGTGCAAGCGAATCAAACCGATGCAGCGGCGGTCGGCATCAACTACAGGCAACACGCTAATCTGCGACGGCCGATCTTCCATCAGACGCAGCGCATCAAAGGCAAGCATATCCGGATTGCTAACTACTGGATTATGCGTCATCAAGTCGTCGCATTTCAGGTTGGCGAAACCAAAGTCGTGCGCCCCCAGCCGCTGCAACGACCGACGCAAGTCACCATCGGTGATAATGCCCTTCAGCCGGCCTTCGCCATCGACCACGTTTACAGCGCCCAAGCCAAATTGAGTGATACTTGAGACGACATCCATCCATGATGCGTTGTCACTAATCGTCGGGTTTTCCACTCCGCTGTGCATTAGATCGGCAACGCGCAATGTCAGGCGCTTGCCCAGCTGTCCGCCGGGATGATTCGATGCAAAGTCGCTCTCAGTCAGTCCCTTGGCGCGCATGAGGGTCATCGCGAGCGCGTCGCCAATCGCCAGGGCCACCGTCGTGCTCGTCGTCGGCGCGAGATTGAGGGGGCAGGCCTCCTGATCGACCGAAGCGTCGAGCACTGCGTCGGCGCGCTGCGCGATGGTCGAATTAAGTTTGCCGACAATCGCAATCAGCGGCACATTGCGCCGCTTGAGAAAAGGGAGCAATTCAACCAACTCAGCCGTTTCGCCGCTGTTGCTTAACATCAAGACGGTGTCATCAGGGGTCACAATTCCCAGGCCGCCATGCAGCGCGTCCGAAGGATGCAGGTGAATCGCAGCCGTGCCGCTGCTGGTCATCGTGGCCGCAATCTTTTGCGCGATGATTCCGGACTTGCCGACCCCAAGAACGACCACCTTTCCCTTGCAGGCTTTGAGTATGGAAAGCACCTGATCGAGCTGTGAGGATTGCAGGCGCGCGGCCGCGCTGGCAATCGCGTCAGATTCGACGCGCAGCAATTCAACGACATAGGAATGGTCTGCCGGCTCGCTCATCCTGCTTGTAGATATACGAGTCGCGCAGGTAATTGCAAGCAGAGCGGATCGCCGGTAGTGGTTCAGTTTGCCTCTTTCATTCACACACCGTGGCTTTAGCCCGGTGTCCGAGGCGCGAAGTCGGGCGAGAGAATTGTCGCCGCGCTAAAGCGGCGGCGAGAATGAGAATTTTCTCAAACTGACCGACTACCGGATCGCCCCATCCTTATCTTCTGCCGTTTTGGCCGGCGCAGGCAACGAAACGTAACACTAAATTAAGATGCAACAGATGGACTTATGCGCGGCCTTCAACTATAGTGCGGGGCTTTGTAAGTTTTTACACGCCGGGCCTTATCGCAGGAGTTTATCGATGCCTTTTGGAAAGTTACTGCCGCGCGAGGAACAGTATTTCACCCTGTTCGCGCAAATGACTTCGTACATAAATGACGCCGCGAAAACACTGGTTGAAATGCTTTCTCACCGCGACGGTGATTACCAGGAATACGTGCAACGGATCAAGAGTATTGAGCATGCTTGCGATGATCTGACGCACAATGTGGCGACGCGCCTGAATCAATCCTTCATCACTCCTTACGATCGCGAAGACATTTACATGATGTCAAAAGCGCTCGACGATGTGGTCGATTTGATCGATGGCGCGGCGCGGGCCGTCGTCATGTATGACATTCATGAAACGACCGAGCCGGCGAAACAACTCGCCGGCGTCATTCAGCGCATGGCCCTGCAACTGAATGAAGTCGTGTCGATTCTGCAAAAACCGAAAGGCGTGACCGAGCGATTGGTGGAAATTCACCGTTTGGAAAACGAAGGGGACGACATCTACCGGCGCGCCGTGGGTGGCCTGTTCCTGGAGACGCGCGATCCGATCGAGGTAATCAAGTGGAAGGACGTCTACGAGAAGCTTGAAGCAGCCATCGACCGCTGCGAGAATGTCGCAAATATCATTGAAGGCGTCATCATCAAGCACTCGTAACCAAAAGGTGTAGTTAGGACGTGGTATGCAGCTACATTTCAGGCACGGGCCGTAAACAGCTTCGACTTTTGCCGAAAATTAGCGAACAGAACGGCTGAAAATCGGCCTGGACGGGCTTTCTCAGGGGTGCATCCCCCTTCGGACAGTCTGCATCCTAACTAGCTCCGGCTCTGAGCACTGTGCTATTTTTTTGGAGATTCCCCCCGACTGCCCGCGTAGCTCAGTGGATTAGAGCGTTCGCCTCCGGAGCGAAAGGTCGCAGGTTCGACCCCTGCCGCGGGTACCAGCTTCCAGCCCCAAGCCTCCGTATTGCATATGGAGCAGGCTGTCTTAATGCGTCAAGGAGGGTGCCGTTGCGTACAATTCTTCTAGTCGAGGATTTTGATGATACCCGGCTGATGATGAAAATGTGGCTGGTCAAGAACGGCTATCGCGTGCTCGAGGCTGAGACCGGAGAAGAGGGCGTCGCCCTGGCGCAACAGGAACTTCCGGATCTCATCATTATGGACATGATGATGCCGCGGATGAATGGGCTTGACGCAGCGCAGCGCATAAGACAGGATCGCGCTCTCAGTCAGACGCCAATTGTCGCGGTTTCGGCTTACGGGGCTGATGAGTACCGCAGTCTTGCCTTGGAAGCCGGTTGCGATGAATATGTCTCCACCCCATTTGAGCCGCGGACTCTATCTAAACTAATAAAGAGTTTACTGGCACGCGAAGAGCCAGCCGATCTAAATGCAGCGCAGGCAAATATTGGACGTTAAACGGTTGCTCGCAACCGTATTGTCCACGCTCTGCATATGCATCTGCCTTAAGGCCCAACCTGCAACCTGCCCGCTCAAGCTCGATCAATTAAAACAACCACCCGAGCTCTTCAGCATGCGCCTGGGTATGAGCCAGGAAGATGTGAAGAAAGCGTTGCCGCTCCTGACATTCGGCCGCGCCGACCAACTCGGCTTGATGAGGACGAGTTTCAATCCTCATTACGATCCGCGCGTCGACAACGCCGCGTTCCCCGATGTGCGCACGATCTCTCTGGATTTTCTTGATGGCCGGCTGGCGACCTTGTGGATTGGATACGAGTCGACATTTAAATGGCCAAAGCTGGACGAATTCGTGACGAACTTCAGCAAGGGCCTGGGTCTGCCGGCGGAGTGGCCGGCCAAACGCAATGGCCGCCAATTGAGCTGTGACGGCTTTTCCGTTTTTGCGGCAACAATTGCCGGTGGCCCGAGTTTACGCCTCAACGACGAAGCCGCCCAGACCGTGTTTGATGCGCGCCGCGAAGCCGCCCTCGAGGCCGCTGAAAACGAAGTAATCGGCGATATTCGCAGCAAGAGCTATTATCCATCCGATTGTTCGGCTCGCGACTCGGTCCCGCAACCGAGCCGGATTGTCTTTAAGAACAAGGAAGAGGCTGAGAAAGCGGGCTACACCTTATCAAAGGATTGTCCCTAGTCGCATAGATCGGCTTTGCCTCAAAAGCGGTCTTTGTCTCGTCCGCGAAGCGGACGGAGTGAAAATAGCCCAGCGCTTCAGCGCTGGGGCTACTCCGACAAGCGCCCATAGTCCGTGAAGCGGACGGCTGACAAACCGAAGGACCTACAGTATTTATGATTCAGCCGTCCGCTTCACGGACTGCGGCTATGCGTCGATTCCAATCCCACCGATAAATCGGTGGGCTATTATCATTCGTCGGCTTCGCCGGCTTTTAAGGCAAAGTCGCATAGATCATCAATCTGGAGCGCAAGCGTCTCGCTTGCATCTGGAGCGCAGGTTGATACCAAAGCCACAAAAGGAGACGCCTTGTGTCCAAAGAATTCAAAGAATTCATCGCGCGCGCTAACGTGATCGATCTGGCCGTGGCTGTCATTATCGGCGCGGCCTTTGGCAAAATCATTACCTCGCTGGTTGAGGGCATCATCATGCCGCCCATAGGCCTGCTGCTCGGAAGAGTTGATTTCTCCAGTCTCTTCTATGTTCTCGATCACTCGAAGGGACAGCCGATTTCACTCGCAGATGCGAAGGCGAAAGCCATCCCGGTCCTAGCCTACGGCGCCTTTTTGAACGATGTCGTTAATTTTCTGATTGTCGCGTTCGTGATCTTTTTGATCGTGAAAGCGGTCAATAAGATGAGAAAGAAAGATCCCGGTAAGAAGGATTGCCCGCATTGCCTGACTGCGATTCCGATTGCCGCCAATCGCTGCGCAGCGTGCTGCGCCGAACTGCAGGCGGCATGACGGATCATCTGGAGCGCAAGCGTCTCGCTTGCATCTGGGCTAGCGACTCGAAGCAACCGGGACGGTTGCGCCCCCGTCTACTTCCTTGCGCTCTGCTCGCGCGGTTCTTACAATGAACTTCTAACCCCGCGCAATCGTACAGAGTTCTACCTGAATTGAGGAGAGCAGAATTATGAGCACACCATATCAATCGCCGTCAGACGGTCCCGAAAACAGAGATCAATTATTGGTAAACGAGCCCGAAAGCGAACCCGAGAGCGAACGCTCAAGAGTTGGATCATCCGTCCGCGATATGGCCGCACGGATTCCTGAACAATTATCGGCCATCGGTCGCGACATTAGCCGCACTATCGAACGCGCCATTTCGGCCAAGGATGATTACATGCTCGCGGTGAAAGTATCGCAGGACGCGCAGACCAGACTGGGCCAACTGGTCCAGTCCGGTGTTTTCGGTACGCGGGCAGAAGCTGCTGCGTTCCTCATCGATGAAGGCATCAAATCACAGGGTCCATTGTTCGAGCGGGTCGAACAGAAACTTGCCGAGATCGAACGACTACGGGCCGAACTGCGCGGCCTCGTCGACGAGTCGAAAGCTTCATCTTAAAGAGCGGCCGGATAGGTTATCAGCCCGCTCCATTGCGAGACCCGCAATGGAGCATCTTTGTTTTATCACCCGGTTCCGCGTTAAAATCTTTTATTCAATTCCCCCGGACGATCTTCAAGCAACCGCACCACGCGGACTGAATCGAGCCAGCTTGTGCAGAAAACTTTTGAGGTTCCGCATACACCCATCGAACAATTCACCCTCAACAACGGCCTGCGTGTGGTTTTGAACGAAGACCACTCGGTCCCCGTCGTTTCCGTTGCTGTTTATTACGATGTCGGCTCGCGTAACGAACGCGCCGGCCGCACGGGCTTTGCACATCTGTTCGAGCACATGATGTTCCAGGGGTCTGAGAACGTGCCGAAGGCCGCCCACTTTCAATATATTTCGAACGCCGGCGGCACGATGAACGGAACTACTTCCAGTGAGCGCACAAATTACTTCGAGACGCTGCCGGCAAACCAGCTGCCTCTGGCCCTCTGGCTCGAGAGCGATCGCATGCGTTCCCTGGCGGTGACACAGGAGAACCTCGACAATCAGCGTGAAGCGGTCAAGGAAGAAAAGCGGCTGCGCTATGACAACCAGCCGTATGTGAACGGATTTCTGCGTCTGTTCGAAATGAGTTTTAAGAATCCGGCAAATGCGCATTCCACGATCGGCTCGATGGAAGACCTGGATGCCGCCACTGTCGAAGACATTCGCGAATTCTTTCGCATCTACTATGCGCCAAATAACGCGGTGCTCTCGGTCGCCGGCGATTTTGACGAGCAGGAAATTCGCGAACTGATCAATAGATATTTTACCGACATCCCGGCGCAACCTGTTCCTCCTCCGGTCGATGTCACTGAAGCTGAAGGCGTCGCAGCACAACAGGACATTTTTCTCGACAAGCACGCGCCGGTTCCGGCGTTCGCCCTCGGCTGGAAGATTCCGGCGCGGCGCACTCCGGAGTTTTACGCGTTGTCGCTAGCAAGTCATCTGCTGTTTGAAGGTGAGAGCGCGCGTCTTTACCAGAAGCTGGTGAAGAGCGAGGAGTCAGTCGTACAAATTCAAGGCGGGATTGATGAGCGCCGCGGGCCGTCAGGTCTGTTTATCGTGGTGATTCCCAAGCCGGATCGCCAGGGCAGTCAAATTCGCGACGCGATATTTGCAGAAATCAACCAACTGGCCACCGATGGCCCAAGTGCTGAAGAAATGGAGAAGCTGCGGAATAATCTTTTAAATGCAACCGTACGCAGCCGGCAGTCGTCGCTGTTTCGCGCCCAACAAATTGCCGAATGCATGCTCTATGACAATGATCCCGAATTATTCAATACCGACTTGCAGAATTACCTCGACGTAACGGCTGATCGAATTCGCGACGCAGTTGCCCGTTACCTCGACACCGATGAACGCGTGCTGCTGGATATCGTTCCCGGTGCCGAAGAAGCTGGCTCCGCCGAGCCGCAGCAACCAGGCGAGCCCGATCAGCCTTCTGCCCCCCTGCCGCAAGTTCCACCAAGTCCAGACGAATCCCCGGCCGCGCCACCGGTGGCGGCTGCGCAAGAGCGAACCATCGACCCAAATTGATGGTCAAGTTGCTGCACTCATGAACACAACCATGCAGGCCGAAACTTTTCGAAGAGTAATGCCGCCACCGCTCGAGCCGCGGCCGCTAAACCTTCCCGAGGTAGTGGAAACGAGACTGGGAAATGGACTGGGTCTGGTTCTGATTGAGGACAAGCGGCTGCCGCTAACCAGTTTTCGACTTGCCTTTCGATCCGGGGATGCTAACGATCCGCCCGCGCTGCCGGGATTAATGGACATGATGTCACACCTCTTGTCCGAAGGTACCGAGACGCGCACCAGCCGGCAGATAGCGGAAGAGATCGAACGGCTCGGGGCTACCTTGTCAGTCGGCTCGACTTCGGACTTCACGACCATTGCCGCATCGTCGCTGTCGATTTACGCAGAGGAGATCCTGGAATTGATCGCGGACGTCACCCTGCGTTCGACCTTTCCTCAGAACGAGGTCGATCTCGCGCGCGAGAATACTAAGCAGCTCTTGATTCAACAACGCGCGCAACCCAGCTTCCTGGCTTCAGAACGTATGGCCAGGGTGATCTTCGGCGAGCATCCATATGCGGCCATCTCGCCGACGGAAGAAATGCTCGACGCGTTGACGCGCGATAAGTTGCTGTCTTTCCGGATTTCGACCTTCGTTCCCAACAACGCGGACCTGATCGTGATGGGTGATTTCCAGCAAGATTCGCTGGTCCGCCAGGTTGAAGAGTTGTTCGCGGATTGGCGTTTCGGAACGCCGATTCAAGTGGCGTCGCCGCCGCTCCCGCAGCGAACCGAGCGCACCATCTACCTCGTCGACCGGCCAGGCTCGGCGCAATCGAACATCGTCGTCGCCAACGAGGCGATCACGCGCACCAGTCCCGACTATTTCCCGCTGCTGCTGATGCACACCGTCCTGGGGGCCAACGCATCCTCACGCCTGTTTATGAACCTGCGTGAGCACAAGGGATATACCTACGGCGCCTACACGAACCTCGACGCGCGACGGCTTGCCGGAACGTTTCGCGCCACGGCGGAAGTGCGGACCGCCGTGACCGGAGCATCCTTCCAGGAATTCTTCTATGAATTGGATCGCATTCGGGATGAAAGCGTTTCCGCAGAAGAGATAACCAACGCTAAGTCTTATCTGACCGGTGTGTTTCCGATTCGGATTGAGACGCAGGATGGTCTAATCGATCAGTTCGTTAATATCAAAATGCTCGACCTGCCGGATGACTACCTGCGGGCTTACCGTGATCAGGTTGACGCGGTGACTGTGGAGCAGATCCAGGCGGTAGCCCAAAAGTACGTGCGACCGGACCGCGCCGCAATCGTAGTGGTTGGCGACGCCGCCGAGATCGCTGATCAGATTAAACCTTATTCAGAAACGATCGAGGTTTACGACACGGAAGGAAACCGGAAAGAATAAGTTGAGTAGCAGAGAGTTTGGAGTACCGCCTTCAGGCAGCATTCCGGCTAAAGCCGGTACTCCAAAACTTTAGGGCGGTCCGAACCGGCCACGATATTCGCGCGAAGTAATGAACGCCTTCACCATCTCGGCGTCAATAAAGTTGCCATTAAACTGGTTCAGTTTATTCTCCCAGAAAGTGAGCCCGTCCTGATCCTGTACTCGCCGCAGAGAACCAGAGTACTGCATTATCACAAACAGTTGGTTGAATTGCGCTGCTTTGTAATCCGGATCATCCAGTATTTTGATGAAGGTCGTGGGGCGGGTTTCCGCGCCGCTGTTCAAGCCTGCTACCAGCGCATCACGTTTCGCCTGCGGCAGCGTAATTCCGGTGAACATATTGATATATTTGAACACCAGATCAATCCATTCCTCGTTGCTCCTGCCAAAGCTCAGCACCAACCGATCTTCATCGTAATAGCGTTGGACGAAACTCAATTTGTTGGATTTAAGCTGCTCTTCCCATCCCGGCTGACCCACTACGACGCCGCGGCCAATCTCCTGCATGGCACGAACGGTGGCGAGAAACGGCGGATCGCTCGCGCCGGACAGATTCAGCAGATTGAATCGATAAGCAAAGGAACCTGTCTCCTGGAATTCTATTGAGAGGTAGAAAGCCGCGGATACATTGATGCGCTTTACCTCGCGACATTGAGCATCTGAGCCGCACGACTCGATTTGATTAATCCAGAACGCGAATCCATCCATATCCGGCTCGCGGTTGAGAAAATCAAGGTAATGTTGCCGCACAAAATGCTTCGTATCGTCGATTGGATTCTGCGGACGCACTGATGTATCCCGATCGAGCACCGTCACGGTCGCTTCACGAATGCCACCGATCAAAGTCGCATTTCCTTCATTCTCAGACAAGCTGACTTTGAACGAAACGTTTCCCTGCGCCCAGCCACTGTCGGTTAGCGAAACCGAAATTGACTTTGATGACTCGCCAGGCGCGAACCGCAACGTCCCCCAGACTGGCGCGTAATTATATTTAAAACTGGCGCTGCCATCCTGCGTCGCGTATGCACACGACGCCACATCGTTGAGATTTCCTGTCCGGCTGACTGTCAGTGTGACACTGCCGCTGTCTTCAAACGCGGTGTACGTGCCTGCGGTAAAGCTTATAACGCTGGAGGGTGAAAGCGGCGCCGTGGCGAGTGGTTGCCAGTCAGGTGCCACATCAAAGAAAGCGTGATCCGTCCGCACAGAGAGATTCATTTGATTTGTCCCATCCGCGTTCATCACAATGATCGCCCTTCCCAGATCATTCCCTGCTCTTAAATCGGTAATCGTTCCCAATGCTAAGCTGGTGACAAGCCGGGTACCATCGGGCGACCATCTCGGGTATTCAAAAATGCCGCCGCGATTCGGATCGTTGGTTATCGCGTGGTCGCTCGTGCCGTCCGCATTCATCACGAAGATTTCGGAGCAATTAATCGCGAAACAATTTCGGGTGCCGTTAAAGTCGCGGTAACCATTAAAGACGATCCTGCTTCCGTCCGGGGACCAGTCAGGCATCGAGTCACCGTAAAAGATGGGGTTGCTGGTATCGTGAATGTCAGTAAGCCTTACATGGTTTGTGCCGTCGGAATTCATGACCCAAATGCGCGACCTGCCATCAGGATCTCGATTGCTCGAAAAAGCGATCTGCTTACCGTCGGGCGACCACGTTGGCCCTTCGTTCTCACCGGAGTTGTCAGTCAGCTTGGTTTGACCAGTTCCGTCCGCATTGATCACATAGA
The DNA here is from genome assembly GCA_046728235.1 of Acidobacteriota bacterium. Lineage (GTDB taxonomy): Bacteria > Acidobacteriota > Blastocatellia > Pyrinomonadales > Pyrinomonadaceae > UBA11740. The sequence continues at coordinate 18,621 of JBKPEE010000118.1, forward strand.
TGTCGACCACCGGCCGGTTTGGCTCAATCACAATGCGGTGTCCGGCCGTAAAGGCTATCTTCTTACCATCAGGCGACCACGCCGGGCCAGCAGGATCGAGTGCCTGATCCGTGACCAGTTGAACGTTGGTGCCATCCGCGTTCATCGTGTAGAGACCGAAACTGTAATCCCGGTTGCTAATGAAGGCTATTTTCGATCCGGCAGGCGACCACGCCGGACCGTCGTCGTAAACGGGGACAAAGGCCGGCAGCCGGTCGGTGCGCGACTTGCCATCAGTCAACCTGGTTACCGAGCCGCCGTCAGGATTCATGGTCCAGATATTCAGGCCGCGACCATTGTGACGATCGCTAACAAAGGCAAGCTTGCCATTGAATGTACCTGTCACTACGGGTGCGGCTGTTGCGCGACTGCCCAGAGACGCTTCGACCACAAACTGAGGCATCAGTACGATTGAGCCAATAACGAAGCCTAATAGGACAACGAAGCAGAGGGGGTTGTATTCGACGTGGTTAGGTACTCTCATGATCCACTCTTCCTCGCGTGGAAACCCTGATAAGATCAGTCAAAGAGTATCGTCGGGCTACCGAGCCGGCGACGAGGGAAGATGAGTGTGCCGATCGTAATCGTTGCTGCCCCGCGGGTCAAACTTTTTTGTTGGGACGTGGTGAGATTGAAGTAAGCTGCCGCTTGTTAGGGCAATAATGTACTTGACGCATCATCGGCTAAGCAACAGTCCGCGGAGCGGACTCGGTAAAGGTGCCGACAATGGGGCACCTAGATGCGCCGGTGTCGCTCTCTTTAGGCGGCTCCCTGCAGGCGCTCGACATCCAGCACGCCTGAGACGTTCTTCACCGAACTCATCACTTTGTCCAGGTGCTTGACGTCGAACACTTCCACGGTAACTTCGATGCGGCCTTTTTGATCCGGCCCGATTGAGGCGCGGGCATCGCGAATGCCTGTTTTCATGTCAGAGATGGCGCCGGTGATGCCCGCGATCATGCCGGTGCGATTCTCAGTCACCGCCAAAAGCTTCACCGCATAAGCAGTCTTTTCCGGCTTCGAAGCCCATTCAACTGAGACGATTCGCTCGGGGTTTATCATCAACTGCTTTACGTTCTTGCATTGCGCCGTGTGCACGGCCACGCCTTTGCCGCGGGTGATGTAGCCAATAATCTGCTCGCCATGCAGGGGATTGCAGCAGCGCGCGCGATTGACCATGAGGTCTTCGACGCCGCGCACGACGATCGCGTCATCACCCGTAATCAGCCGCTTGACGGCGCGCACTCCCGTACGTAGGCGTGATTCCTTCTCTTTATCGAGCGCTTCGAATTTTTCCGGGCCGAGGTATTTCGCGATCACATTGCGGGGCACGGTCTTGCCGTACCCGATTGCGGCCAGCAGATCGTCGGTGCGGCCATAGCCATAATCGTTGGCGATGCGCTTCAGATCACCATTGCTGTCGCTCAACATCTTTTTGATCGAAAGCCGAAAACGTCCGGCTTCCTTTTCCAGCAGCTTGCGGCCGATCTCGATTGACTCGGCCCGCTGCTGATCGGCGACCCAGTGACGGACGCGATTACGCGCGCGCGAGGTGACGACAAAATTCAGCCAGTCGCGAGAGGGATGGGCATTAGGACTGCGAACAATCTCAACCACGTCGCCATTCTGAATCATGGTGCGCAGCGGCACCATGCGGCCGTTGACCCGCGCGCCGGTGCAAGTGTTGCCCACTTCCGAGTGGATCATGTAGGCGAAATCAACCGGCGTGGCGCCGCGCGGCAATTGGATGACTTTGCCCATCGGCGTGAAGGCGTAAACATCCTTGGGATAAAGATCCAGCTTGAGCGCGTCGATGAATTCGCGCGAGTCCTTGACTTCCTGGGTCCACTCAACCAGCGAGCGCAACACCTTCAAGGCTTCGTCATCATCGCGCGCGCCCCGCTTTCCTTCCTTGTATTTCCAGTGCGCGGCGACCCCTTCTTCCGCGATCAGGTGCATCTGCTCAGTCCGGATTTGCACTTCGAATGGCTGCCCCTTTGATCCGATCACCGAGGTGTGTAATGACTGGTAGAGGTTGTCGCGCGGCGTGGCGATCCAATCCTTAAAGCGACCGGGCACCGGTTTCCAGGCATTGTGAATCACGCCCAGCGCCCCATAGCAATGACGAATCTCGTTGGGAGTAATCACCCGCGCCGCCACCAGATCATAAACCTGGTCGATGTCGATCTCCTGCGCGTTGAGTTTTTTCCAGATGGAATAGATCCGCTTGACCCGCCCTTCGACCCGGACGAAAGGGACGTCGGACTCGCGCATCTTTTGCTCAATCGTCGCGGTGACATCATTGAGAAAAGCTTCGTTCGCCGCGCGCCGCTTTTCCAGCTGCGCAGTCAATTCGCGGTAATCCTCCGGATGCAGGTTCTTGAAAGCAAGATCTTCCAATTCGCCGCGCAGTTTGCCCATGCCGAGCCGGTGAGCAATCGGCGCGTAAATGTCCATTGTTTCCTGGGAGATGCGGCGGCGTTTATCGGCGGTAAGGTACTCGAGCGTGCGCATGTTGTGAAGACGATCCGCGAGCTTTACCAGCACGACCCGCACGTCGTCGATCATCGCGAGCAACATCTTCCGCACGTTTTCGGCCTGCTGTTCCTCACGTGACAGTTTGCTGATGTGGGCAATTTTGGTAAGCCCTTCTACCAGGTGAGCAACTTCGTCACCAAAATAATCGCGGATCGTATTGGTGTCGGCGAGGGTATCTTCGACTACGTCATGGAGCAGCCCGGTAGAAACCGAGACGGCATCAAGGCGCATGTCGGCGAGAATATTTGCGACCTCGAGCGGATGGACCAGGTACGACTCGCCTGAGGCGCGTTTTTGTCCGCGATGCTCACGCGCGGAAAACAGGTAGGCGCGACGCAGCAGATTCAGGTCCGCCTGCGGATGGTTCCGCCGCACCTTGTCACAGATTTCTTCAATGCGAATCATAAGAAAGGCGGTCTTTGAACTTTGGTCTTTGGACTTTGAACGGGATCGCTGCCGGGCAACCGATCTAAGACCAAAGATCAAAGGCCAAAGACCGTTTTATTATAGCAATAGGTGACGCGCGGACTCGAACGAGTCGGCGTCACCTATTTTGAGATGCTCGCTATCGAGCAGGGCGGTGCTGGGGTACTACGGTGTTGGCGAACCGGTGGCGGCTTCAGCAGCTTCTTCCTTTTTGCGCTGCTCTTCAGCTAATTGGCCGGCACGATCCTGGGCAGTTTTGGCCTGCTTCTCGTAGGTCGCCTTTTGATCGGCCTTGCCGTCCATCTCAGCGTGCTTGGCGGCTTCGAGCAGCAGGTTTGCCTTGTAGGACCAGGCTGATTCGCTGTTGGGATCGTACTTGATGGCGGTGTCAGCTTCTTCCAGTCCGCGCACGACGCATTGATGGATGGTGTCAAAGTCTTTCTGCGCCGGTTTCTTGTAACTCACCTTGGCGTTGCCACCCTCGGTCGAAGTCTGCTTTACATCGGGCAGTTCGGTAACTTTGTAAGAACAATCCCAGTCCTTGCCGGCCAGAATCGCATAGGCTTCGGCCCGCTTCTCGGACGGCTGGTTCGGATCGCTGGCGCGCTTCATAATCCACGCGCGCAGATCTGTCTCGTCCTTGATGGCCGCATACAGCACGGAAATCGCTTTGTAGGCTTCCTCGTTGTTAGGATCCTGCTGCAGGACACGTTGATAAGCGTCGATGGCGTCTTTGGCTTTTTGAATATTGTCGGGTTGATCGACGCCGGGCCGGTACTGTTGGTGAATGACGCGGGCGATGAAGATGGGAGCCGTCGGATTTTTCGGATCGAGAGCCAGCGCGCGCTTAGCGTGCTGTTCGGCTTCCTCAAAACGTCCGTCTTTGTAAGCTTTCGCGGTTTCGTTCAGTTCGTTCTTGGCTCTGATTTTGTTGACCAGCGTACAGCCCGCAGAGGCGGCGACAAACAAACCCAGAATCGCTGTCGCGCCAATCCGGGACCAGGAGAATCTCATTCTGTTAGCTCCGTTAAGATGAAGATGACGCCCGGCGTTCCGGCGCACGAAGGTCGTGCCGCGGAGGGCATAGCCGGGCGGAAAAACGTCAGACTTTTACTACGGCAGATCGTCAACCTGCAAGCCAACCGGGTTGGCGCCGGCGCCTTTGATCGCATCGATGACTTTGACCACGTCGCCATAATGCAGCGCGCGCGGGGCCTTCACAAACACGGTCTTTTCGATCCGCTGATCCTCAGGAATGTTCGTGGCCGTTTCCATGCCGACCTTATAAGCGCGCTGTTCTTTGCGCTGCTGGAAAGTCTGTTGCAGCTTTGCCGCCAGCGCGCTCGGATCGTTAACCGAGCCCATCGGATCCTGATTGAGCTTTAAGGACAAGTCGGTGTTAATCGAAACCACCAGGGTCAGCGGATTTGGCTTCAGCTTGCTTACGTCTTCGTTCGGATCTCTTTGGGTCGGAATGTCTGCCTTAAAGCGGCTCGGTTTTAGTGGCGTGACCACCATAAAGATGATCAGCAACACCAGGAGCACGTCGATCAGCGGCGTGACGTTGATATAAGGAACGGCGCGATTGCTGCCAGCACCCATTGCCATAAAATTACCCTCGTTCTATCTAACCGGTCCCGACCGCTACTGCGGGCGGTCTCGGACTTAATTAGGTCGCCGGTGCGGGCGCGGCCTGCGCAGCCTTGCCCTTCTTCTTGTCGGCCACCAGGCCAATCTTGTCTACACCTTTTTCCCGTACGGCATTAATGACTTTTACGACCTCGCCATAACTGACGTCGATGCCGCTCTTGATGTAGACAATCTTGTCTTCTTCCTTCTTGTTGGCCAGTGCCTTTTCCACCGAGGACTTTAGATCGTCAAGATTGACTTTCTTCTTGCCGAGATAGTAATCGCCGTCCTTCGGCACCGAGATGATCACTGAGCTTTCTTTATTGATGCCCTGGTCTTCATCCGGATTGCGGAGGTCGCGGGGAATGGTGACCTGAATGCCCTGTTGGAGGAATGGTGTGACCACCATAAAGATGATCAGCAGCACCAGCATGATATCGACCATCGGCGTGACGTTGATCTCTGACTGCAGCCCGCCACCGCCGCCTGCTTGCATTCCCATGATTAAAACTCCTTTGGATCCAAACCGCGGCCAGGAGCACTGCGCCCCCGGCCGATTCATTCGCGGTCGTTAGGGGTTCAACTGCTTGGTGCGGTTCTTGATGAAGTAGTCGACGAGTTCAGACGCCGAATTGTCCATCTCGACGACAAAGCCGTCGACCTTACCGGTGAAATAGTTGAACAGCCACACCGCCGGGACCGCGACCACCAGCCCGAGCGCCGTGGTAAACAGGGCTTCCGAAATACCACCCGCGACGGCCGCGATACCTGCCGTCTCGGCGTTCTTCATGCCGCGGAACGCGTTGATGATGCCGAACACCGTACCGAACAGTCCGACGAAAGGCGCGGTCGAACCGATCGTGGCCAATCCTGACAAGCCGCGCCGGAACTCGGCGGTCTTGATAGCGATCGCTCTTTGCAGGGCGCGCTTGGACGCTTCGATTTCGTCACCCGAGATGTCACTCGACTGCTCGTGCGCGCGAAACTCCTGCAGGCCGCTGTTGACGACCATCGCCAGGTGCGACTTGCGATGCTTGTCGCTGATATTAATCGCCTCTTCAATGCGATTGTTCTTCAGAGCCTGCGCAACTCGCGGCGCAAATTCACGAGACTGCTTCTTGGCTGCCGTATAGGTCAAATAACGCTCGACCATGATGGCGATCGAATAAACGGACATGATCAGCAGAATGATCACGACCGTGATTGCGACCGCGCCCATGTTCTTGACCATTTCAGTGATCGTGAACTCATTGCCCGTCGACGCGCCCGCAGCGGGACTGGGGCTTTGCAAAAGAAACAGAAGAAAGCCCATCGCTTTCGTTCCGAGGATGGTTGTCAGAATAGTCACGGTAACTCCTCCAAAAGTTTTTGATTACGTTTGATTCCTGCCGGCGATAAGACTCTGACGCCGGTCGATCTTCCTTGCGGGAGCCAACCGGCGCCGGATTTTCTTATTGCGCTACAAAGTTGTAGATGATTACGCCGTTGACTTTCACCGGCTGGCCGGAAAGTTTCGTAGGCGAAAATTTTGATGCATGAGCTGCCGCGACAGCTGCCGCGCGCAACAGCGGGTGACCCGAAACGGCGTTTGCTGAGACCACGTTTCCGTTTTCATCAATCAGGACCTGCACCTGCACTGGCCCGGAAGCGTGCGCGCTGCGCGCAATCGCCGGGTATGGCGGCGTGACGAGGTGGATCGCTTTGCCATTCAGCACACCGCCTGAGATAGGCGCGTGCGGTGTCGCCTTCGGCGCCGGCGCCTCTGGCGCTTCTTCCTTCATTTCAACACGGGCCGGCTGGTTCGTAATCGCAGCGGTGCCGGCGCCCGGGGCGGCCGGCGCAATCGCATTGGAATTGCCGCAGGTCGGGCAAATTACCGTTTGCACGTTGGAACGGACCGGCGGAATGTCGCTGGCCTTGGCCGAGATTTCTTTGGGCACCAGATCGGCTCGGGAAACATCCGCGATAGCTTCCTTGCGGACGTCAACGTTCTTCGCCAGCTCCTGCTTCTCAGGCTTGGCTTCCTGTTTTTGCTGCTGCGCTTGCGGCACCGGTACCGGCGCCACCAGGGCAGTCAGCTCCAGCGCCTGCTGATCGATATAAGCCGGAGCCAGCAGTATTCCCAAAATCAATACGGCAAAGATAAGCACGAGATAGAGAATCGCGAAGCCCGCGAGAAACGAGCCTTTTCGTTTCAGATCTTCCGAGTGCGATCCTGATTCAACCAAGTGTTCGAACATTTTCTAGTTCCTCCCAAGTTGGCGCCAATTGGGTCAAGGGTAATGAAACGGACAAACCGCTCAAACGGTTACGAGATATCGTGACCGAACCCGCAAACTGCAACAAGAAGAAGGTACAGCGGAAGGGGTTTGCGTGTTCACGTCGAGTCCAGCCACCCTGCGAGACACAAAATAAACTGGCCGCTCCGACATTACAAACGTCCCTGCCTTCCCTTTTTCGTGAAGCAAGGGCACCGTATACGAGCTATTTAATTGGCCAGCAACGGTCGCAGTCTATGCCGCAATCAGCGACAAAGTCAAGGACAAACCCGGGTGAAAAATCAGGGTCCTCACAACGAAACTGCAAACATCAAAGACCACTTAAACGCGACTGATTAGACGCGCGTTGATGATTTTTGTTCCCGCGCCAGAGTCGCACGTGAAGGCTTGCTGACAGCGGCGCGGTCAGCGCGTGACGCAGTGCGCGCTGCCGGAGCGCCGGCCTTTGCAAAGGCGGCTCGCTCTGAGGCGGCCACCCGTTTCTCCCACCAAACCATCAGCGGGCCGGCGACGGCAATGGTGTCGTAAGTCCCGAACAATATTCCCATTAACAGCGCCAGCGAAAATGGGCGCAGCGTCTCGCCGCCGAGCAAAACCAGCGACACGACAGACAAAAATACGAGACCGGAAGTGATGACCGTCCGTGACAATGTCTGGTTGATTGACATGTTGGTCACGTCGTAAAGATTCATCCGGCGGTAAAGCTTTCGGTTCTCGCGAATGCGGTCAAAGATAACGATCGAGTCGTTAACATCGAAGCCCACCAGGGTCAGCAGCGCCGCGATTACAGTCAAATTGATCTCAATTTGAAAGATAGAAAACAGACCCAGGGTCACGAGCACCGTATGGAAAACCGCGATGACCGCCGCCGCGCCATAAGTCCATTCAAAGCGAAAGGCAATGAACAATAACATTCCTATGAGCGCTGCGACTGTGACGGCGATCGCCTGGGTGCGCAATTGTTTGCTGGCGATTTCACCGACGGCGTCCGTGCCCTCGATCTTGTAGGCGGCGTTCGGATCTTCCTCCAGACTCTTGTTTGGATCCGCCTCGGGACCAAATGTGTTCAGCGCCTTGCGCACGTTCGTGCGCGCGGCATCAACCCCGGCCTGGTTCTCGGTGTTCGTGTCAAAACCCTGATGGGGCACCTTGATGAGAAACATGCCCGCCTTGTTGAGCACCGGTTGAAGGACAGCGTCACGAATACCGGCGGCGTCGACGGCTTTACGAAGCTGATCGACCGGCGGCGGATTTTTGAATCGCGCCGTAACCACCGTGCCGCCTTTGAAATCCACGCCCAGGTTGAAGGCGTCGCTTCCGTTTGGATGGAATCGATGGCGATAGAGTGCCGTGCCCATGCCGGCCAGCAAAAGCACAATCGACATGCCGATGAAGAAACGGCGCTTGCCGAGCCAGTCGATCTTTACGTCATGAAATAATCGGACCATGAAAACTCACTTCTCTATGAATCAGATGCTGAGCGATTCGACGCGCCTGCCCTTGCGACTCAGCAGCCACATGAAAATTGTTCGCGAAACGTAAACCGCCGAGAACAGATTGACGAGCAGACCGAGCACCAGCGTGACCGCAAATCCGCGAATCGGGCCGGCGCCGAACGCGTATAGGAAGAGAGATGAAACGATCGTCGTCACGTGGGTATCGATGATGGTCACGAAAGCGTGCGCGAAACCCTGCTCGATCGCCGACGGAATCGTCTTGCCGGAACGCATCTCTTCGCGGATGCGCTCGAAAATCAAGACGTTCGAGTCGACCGCCATACCAATCGTAAGGATGATGCCGGCGATGCCGGGCAGCGTCAGCGTAGCGCCAAAAATAATCAGCCCGCCCAACATCAACACCATGTTAAGCAGCAAAGCGACGATCGCGTTGATGCCTGAACCGCGGTAGTAAAAGAGCATGAACAGGACCACCAGCGTCAAACCCAGAACCGAAGCGCGCACTCCCGACCGAATCGAGTCGGCGCCCAGGCTCGGGCCTACCGTCCGTTCTTCCTGATATTCGATCGGCGCCGGCAACGCGCCGGAACGCAACGTCAGCGCCAGATCTTCTCCCTGCTCTTTGGTGAAGTTGCCGGTGATTTCACCCTGATCGAAAATCTGCGACTTGATAAAGGCGATGGACTTCACTTCATCATTGAGCACGACACCCATGTACTCGTTGACATTCGCGCCGGTCCAGGCGCCGAACTTGTCGGCGCCATTCTTTTTCAGCGAGAACGTGATTTGATATTTGTCACCACCCGCGCGCTCGGGAATTGCCTGCGCGCTTCTGAGGTCGATGCCGTCGATGATTGCGGGTGACTCGACCACGACCCACTTCTGTGGTTTGGGCGTGTTGGAGCTTTGTTCGGGCGTCCTTGTCAGGTCGGTGCGCTCCGTATAAGGCAGCACGCGACGATTGGCGGGAACGTTGCTGCCGCTGTTAAGCGAAGCGAGCGCTTCCTCGCGGGTCATGTAAGTCTGGGCCGGCGACGGATTAGGCGGGCTCATCACGTGGACCAGCTCGAGGTGCGATTGACCGGCGAGCAATTGCTTAACGTGCTCAGTGTCCTGAACGCCCGGCATTTGCAATAGAATTTCGTGCGAGTTCTGCCCGCCGTGTCTTTGCAGAGTCGGTTCGGTGACGCCGAGCGCGTTGATGCGGCTTTCGATAATCTTTAACGCCTGTTCGGTCGCTGATTCGGCGAGTGTGCGCTGCTGTGAACCGTTCAAGGTCCAGCTGGCGACGCCTCCCGAGGCGGAAAAACTCCAGCCGAAGTTATCGCCGAGATCGACTTTCTTTTGGACTGTGTCACGAATGTCGTTGACCTTCGAAGGGTCTGCGGGTGTCAGGACGACCCGGTAATTCCCTCCGGCGGTTTCGGGGTGCGCTTCCTTGATCTGAAAGCCCGCGTCTTTGGCTGCGTTCTGGGCGGCGACCGCGTTGTCCTCAGTCAACCGCTTTAAGTACTCTTCAATTTTTACGCGCATCACCAGATGCGCTCCGCCCTTGAGATCCAAACCGAGATGAATGTTCTGCGCGAGGTTGGCTTTGATGCCGGACCACTTGAGATCATTCAGATGCGGCCGGCGCCCGTGAGGCCCGATCACAATGTAAAAACCCACGACCGTAACGATGCCGATAATGATTGCCCGCTGGAGTAAACTTCGTTTCTTCATAACAAGGAATACAGGTCTTGCGGCCTGTGACACCGTCTTTTTACTTCTGCTGTTCCGTGTCGACGCCGGCGACTGCCGTGCGCGCAATCTCGAGGATTGTCTTGTCGGCGCTTCTGATCAGAAAGCTGGTGTCACGGACGGCCGTTATGACGCCGACGATGCCGCCGGTGGTGATCACCTTATCGCCCGCCTTTAACTGGGCGATGGTCGCCTGCAGCTCTCTTTGCTTTCGCTGTTGTGGCCGAATGAGCAGGAGATAGAAAACGCCGAATACGAGAATCATCGGGAGCAGAAACCCGAATCCGCCCGCGCCGCCCTGGAATAAGAATAAGTGCACAGTCAAATTAAATTATGCCTGCTGGAGTTCGCCCGTCGCTTCGCTAGAACCCGCTGCGGCCGCAGCGCGCTTCATTCCAATCCACGATGCAGTTGCTCAGTGAACTCTCGCCGGAATTCTGCGAATTGGCCAGAACGAATAGCTTGCCTTACGCGTTTCATGGTGTCAAGGAAGAACGCCAGATTATGGTGGGTCAAAAGGATGCTCGCCAGCATCTCTCCCGACTGATAAAGATGGCGAATGAACGCCCGCGTGTGCCGCCGGCAGACCGAACAGTTACACGACTCATCCAGCGGATTCTGGTCCAAAGCATAGCGTGCATTCTTGATATTCAGCTTGCCGCGCGCGGTAAACGCCTGTCCGTTGCGCCCGTTGCGCGTCGGCAGGACGCAATCAAACATGTCGACACCGCGCGCCACAGCTTCGATTAAATCTTCAGGCGTCCCGACACCCATCAGGTAGCGCGGCTTACGGAACGGCATCCGCGGCGCGACACCTTCAATCACCTCCATCATGACGTGCTTCTCTTCGCCGACGCTCAAGCCCCCAATGGCGTAACCATCAAACCCGATTTCAACCGTCCGCTCGATACTCTCGCGTCGCAGATCGAGATGGCCGGCGCCCTGAATGATGCCAAAGAGCGACTGACGGAATTCGTTCTTTGGTCTTTGGTCTTTGGTCTTTGTTTGATCCGCGCCAAACCTGTCCTGCCCAAAGACCGAAGACCCAAGACCTAAGGCCTCTTTCTGCAATTGATCAAAAGCATCCTTCGATCGCTTTGCCCAGCGCAGAGTCAATTCCATGCTGCGGCGGGCTTCATCATGCGTCGCTTCACCCGGCGCGCATTCATCGAAAGCCATCGCAATCTCTGCGCCGAGCACGGTTTGAACTTCCATTGAAATCTCCGGCGAAAGAAAACACAGAGACCCATCGACATGCGATCGAAACTCCGTCCCCTCTTCCGTGATCTTGCGCAGCGCGCCCAGGCTCCACACCTGGAACCCGCCAGAGTCAGTCAGCATCGCGCGCTCCCAACCAATAAACTTGTGCAAGCCGCCGCATGCCCGAATGGTTTCGATCCCTGGCCGCAGCCAAAGGTGATAGGTGTTGCCGAGAATGATGCGCGCGTCGAGATCGGGCGATGCGAGTTCTTCGAAGCGAATGCCTTTCACCGTGCCGGCTGTTCCGACCGGCATAAAGACGGGAGTTTCAATGACGCCACGATGGGTGGTAAGCGTGGCCGAACGCGCTTCGCCTTCTTTAGCCTGAACCTGAAACTCGATTGCCACGATCCAATGGTCGGAACCGCCTGCGGTAGCGGGCGCGCTCATGTTAAAATTTTTTAGTTTCGCGCCACCAGACGAAATTGCCCGCCCGCTACCGCAGGCGGTTCCGTCTCTTATTCCGCTCCACAAACCGGATCGGAGTCGCGAAAAAATCAAACTCCTCACGCAGGCGATTCTCCAGATGCCGCAGAAAGGAAAAATGCAAGCCGGCTTTGCCGCCCGACGTAAAGACTACAAACGTCGGCGGGCGCACGCCGGTCTGCGTAATGTACTGCAGGTGCAGTCGCGAGCCTTTGTGGGTCTTCGCGGGGGTAATGCCGGAGCGCTGTTTCACTTCCCGCTCAAAGAACTCATTCAGACGGGAAGTGGCGATCCGTGTGCGACGCGCCTGGTTCGCTCGAATCGCCAGCGGCAACAGCTTGGGCACCCGCTGGCCACTCAAAGCCGAAGTGGTAATTACCGCCGCCCAACTCAGGAACTTCATCTGCTCGCGCATTCGCCGCTCAAAAGCCGCCGCCGTCCCGGTCTGCTTATTTGCAACCGCGTCCCACTTATTGATCGCCAGAATGATCGAGCAGCCTGACTCGACAGCGTACCCGGCGATAGCCGCATCAAGCGCCGCCACGCCTTCCGCGGCATCAATCACCACGATGGCGACATCAGCGCGCTCTAAACTTTTGCGCGCCATCATCACGGAAAGCTTTTCGGTCATCGCCGTCGTCTTGCCTTTGCGGCGAATTCCGGCCGTATCGATGATGCGAAATTTCTGATTCTCAGTTTCGAGCAGCATGTCAACCGAATCGCGAGTTGTGCCGGCAACCGGCGAGACAATGGCCCGTTCTTCACCCAGCAGTCGATTCAACAAAGAGGATTTGCCGACATTGGGCCGGCCGACAATCGCGAGATTGAGTTCTCTTGTTGAGTCTTCGGGTGGTTCTTGTTCAGCGCCCGGAGCGACAGCCGGGCTTCTGACCATGAGATCCGACGATATGTCGTCGAGCAAATCACCAATACCGTTGCCATGCTCGGCAGAGATGGCGAACACATCGTTGAATCCGAACGCGTGAAACTCTGCCGCATCATTCTCCCAATTCACCGCATCGGCTTTGTTAGCCGCCACAATTACGCGTTTACCCGTTTCGCGCAACAAACGCGCTAACTCCTGGTCCAGCGGCGTCACGCCCTGGCGGGCATCAACCACCCAGATCAGTGCCCGTGCCTCGTCAATCGCAACTGATGCCTGTTTCAAAATATTCGCCGGGATGATTGCTTCGTCGTCCGGCACAATCCCGCCCGTATCGACGAGGGCAAAGCGCGCATCATTCCATTCAGATTCGCCATAGATGCGGTCGCGTGTAATGCCTGGCTCGTCACCAACAATCGACCGCCGCTCGCCAATCAAGCGATTGAACAAGGTGGACTTGCCAACGTTGGGGCGACCGACAATCGCGACCAGCGGCAAGGCTGATTTTTTCAAATCTGACAATCGTTGGAGTCCCATTGGCGAGAATGTTGAATCGGTCTTGATATTACCCCGAGGCGGCGGATTATGCGGAGTCGCTTCGTAACGGCGAAGGCGTTCACCTTCACGGCTTAAACAAGTTCTGGATTACTCAAGTATGTCATTGCCCACTTCAGGACGCTACCAGGAGATCGAGACCGCTGGGATTTTTGCCGGCTTTCTGTTTTACTATTTGGCGATTCGTAAACCATCCTGAAAGAGCAAACAGATGATAGAAGAGCGTAAGAACACCACCTTTGAGATTCGCGTCTCAGCAGGCAAAGCCGGTACGGATCCCGAATCTCCCGATTGGGAAGTAGCTGAACTCGAGAACGGACGAGTCGTAGATAACTCGGACATTTATGACAACCTCACCTACGCCGAAGCACAGCAGATTGCCGGCATGTGGACCAAGAAAAAAGAAGAAGCCGAAGCCACAGCGGAATAACTGATAATTCTGAAAACCGCTTGCGAGCGTAAGCGGGTAAATGACCCGGTTGCACCGCAACCCCTGTATCCGGTCCTTCCGCTGGAATCTGCCTTAAAAGAATCAAACAAACCGAAGATTCCTGCCCATGACTGAAAATCCTACTTCACTTACCAAAGCCACCGTCGATCGAAATCCTTTTCGCCAATTCGAACAATGGTCACAGGCAGCTCGGGCCGCCGGCGTGTCTGAACAGGACACGATTTCGATGACGCTGGCAACTGCCGGCCGCGACGGGCGACCGTGCGCGCGCATCGTTCTGCTAAAGAGTTTTGATGAGCAGGGCTTTGTCTTCTATACCAATTATCACAGCCGCAAGGCTCGCGAATTGGCCGACAACAGCCAGGCCTGTCTGCTTTTTTATTGGCCGCAGCTTTGGCGACAGGTGAGGATCGAAGGCACCACAGAAAAGGTTTCCGAGGAAGAATCCGATCAGTATTTTCACTCGCGACCGCTGGGGAGTCAGATTGGAGCCTGGGCTTCAGAGCAAAGTGAAGCGATCGAAAATCGGGCGGTGCTGGAAAAGCGCTTTGAAGAATTCACTTCGAAGTTTCGCGACCACGTTCCCCGGCCGCCACACTGGGGCGGCTATCGCGTCAAGCCAAGCATGATCGAATTTTGGCAGGGCCAGGAAAATCGTTTGCACGACCGTTTGCGGTATACCCTCCAAGCCGATGGCAGTTGGTTAATTGAGAGACTCGCGCCATAAGGTCAGTACCGGGAGCGATGGCGACCGGGTGATTCCCATGCGACATGAATGATATGAGTTACCCGGTCGCTATCGCTCCCGGTACTGACTCCTTCACAGCGCCGGATGCTCCGCCACGAAATTCACCAGCGCCTCGACGTAATCAGGAAAAGCCGGACAGCGAATTCCGTGCGGCTCTAATATCTCTCGCGCCTGCGTTGTGTCATAGGTTTGCTCGAGGAAAAAATACGGCACCGCTGAGTGCGGCAAGCCCGTGATCTTCGGCGCCAGCGGCAACATCAGCACCGGATAGACGATCTTGGCCGGCACCGTCGCGAAGGAATCGCGCCCGCCGACGACTTTGGAGATCTCATTAAACAGTTCCTGAGTCGTTAGCGGCGCCGGATCCGCCAGCTGGACTGTCATACCGACGGCGCGCTCGTCTTTGGCCAGGGCCACCATCGATTCGATCACAAAATCGACCGGCACCAGATTCAGCGCAACTTCAGGATTCCCGATGTTCAGCAGTGTCAGACCGCCGGGCCAACGGCGCAGGTAATGAATCAGGTAATAGATGCCGTCATATTTCGCGGTCTCGCCGGTTCTGGAATCACCACAGACAACGGCGGGGCGGTGAATCGTAATCGGAAATTCCGATCTCAGCGCATGAACCGACAATTCAGCCAGGTACTTGGTTTCTTCGTAATGGTTGCGAAAGCCCGCGTCATGCTGCAGTTCACTTTCCTTGATCAGCCCAGTCCGCTTACCGGCGACATAACAGGTCGAGACATAGTTATATCGTCGCAAATTCTTGATCGTTTTCGCGAACTCGTTGATGTTAAGCGTACCTTCCACGTTGACGTGGGTCGCCACGTCGCGCGGCACCGCCAGATCGTAAATCGCCGCCAGATGAAAAACGCTTGAGACTTCGCTGCGGGCCTTTTCCAGTTCGTCCGGCAGCAAACCAAGATCAGGGCTGGTGATATCGCCGGGGACGATTTGAAAAACTTCCGAATTCGCCCCGGTTTCGCGTGCTATTTGCCGTGTTGCTGCCCACGCTGTCCCGACAAAAGCCGGTTGAGTTAAGAGAATGAAGCGCGCGCCTTCCACCGCCAGCCGTTTTACCAGCCGCGTGGCGAGAAAACCTGGGAAACCAGTGATGAAGAAAGTTTCGTTGAGAGTCATATGCGTTTACATTAAAAGGAAGAGTCACAACTTAAGTATAATCCTCCCGTTTTCTTAACACATTTTCTTCGATGCCAACAGTAGAGAAAGGTTTCTCCTAATGACCATTCGGTGCTTTTCATCGATAAAGAAATTTTTTGCGCTGTGCGTCGCGGCGGTGATCGTCACCACCGCCTTTACTTCCTCATCACCCGTCGCGGCCCAGGCAGGAATCGATCGCGACCTGCTCGCCGAAATCATGAAGATCAAAGCGATCGACAATCATGCCCATCCGGTGAAGTATGTCGCCGAGGGCCAGCCGCCAGACACCGAATTCGACGCGCTGCCGCTGGATGCGATCTCGGCTTTTCCTTTGCCGGTTCGTCTCAGTCCGACCAATCCTGAATTCATTCGCGCCTGGCACGATCTATACGGCTATTCACATAAGGACATGAGCGAAGCGCACGTGCGTGAATTGTTGAATGCCAAACAGGCGGTATTGAAACAACGCGGAGAGTCGACGCCGGCGTGGATCCTGGATCAGGTCAATATCGAGACCATGTTCGCCAATCGTGTCGCGATGGGACGCGGCTTGAATCCGCCGCGCTTCCGCTGGGTGCCGTTTGATGACGCGCTGATCTTCCCGCTCAGTAACGAAGCTCAAAAACGTTTCAATGAGGATTACAAAGGTTTCTACCCCGGTGAGGAAAAGTTGCTAAAGCGCTATCTCAGTGATCTGAACGTGAGCGCCTTGCCGGCCACGCTCGACACTTATCTGAAGTCGGTCGTGACACCGACACTCGAACGGCAGAAGCGCAACGGCGCGGTGGCGATCAAGTACGAGGCCGCTTATCTCCGCAAGCTTGATTTCGATAATCCGGATGAAGCGAAAGCCCGACTGACTTATGCGCGTTACGTCCGCGGGGGCGAGCCGCCGCCGGCCGATTACAAAGCGCTGCAGGATTTTCTTTTCTTCTATATTGCGCGCGAAGCCGGGCGGCTCGGTCTGGCGGTGCACATTCACTGCATTGAAGGCGCCGGCGGCTTCTATCGCCAAACCGGCAGTAATCCTTTGCTAATGGAGTATGCTTTCAACGATTCGAGCTTGCGCAAGACAAACTTCGTCGTGGTTCACGGCGGCTATCCTTTTACCAGGGAGATGGGATCGCTTTTGAGTAAGCCGAACGTCTACGCAGATTTCTCGGCCCAGACATTCTTTACCTATCCGCGTGAGTTGAGTGAGACCCTGCGGAACTGGCTGGAGTTTTATCCCGATAAAGTTCTGTTCGGGACAGACGCGTTTTCGTTTGGGCCGGAAGTCGATTGGGGTGAAGTCGCGTGGTTGTCGAACACTACCGCGCGCGAAGCGCTGGCGCTGGCCCTAACCGGAATGATGAATGATGCGGAGATCGATCGCGCGCGAGCGATTGAGTTGGCGCGCATGGTTTTGCACGATAATGCGGTGAAGCTTTATGGGCTGAAGTGATGTGAGACGTGAGAGTGAACCGTAAAGGAAATTATGAGGAACCCGCGAGCGGGAGCGTACTCTTTCGGAGTGCGGCGACTTGTCGCCGCTTTCTAAAGCGCTGACAAGTCAGCGCACTCCATACGGCTACCTGATCTCCACCTCTACCGGCGTGCGGTCATGCGCCTCGAAACCTACCGGCCAGTTCGAGATATTGATTCCGTAAAGCCAATCAGAATCTGGCGTGACGGCGAAACGAATCGTCAATGGCAGCCCGCGTGCAACCCTCAGACGTGGGCCCCATGAATCAATCTTCCACTCCTGGATCAAAGGCGCTTTCGGCTCTTCCCAGGGAACCAGACGCGATCCACAGTCTTTACCATTAACGAACAAAGTCACGCGCGTGCGAATCCATGACGTCTTCGCGTCCGTCGGCAACACTGGTTGAATGTGCGCGTGCACCACGATCGATCCGACCTTCCGGCGATCCTGCCGGCCCGGTACCACATACTCAAAGTAGCCTGCTCCCGCTCCCCAGACGTATCCATCTCCGCCCCCGAGTTTTTCGAAGCGACCGCTCACGACCGAGTTGGGAGTAAACCGGTAAAGAATCCACTTGTCATTCGGATTCTCGTCCTGAAAGATGATTTTTGGTTTCGCCACTTCATCGTCGGGGCGTCGGGCAAAGGCAAACTGACGAGGAATCAAGTTCTTGCCCGGGTCAGTCAACTCCGGAGGCGGCGAAGCATTAACCAGTGACGCGAACAGATGCGATGCGCCCTGTATGTCGGTGAGCAACTGCGTATCGCGCGGCGATGCATAGGTCACGCCGTAACCGCGTTGCGCGTCCGGTGTAATGATCCAGAACATCGCACCGCCGGCGCCGTTGCGCGCCGCGCTTTCGAGATAGGCGCGGTACCAGTCGATTTGCGCAACACCGTGGTAACCTTCCGGACCAATACCAAACTCGCCGAATAACAGCGGCTTTCTCAGTGAGTAGGCGGCAGCGACTCGATTCTCGATGAATTCATTCAAGTCCTTTGGCGAATGGACCGCGAGGTCCTTATCATCTTTGGGATAATTATGCGCGTCGCAATAGTCGATGTTCGCGAGGGCGTGATCGGCCAGCCACTCGCGACGTTCGGGCGCCGAGCGATATCCCCATTCACCGGGTGCAATCATGTGGTCGGGATCGAGCGATCGCAGGTAGCTACTCATTTCCGAGATCCATGAGCGTCGTTCTTCCCACCGCCCCGTTACGCACTGCGCTTCATTAATCAATTCGTATCCGAAAATGGTTGGATCATCTTTATAAAGGACTCCCGTGACTGAGTTGCGACGCGTGGCTATTTTCTCGACGTGCGCGCGATACAGGCGGCGCGCGGTCTCGTTGGAATAGAACAACATCGCCTTCTCGAGATTGAGGCCATACGGATATGCGTCATCATCGGCGCCATTAATACCTGACCAGCGCAGGTACTGGCTGATGCCGCCCGTATCGCGCCACCAGTTCGCCAGGCAGAGTTGCACGCGCAGGTGGTTTTTGGCGGCTTCGGCCAGGACCTGATCGAGAAAGACAAACTCGGCTTCGTTCCACTCGTCGGGTTTATTGCGAAAGGAATGGGTGCGGGGCCAGTCATTGAAATCGGGGCCGATTGGCTTGACGTCGTTTGGGCCGCCTTCACTCGAAGCCCAAACCCTGACCACCTTGATTCCGTGTTGTGCCGCTTGCCGCAAAGTCTCAGGCATCTTCTCGCGATCATCGTCGCGGTACATCACGGCGACATTCGCGCCCACGAAGCGGAAAGGTTTGCCGTCGATCATGAACCGGCCATTGCGCGCCTGGACAAATCCCGCCCGGCCGCGGTCGGGCCAGTTTAGGATCGCTAACAAAACTGCCGCGCCCGCAATGAATGCGAGAGCGGCTAAAAGCAAACCCTTTCTGTTCATATATCCTGGTTTGGAGTCCCGCCTTTAGGCGGCGTCACCGTTCGCTCTCCAAGATTTTCCGCCTGAAGGCGGTACTCCGAACCTTTCCGTCTTCCAACATCAGCCGCCTAAAGGCCGTACTCCGAACGGGTTACCGCGGCGGGTTAGTCAGTCGCACAAAACCCATGATCGCGCAAATCGCACCCAGCACCACAAACACATTCAGGAACGCCCCAAACTGAAGCACCATATCAAAGTCATTTTGCTGTGCGCCCATCCAGGTCACAAAGCCGAGCAGCACGAACTGAATGTGATAGATAAGCAGGCATACGGCCGCAAAGCTGAACCAGCGTGTCGGCGCGCCAAACGCCCGCGCGCGCGCGAAGCCCAGGACCGAGGCGATCAACCAGCCAAGGCCGCCGATTACCAGCAACCCGATGAAAACCATCGCAAAGTAAGCCGGCTGTTTGGCGCTGACCCCAGTTTGCAGTGAAAGCATCATGGCCTGGAGAAGCATCTTTATGATTACTCCTTAAGATTATCGGTAGCGAACGATCTGCTCCATGTGATTCTTCCTTAGGCTTTGCCTCAAACGTCGATTAAACCCGGGTTATGAGTTTCGTGTAGTTCGTGTGATTTCGTGGATCGTTTCCGTTCGTTCGGTAAACAAGGACGATCCACGAAATCACATGAAACAACACGAACGGAACACTTCTGACGAGAGAGCTGGATCTGCCTTTTGAGGCAAAGCCTCTTCGTGTTATTTCCCGGGATCAACACGAAACAAAACGCCATTTGCGCAAGGGCGTTCAGCGCAGGCGCAAACGGCGTCCGTCAAACTTTTCCTCGCCGGCCGGCGTGTGGCGCGTGCACCGGCGAATATTCTTACCACAGATTCATCGCAAGCAATCATCCGTCGGGGGCGTTGATTGTTGCCGACCATTCCTACTGGGTAATGTGAATCTCCTCTTCCTTATTCACATGGCGCAGGAACAAAAGCAACGCGCAGGCGCAAAACAATATAGCCAGCACCAGCGCAATGAGTCCCTGCCACTTGAAGACGCCATCCGGGCGGGTAAACGCCCAAAACTCCCAACATGCTCCAAGCAGCGAGGCCAAACCTACAATTGACAGAAGAAAGTCAACCATGATGAACCTCCGGCTTTTTGCTTCAGTCTTCCGAAATGAAAGTTACAGATAAAGCCGCGGCGCTATAAACAAACGGTTTTGGACGGCTGCATGTTAACGCTGGGGGTGGATTAAGGCAAGGGGATGGAAGATAAAGTAGTGCCCTGATTTCTGTTTCGGAGTACCGCCTTCAGGCGGAATGTCTAAATTGCTCTCCTTCCGCCTAAAGGCGGTACTCCAAACTGGGGCACTACCGGATAAACTTCAGGACTGCAAGAAAGTGAGACTTCATTCGTCCTTTTGGCATCTCTCGCGGAAGGTTGGCGAGATCCACTAATTCACGCAACGCAGTCGAGTCAATTCCTGTGATTTCGTGGATCGACTTACTCCGCCTCATCAATCGTCAACGCCCCCACCAGGTACGCAATCTCACCGTCGGAGATTTGCAGTAGGATGCTGTATTCACCTGCCGGAGTGTTGCGCGCCACCGTGACGTCAAAGCTGATGGCCGGGTAAGGCGTATCGAATTGTTCTTCGCTGACGCTTTCGGGATCGATGCTAATAAAAGGCGAGGTCGAAGAGATGCCGCCCGCCGGTATTTCGTCAATTCCATCGCCGGCCAGATAAACCCGAACTTTCTTTCCCGGTCTTAAGGGTAAAGCCACGGTCGAGAGCTCGCCACTGAGGCCGATGAGTTGCGGCATCAATCTCGGTTCGGGATTCGACGAAACGAAGAAGCCGAGGGACGTCGTCTTGTCCGCAAATACCGAAATCAATTGCGTCGACGCTTTGGTGGCAATATGGGTGCGAAACGGCGGGGTCGTGTCTACCAGCCCGGCGTACGAACCGTGACCCGTGGCAATTTCATCCGCCGCAACTGGTCCATCCAAACTCTGCCCGATAACGCGATATACACCGCTCGCCAATCCGTCGATCCGGTAATCGCCGGAATGCAAAGTGATGCCACCGGCAATAACTCTTCCGGTCGACGCGTCCTCAGCAAACACATGCGCGCCAAAGACCGGCTGTGACTGGCCGCCGACCGAATTCGCGACCAGCCGGCCGAATAACGATCCCGTTCCCGCGCGCGATCCATACAAAGCCCGCGCCCCGGCAATGTCATCGTCGGACAAAGTTCTTTCCGTATACGCGGGCAGGCCGAACAATCCGTTCATTGCCTGCCGCGGCTGCATCGTCGCGCCAAGGATCGCCGAGTGCTCCAGCCCCAGCAGGTGGCCCACTTCATGCGTAAACGTCGATTCCAGATCATAGGTGCCGAAGGTGCCGTCAGTTGAGAAGAGCACATTCGGATTCAAGGCGATGTCGGCTTCCGTGATGGCGCCGTTACCGTCAGAGAAGACACGCGTGCGTCCAGGATTGTCTTCCGAATCAAACGCCGCGGCGTTGTCGGCCGATACGGTGATCAAATTAATGTGGTCGCCGGCATTCTGCGGACTAATTGTTTGAGTTGCAGAACTGGTTTCGAAGAATTGAACATTGGAAACGCTTGACCAGTGACGCAAGGCGCGCCGGGCCGCACCAATGACGTCGCTGCCGGCTTTGATATTCGGCGGTGGCGACAGCAGCGAAGTTGAAAACGCGATGATGATTGGTTGCGTAAGCCAGTGACGTGCGACCACTCCCGAACTGTCGCGATACTGCACCGTGTAGGCGCGCAGCGGCGCGTGCGCGCCGAGGAGCGCAAGCAATGCGAGAGTGGCACTGAATCTCTTCCCAGTCATCCGTGGCAAAGGCCGAGTCCAACTCGGCGACTGGTGTGGGCGCTCGCGTGGTTGCGAGCTAGGAGTAAATCGGTTGACTTAGGTGTCCGCCACGCGGTGCGGCGAACGCGTGGGCGTAATCTTACCACGCCGCACCGCCATTCGCGCTGCAATTCCTTGCCGCCGGTCGCGGTTTTTATTGGCTTAGCCACCCTCCATGGAATTGAACCGCGATCCACGAAATCACCCGAAAACCCGCGAAGAACACGAGGCTGCCAGCTCGTTTCCGTTCATGTATGCATTAGAAGTCGTCCTTAGTCGAAGGGCGCATTAAAAGGCCAGTTGAGACTACAGCTAACGGATAGTGGTTCAGTTTGCTCTTTCATTCACGCCGTGGCTTTAGCCCGGCGTCCGGGGCACGAAGTCAAAGGAAACCGTTTAAACGGTTTCCGTTTTCGGGTGAAGAATTGTCGCCGCGCTAAAGCGGCGGCGAGAATGAGAATTTCTCAAACTAATCCACTTCCGACTAAGGCTCCCAGCTACTGGCCCGCCACTACTCTGCGCTATATTTATTGGCCGCCAGGTAAGCCTGCGAGAAATCGGCGCATCAAACATTCTCAAAAAGTGACAGATCCCCAGCTCCAGTTTCAAGGCAAAAAGCTTCATACCCTCCGCGTGAAGACGACGTTTTTTGCGTTTCTGATCCTGACGCTCGTTGCCGCCGCGATCTTTTTGCCGTCGCGATCACGGGCGACGCGTATCTCTTCGCAAATGGAGAGAACCAAGCGCCGGCGACCGGACTTCGTGCCTGGCGAAGCCCTGGTGCGCTTCAAACCCGGCCGCGCCTTTGAAGGACAGACAATCCTGAGCCGCGCTCGAAAACTGTTGTCGACTGCGCCAACAGACATTCCTGTTCAAGTCGAACGGTTTGCGGGATCTGATTTGATTGAAGGTCTGCGCCTCGCGCATACCGCGCCGGACGACACGCTGAAGGCTATCGCCGCTCTTAAAGCGCGGGACGACGTGCTCTATGCTGAACCCGACTACATTCGTCATTTAGATGTGACTCCGAATGATCCATCCTTCAGTGAACTCTACGCAATGAATTTGATTGGCGCACCGCAGGCGTGGGACGTCACGCAAGGTAGCCGGAACATTGTCGTCGGCGTCATTGATGAGGGTGTCGATCGCACGCACACGGATCTGCAGGCAAACATCTGGACCAACCCCAGCCCCGGATCGATCTCGGGAATCAGCGGAGACGTCAACGGCTATGACTTTCGCGATGACACCGGAAACATAGTTCCTGAGTCTCACGCGACCCATGTGGCGGGAACCATTGGCGCTGTTGGCAACAACGGCGTGGGCGTCGCCGGTGTCAACTGGCAGGTGAGTTTGATGTCGCTGCGATTCATTTCGGAAACAGCAGGTTCAGGCACTACCGCGGATGCAATCAAAGCCTACAACTACGTGAAGCAGATGCGGGACCTTTGGTCCACCTCAGGCAATACGAAAGGCGCGAACATCCGGGCGGTCAACGCGAGTTATGGCGGCGGCGGATATTCCCAGGCAGAGGCCGATGCGATCAATGCCATGGGCCAATCGGGCGTGCTCTTTGTGGCCGCCGCCGGCAACTATCCTCAGGAGGTGCCAATTGATAATGATGTCGGTCCTCAATACCCAAGCAATTACAGCCTACCAAACGTAATGGCAATCGCAGCGACTGATTCGGCCGACAACCTGGCATCGTTTTCACACTTCGGCCGGCACTCAGTTTTAATGGGCGCGCCAGGTGTGGGAATTCTCAGCACGTTCCCGAATAACACAAACAGCTTTCAGAGCGGCACTTCGATGGCGACACCGCACGTTACGGGAGCGGCGGCGTTGCTGTGTGCCGCGAACCCAACTCTTTCCGTTAGTCAATTGCGCGCGCTACTTGCCTTTAATGGCGACCCGATCAGCGCGCTGCAAGGGCGATCCTTGACCGGCCGCCGCCTCAACGTTTTCAAATCACTGCAGGCGATGAGCGAAAACGACACCACGCCGCCGGGAACCGTGACCATTCTTCCAGTTGAATCCCAGAGCGGGCGCACTGTTAACTTGGTGTGGATTGCCTCCGGAGACGATGGCGCGTCAGGTCAGGCTTCACTTTATGACCTGAGCTTTGTGGATCAGAACACGAATGCGGTGGTGCCGTTAACCAGCCTGGCGCCGGCCGCTTCCGGAAGCAGTCAAAGCATCAAACTAAAAATTCCCTACCGTCACCTGTCGGGGACGGTCCGGCTGCGTGAGTTCGACAATGTGGGTAATGAAGGAACGCCGGCCAGTATTTCGGTGAATGTGCCCGCAAACTTCGCTGACCCGTACGTCACGACCCTAAACGCCGCGGCCCTGCTCTCAACTGGCGGAACTGCGCTGGGACTAACTTTCGACGACCGTTATCTTGAAAACTACGCGCTGCCGTTTTCCTTTTCGTTCTTTGGGCAGCTTTACAACTCGGTCACCATTTCAACGAATGGCAATCTGTATTTTTCGACACCTCCCAAACGACCGAACGGTGATGCGGACGATGTGCCGAGCTCGACCGCTGATTTGTCGCTCAATAAAATGATCGCCGGGATGTGGGACGATCTTGATCTGAGCACGAGCCGTCGGGCGGACGCAGATGTTTACGTAGTCCAGCCGGGCGCGGGACGGATCATCTTTCGCTGGCAAGGTGTTCAGTTCGGTGATGGCACGACTGGAGCTCAAATTAACTTCGAAATCGAATTGCGATCGGACGGCAGCGTCATTACGCGTTATGGATCCGGTAATACAAACCTGTTGCCGGTGGTCGGGATCTCAGGCGGTGAACCGGACCCTTACGTGATCACTCAGCTTACCTCGGAACTCAGTCCCATAACGCTCACGAACGCGCAGGGCGCAGCGTTCACACCTCGCACTACCGTGCAACTCGCCGCTGCCAACTACACGGTCAATGAAGGAGATGGACATGCGAATATCACGCTGACTCGTTCCGGAGACCTTAGCAGCGCCTCGACCGTGAGTTTCACAACCAGCGATACGGCCGGCAGTCAGAGCTGCGCCACCGCCAACGGTAAAGCCTCAGCGCGATGTGATTACACCTCGACCTTTGGCGTCGCACAGTTCGGCGCCGGCGAAAGCTCGAAAACTGTTGCCATTCCCATCGTCGACGACACGCTGTCTGAAGGAGCCGAGACTTTCACCGTCTCAATCAGCAACGGAGCAGGCACATCACTCGGCGCACAGACCGCTGCTACCGTCACCATCGTCGACAACGACAGTGCCAATGGTCCGAATCCGCTCTCAGATACGTCGTTTTTCGTGCGCCAGCAATATCTTGATTTTCTCAATCGCGAACCTGACGCGCCCGGCCTGGCATTCTGGATCAATCAAATGACCAACTGCGGCGCGACGGATTTGACTGTTTGCAGAGTGAATGTCAGTGGCGCCTTCTTCCTCTCGATTGAGTTCCAGCAGACCGGTTATCTGGTTGAGCGCATTTATAAGTCTTCCTTTGGTGATGCGTCGGGCTCGTCGACACTCGGTGGAACCGCTCACAACTTGAGAGTGCCGTTCGTGCGCTTGAATCAATTTCTGCCCGACACGGAGCGGATTGGACAAGGAGTAATCGTTGGTCAGGGCAATTGGCGACCGCAACTCGACGACAACAAGAATGCTTTCACGGAAGAATTCGTCCAGCGGCCGGCGTTTCTGACGGCGTTCCCGCTGTCGATGGCCCCAGGCACATTCGTTGATACGCTTAATAACAACGCCAGAGATAACAGCGATGTGAAGCCGCTGTCTCAGAGTGACCGCGACACGCTAGTGACGGCATTGACGAATGGAACCATGACGCGCGCACAGGTGTTGCGGGCCGTGGCCGAAAACGCGAACCTGGCAAATGCGGAAACGGGCCGCGCGTTCGTGCTGATGCAGTACTTTGGGTACTTGCGGCGGAACCCGAACGACCCGCAGGATACGGACTACACGGGTTATGAGTTCTGGCTGACCAAGTTGAATCAGTTTAACGGTGATTATGTCGGGGCCGAGATGGTCAAAGCGTTCCTGAACTCGGCTGAATATAACCAGCGCTTTGCGCAATAACCGGCTTTGCCTCAAAAGTCTCTGTTCGGAAGTGTTCCGTTCGTGTTGCTTCGTGTGAATTCGTGGATCGTCCTTGTTTACCGAACGAACAGAAACGATCCACGAATTCACACGAACTACACGAACCTCATTACCACGTTTACCGACTTTTGAGGCAAAGGCGCCATAACGAGTATTCCCTGCCGTGGGCCGATGTGCCGGACGCCCATGAAACGGTTTGCGCAATCGTGAGGGGGGCACGTAGGGTGCGCTTCCAAGCCAGTAATACAAGGAGATTTCCGGCACTTTGCGAATAAACTTCGGCCAAAACCCTCAGTCAATCGTCTATTTAGCCGGGGCTGAATAAGTTATTGACACGCCTCATACCCGCCGCTACACTCGAAATACTTCAGGGTGTCGTAGGCACCAATCAGGACCAGAGCCGACCCCATTTCTGGTTGAGTTTCAATCGAGGAGAAAAGATGAAACTAACCATCGCCAGCTTAGTCATTCTGATCGCCGCTTTGACAGCTTCTGCGCAAACGCTGCAAATTGTGACCGACGACCCAAACCTGCCGTCTGACCTGTTTTACGGCACTGTGAAGGTCAAACCGTTGCGGGTACGACCGGGAACAAATCCGCCGCAGTTTATCACCATTGACGACCAGGATTTTTTCACCCAGCAGCAGTACATCGACTTTCTCAATCGCATGCCCGACTCGTCGGGATTCGGTTTTTGGCTTAATCAGATCACCAGTTGCGGCAGCAATCAGCCGTGCATCGACGTCGCCCGGATAAACACTTCGGGCGCGTTCTTTCTGTCGATTGAATTTCAACAGACAGGGTATCTAGTCGAGCGCATGTACAAGGCGGCTTACGGTGATTCCCCGCAGACCTCGACGTTAGGCGGCTCGCATACGATTTCAGTTCCGATCGTCCGTTTGAACCAGTTCCTTCCCGATGTTAAGAC
>JBKPEE010000119.1:0-8385 GCA_046728235.1 Acidobacteriota bacterium
GAGAGAAGACGGTTATTGGCACGCTGCACAGAGCCCCTGGGTTGATAAGGGCAGCAAACGATATTTATGGACCGAGCGGAGTTTAGCACTCGCCATTGAGTACGTATTGCACGGGCAAGGTGATGAGTTACCAGAGTTTGATTGACTTGGCCCGCCCGCTACCGCAGGCGGTTCTGACTTGGCCCGCCCGCTACCGCAGGCGGTTCTGACTTGGCCCGCCCGCTACCGCAGGCGGTTCTGACTATCCGCCGATAAAGCTCATCGTTCGCGACGGTGTCACGAAGCCGGGATCATTGATGTAATGTCGCGGCTCTTTTTTCATGATCACCGATTCAATGAAGTCGATGATTTCCTGGCGTGAAGCACCGTCACGCAGCACGTCTCGCAGCGAATGCTCAACGGTTGAGAAAAGACAGGTGCGAATTTGCCCGTCAGCCGTAAGGCGGATGCGCGAGCAGGCGCCGCAAAACGGCTCGGTTACGGGCGCGATAATGCCAATTTCGCCGGGCGCGCCGTCTCGGAACCTGAAGCGCGCCGAAGTCTCCGAGCCGCGAGCCACCTGCAGCGGCTCGAGCGGGAATCGTTCTTCGATCCGCCGGCGAATCTCGCGACCGGAAACCACGTCTTCGCGCGCCCAGTCGTGACCGGAATCGAGCGGCATGAACTCGATGAAGCGCATCTTCACATCGTGCTCACGAGCAAAGGCGGCAAAGTCGGCCACCTCATCTTCGTTATGACCTCGCACCACGACCGCGTTTATTTTGATCGGTTGCAGTCCGGCCGCCCTGGCAGCTTCAATGCCTTCCATCACTCGATCAAGCACGTCAACTCCGGTCATCTGTTTGAAGACGTCACGCCTGAGACTATCCAGGCTGATCGTGATGCGATCGAGTCCCGCCTCTTTCAGGCTGTGCGCGCGATGGGGCAAAAAATAGCCGTTGGTAGTCAAGGCCAGATCGCGCAGGCCTCTGGCTTTCAGCTGCGAGAGCTTGAAAATAATCTGCTCAATGTCGCGGCGCATCATCGGCTCGCCGCCGGTCAAGCGAATCTTTTCAATTCCGAGCTCAACGAAAATGTCGCAAAGGTATTCGATTTCTTCGTATGAGAGCATCTGCTCCTTCGGGGCTACGGGTGGTTCCCCGTGCGGCAGACAATAGAAGCAGCGAAAATTACAGCGGTCGGTGAGCGACACACGCAGATCGCGAATGGGGCGCTTGTAGGAATCTTTGAGAGGGCCTGACATTCAAAGAAATGATACGCCGGAGACGATGTCAGTACCACCCGCGGTAGCGGGTGGGTCAATACTGTGACCTGAATCAGTACCGCGGTGGCGGGTTAACCACACCTACCGCGGGTGGTACTGACATCATTGGGCTACTCCTTCTTTAACCTCGCGCACCGCTTCAGACGCAAGAAAACCTTCCCTTAACGTCGCATCCTCTACGTTGGCGGCGATCGAGTTCACAATTTCGAGCGCGCGCCCAAACATCTCGCGCGCTCCGGACGGGTCGCCTCCGGCGGATCTTAACCGGGCCACTTCCGCATAAATCTTCCAGCTCACGACGGGCACGGGATATTTTTGCAACTCGTCAAGCGCCACCCCGAACTCTGACTCAGCTCGACCCTTGTCGCCTTCAGCCAGGGCGATCTGAGCCATTAGTTGGTGCGCCACGGCAATGTACTTATGAACTTCGTATTTGGTCGCGGTTTCCAGTAAGCGCGCGGTAATCTCGCGGGCCTTGTTCGTATCGCCCTCTCGCAGCGCATGTTCGGCCATGGCGGCATGCAGGCGAATATTGTAGCGCCAGCGGAACCACGCATCGCGTTCGAAAATCTCGCGCACCTGGTGAAAGGCTGAAACCGTTTCGGCGTTGTTTCCTGAATACGAGTAATCGATGCCCAGGTTGATTAGCGAGTTCGCCTCTGCTTCGTTGACATGATGTTGATGCCCAATCTCCAGGCCTTCGAGATCGTATTTCAGAGCTCCTTCGAAATTTTGCAGCTCGCGGTGAATCCAGCCGATGCAATTTGGCATGCGCGGATGCCAGAAGAGATCGCCATTGCGTCGCGCCATCCTGATCGCTTCATCCAACGTCGCCAATGCCTCGGACATGCGGCCGAGGTTTCCTTTCGACAGTCCCAGGAAAAACATCGACGTTAACAGCAGGAAACTGTCGCGTAATTCCGCCGCCAGTCGCCGCCCCTCGGTTTCAACTTCAATGGCGCGGTCATACTCAGTTTGAAAGAAATAGAGGCAGCCGCGCCAAATCAATCCGGCGGCAAGTCCGGGTTTAAAATTCAGCCGCCGCGCGGCGGCAATCAACTCGTCAAGCAGCGGTTTACCCTCATCCAATTCTCCGTAACACAGATGCTTGAGTGACATCAGAGCCATGGTCTGCGCATGCAGGGCGTCACTACCCGCGAGTTTGGCTGAAGCCACGGCTTCAGCAGCCGTCACTTCCAATTCTTCCAGCCGGTGCGCAAAAAACAACGTCATAGCGAGCGCATTCAACGCCTCGGCCTGCTTCTCAGGCGATCCCGGCCCCAGATATTTCAACAGTCGGTTATAGTCGTCGACAGAGTCTGAAAAGCGACTCAAAGCAAAATTCACCGCGCCGCGTTTTTGATAGAGCGTGATCAGGCTCTCGGTTTGCGCCTCTTCCGGAAGTTTATCGACCAGACCAAGCGCACGCGTGTAGTGATCAGCCGCTTCAGCATTTGCATAGAGTTTCGTGGCGTTATCGCCGGCGTGAATCAGATGTTCGATCGCTTGGGCAAAGTCGCGCCCGCGCTCGAAATGAAGAGCCAGCTGTGCTGCCAGCTGGGTGCGGCGCTTTCCGTAATGCTTCAGCAATTCTGCGCCCGCCTGCCGGTGCAACATCACCCGGCGCTTGGCGACCAGGTCCCCGTAGAGAAAGTTCTGATAGAGCGCATGCGAGAAGCGATAACGCGTCGCCAGATTTCCGTCCGGCAAATCCTCTTCACCAATTGTTTCGATCAGGCGATGTGTCTTTTCCAGGTGGGCGAGCCGCTCTTCCAGATCGACTTCGTCGACGCCCAGCAAACTTGCAGCTATCGTCGAGAGAAACTCGGTGCCTTCGACGCTGGCGTACTGCAATGTGCGACGTTCCTCGGCTTCGAGGGCATCGATCTTCTTACTGATCATGCTGCGCACGCTCTCGGGCGCTTCCAGATCCAGTTGCGCCAGCGGGCGCCGCAGGGACCAATGCGAATTGGCTCTGCCGATGTCGCCTTGCTCGCTGAGATACTGGATCAGGTTGGTCGCAAACAGCGGATGCCCTTCTGTTTTGTCGTGAATCAGCGAGGCAAAATCCGGTGGGAAGTCATTGGGCGAAAAAGTGGCGTTCAGGTATTCGGCGATGTGATCGCGCGCGAGTGAGCCCAGGGCCACCTCCTCACAGAGGCGGTGGCTTTGCATTTCGGCTTTGTAACTTTTCAGCGGATGATTCGTACGTTCAATGTCTTCGGGGCGAAATGTGCCCGCAATCAGCAGTCGCTGGTTAGTGATGCGCTGGCAGAGGTGACGCAACAGATCGACGCTCGACGGATCCGCCCAGTGCAAATCTTCAAGCAGCAGCACAATCGGCGTGGACGCCGCGAAAGTGGTTAACGCATCACCCATCTCTCGCATCATCCGGTCTTTGGTGGCCCCGATCGTTTCCTGTTGCAAACGTTCGAGCGCGCCGGTGGACGCAAATGCCGCCGGCAATTGAGTGCACCAGGTGGGCGCGTAAGTGCGCATGACCGACGCCAGACGCTCGCGTCCGGTTCCGTCAAGCAGCGCGCCGACCGCGTCGAGAAACGGCAGGTAAGCCTCGCCGGTGCCGTACTGCTCGACACACCGGCCACGCGAAATCAACATCGCCGGATAACGCGATCGCGCGCGTCGCAGGAACTCGTCAGACAGCGAAGTCTTGCCAATGCCGGGTTCGCCGGTGATAAACACCACCCGACCGTTCCCGGCGACCGCCTGGGACAAAAACTCTTCCAATTTGTTCAGCTCGGCTTCACGACCGACGAACGTAGTCGACGGCGAGTCGATCAGGTCCCGGTCATAAATGATCGGAGCTCCCGCCCATTGACCCGTCAGGGACGACTGTAAATGTCTAAGCGCGTCCGCCATGTCGTCAACTGACGCGTAACGTCTCTCTTTATCTTTGGCCAGGGCCCGCTCAAGAATCAGATCGAATTCGCGCGGCAGGTCGGGTCGCAGCCGACTCGGCGGAGTTGGATCGGTCGTGGCGATCGCGTGCATTACTCCCAGGACGCTGGGACCGGTGAAAGGCAGGGAACGCGTCGCCGTCTCGTAGAGCACAGAGCCCAGCGAGAAAATATCGGAACGGGCGTCGAGAGCTTCACCGCGTGTCTGCTCAGGCGACATATAAAACGCGGTGCCGAGGACGGTTCCTTCGTCCGTGAGGTTCATCAATGTGGGCGCATCACCGTCGACACCGTCAGCGATGGTGCGCACGATCTTTGCCAGGCCGAAATCCAAAACTTTGGCGCGCCCGCGCGGCGTCACGAGAATGTTTGCCGACTTGACGTCGCGATGGACCAGACCGATTTCGTGGGCGGCTCCCAAAGCGTCGGCCACCTGAATTCCGATATCGAGCAGGTTCTGAAGCGGCAAGGCGCCGGCGCGTTCGATAATGGCCTTCAGGGTCTCGCCTTCGATGAACTCCATGACGATAAAGTCCACACCTTCAGCTTGTTCGATCGCGTGAATGGTGACGATGTTTGGATGGTTCAGAGCTGAAGCAGCCTGGGCTTCCTTAAGAAAACGGCGCTTGGCCGTCACGTCGTCGTTCGCGCCCGCGGGCAAGACCTTGAGAGCAACCGTGCGGGCCAGTTTGGTGTCTTCGGCCTTAAACACCTCGCCCATTCCGCCGCTACCGATCTTTTCGATCAGGCGATAGTGCAGGAACATCTGTGCAGGTTCAGCCATTTGGACTAAATCGGATGTCCGCGAATACTAGCGCTCACGAAATGGCGGCGTCAACAATGGGGCCACTTCCAGTTAACAGGAGATGAGAGAACTTCTTATACTCGGATTAGGCTTGTTCAAAAGTCTGAGACAAATTGCTCTTCATTCACACCGGGCTTCAGCCCGGTGTTTGGCGGGGAAAGGCGTATTGGACCGTTTTAACGGTTTACTCTTCTTCGCAACTTTCGAATCGTTCGATGCAGCAGTCAGTTAGGCCGTCGCCCGAAACGAGAAACTGTTGAAACAGTTTCTTGGTCGGACGCGGGGGTTTCGATCACCGGGCTGAAGCCCGGTGTGAATGAAAGGTCGAACGTGTAAGCCGCCCAGACTAACGCGCCGGGACATAAAATCTGCCGCTCCATCGATAGATAACTCGCCGTAACCGTCCATCGACTTTTCCATGCTCATCCTGTTCATAGGCGCTGAATGTGGGCATGAGCCGCCCATTTCGAATGACATTCAGTTCCGTGGCATCTTTCGGCAATCCAAAATCCTTTGGCTCGCCCATCAACATGTCTGAATAGATATCGCTACTCATTTTGTTGTCGATTTTAAAGAGCTTTTTGGGCACGGCCTTGTTTGTCCGGGGGTCAATGACAAAGTAAAAGTAGTCCAGCGAAGGTGGAAAACTGTTCGCTGTCGAAACCTCCACCAGCGTCTGTCCGTTCAGATTGGCAAAATCAACGCCCACCGAATTACCGACTCGCGATGCGTAACCATCCAGCACTTGCGAAACAAAGATTTGTCCTTCCTTACGCACCAGCAGGAAAGCATTTGAGCCCGAGTACCCGGTGGCGTAACACGGATCGGCGAGCACGATCAAGCGCATTTGGTGATTGCCAAAGACGTGCAGGTCATATTCGCTATCGGTCAATTTCTGCTTTTCTTCGGCAGTCAGTTTGCCGGGCCGGCCCTTAATCTCGCATACATTCAGATCGTCGGCGTTGGCGTTCCACCATCCGGCCGCATTGAAGGTGCTAAGCGAACGCTCCAGCTTGCGGATCGCCGCGAGTCGCTCTGGTAGTTTCAGCAAGGCCTCATCAGAGATGTTTTCGGGACATTCGTATTCGAGTTTCGGCAATCGTTTGAAGGCGGCAAAACCAACCTGAGTGCAAACCGGCGCAGGTTTTTTCCCTTGCGCCAGAGTCATAACCGTGCTCATCGTTACGAGGCATACATTCGCAAACAGGACTGTGGCTATTTTCATGAGTGGTTTCATGGTGACGAGAAGTTGGCGTCTATGTGAAATGCACCGCGTTGGATTTATCAAGCATATGCCGCGAGAAGTAGGGATGGTCACCGTTGCGTTGACGGTAAAACCAGGACACCACAAAATCATTCAAACTGCTTCCTGAATTCCGCGAATTGGGTTGAGAGCTTTTCGACTCGTTGGCTGAGATCCTGCATTTGTTCTTCAAGCTTCGCGATTCGATCAGCGTCGTTTGTCCGGCGACTAACTCTTTCGACAGGGGTCAATTCACTGATTTGTTCCGGCGGCGGCTCGCCCGACAGTAATTGCACAAACCGCGCGTCCTTCTGACCAGGTTGACGCGGCAGCTTCATGACGAGTGGTTCGTCGTCGCGGGCAGCCAGGGACCGCAGCGTCTCTTCAATTTCTTCCAGGCCATTGAACGGATACAGCCGCGATCCGCGGGTGCGAATTTCGCCGACGGTTTGTGGGCCACTCAACATCAGAACGCACATGGCGGCGACTTCCGGCGGCGAGAGGTGCAGCACCTCCGGGGCCACGTGCTTATACTTGGGAACGCGACTGGTGCTGCCGTGATAGACATAGGCCAGATTTTTCTCGCGCAGGGTAAAGAGCGCTTCTTCAACTTCGCTTTCCGGAAAAGACGTGACGGGGTTGCGGTTGTTCTTCTGATTGCAGGCGGCGGTCAGCGAGTTCAGGGTTAAGGGATAATACTCCGGAGTCGTGATCTGTTTTTCGATCAGCGAGCCGAGAACACGGAGTTCAATTGGGGTTAGAGTCGCCATATCGCAGGCATGATACCTGATTCTTTGGTTTGGATCGCGATTGGTAACCAGGCGAGTTGCGCCATCTGCATCAAGTGAGGTCAGTACCATCCGCGTCAAATGTGGTCAGTACCATCCGCGTCAGCGGATGGGATAATGAAGGCTCCTTCATTTGCCAGGCGCATCTTTAACCCATCTGCTTACGCAGATGGTACTGACCCAATATTCACTTGATCCACTTCTGCGTTCCAGCAACTTCATCGATCTTGTCTTCCAGGGCGGTCAGTTTCTGAAGCACGCCTTCAGTGCCGCAACCATGATAGTGCGAGACACTCTTGGTTTTGCCGTTCACCCGAATTGACGTGTCAGCCGCCGGCATATCGGTCATCACACGCGGGCACTGCTTCGTGCCGGGCGTGTAAGCGTCGGCCAGGGAAAAGTAGTTGATCTTCTCGAACTCGTCTACCAGTGAGCGGAAGTCGCTCGGAGTAATCTTGCCGTTCGCAATCCCGGTGGTCCTGGTAAAGCGCTGTCCATCAAAGGTGACGCTGCCGTCGCTCTTGATCGTCAGTTGGTAGACCGGACACGTCCCAAAGCACGCCGTTCGCTCGAGCGTAATCTGATCGTCACCGGTGCTGCTCCGCTGTCCTACAAAGATGGCTTTTGGGATCATCGCGTGCACACCTTTGTTCCCATCAACCAGCTGCGTAATGTCCACGTCCGCCGCGACGCTGGATAATTGATAAGCATCGTCACGCGTCAGATGCTTGTCGTTGACAAGGAAATCGATCATCTCGCGCACGGCCATCTTCGTAGCTTCGTTTAAGTCTTCGTGAATTCCCATCGTGATGTAATGCGTAGGCGTCTCCGCGCGGGGCCATTTCAAGTGCATGTCTTTGCGCACGATCAATTGAAAAGTGCCGATGAGCGAGGTCTCCATCGCCGTGATGTCGACTTCGCCGTTGCCCTGTCCGGCGTGGCCGTCGCCGGCGAGAAAGAGTGCGCCTTTCGCGTGAACCGGAATGTAAAGCGTCGTGCCGGCGACCAGTTCCTTGTTGTCGAGATTGCCCGCGTGAATCCAGGGCGGCGCGCTCGAGATACGGCCCGAAACCTCGGGTGGCGCCACGCCGATGCTGCCAAAGAATGGACGCAGCGGAATCTCAATGCCGTCCGCAAAATGCGCGACCATTCTTTTTTCATCCAGCGGGATGATGCGCATCTTCGGGTACGGAAAATCTTCCGGCAGAAATCCACGGCCGGGACCGAACGCGTTGTAGGCATAAGGAATCGCCAGCTTGATCTGCTTGATCCGAACTTCCAGCACGTCACCGGGCTCAGCCCCTTCGACATAGATTGGACCAGTGAGAATATGTCCGCCCGGCCCTTTGTTGGTCACTTCTTTATAA